>SLAV01000178.1 GCA_007126655.1 Haloferula sp. | reverse complement strand
GGGGGGGGGGGGGGGGGGGGGGGGGTGCGCGCGGTGCCGCTTGAGCCAGGAGGTCATGATGCGGCGCGAGTCGTCGCTGAAGTCGGAGGAGATCGTCACCGATCCGAACAACCGCCGGATGTTTTCGCGGCTGACGATGATGCCGAGCCCGCGCCAGAGCAGGGGCAGGGCGGTGCGGTCGTTCTGATAGGCGGGCGTCACGAAGGAGCGGGTCAGCTCGACGGCGCGTTCGTCGCGGGTGAAGAAGTCCGGCATGAAGTCGAACATGTGGCTGAGATACATACCGCCGGTGCCGTGGCGCGGCAGCACGTCGGCGGTGAAGCCCAGGCGGTAGGCCCCGGCGATCCCGCCCCTGGCGCGATCCCAGAGGACGAGTTGGCGGTACCACGCGTCCTCGGCGGTTTCGTCGCGCGGGTTGCCGCTGCCCTGGTCGGAATGGCGGAAGGTGATCTCGCGCTGCCGGGTGAGTTCGTGAAACAGGGCCGGGGCTTCATCGCGGCCGAAAAGCAGGAGATCGAAATCCCCGCGGTCGAGAATCCTGGTGGCGGGGGACGCCGCGAGTCGTTCGGCGTCGCCGCGGATGAGTTCCGGCGCGAGGCCGCTTTCAATCGGGGGTGGTTCCGGGTGATTCATGGCATGACTGGTGAAGGAGGTCGGCGGCCCGGGCGGGGTTTTCCGGGAGCCGGTCGGGAGCGGGGGCCAGGGTGACGCGGAGCGTCCCGTGCCGTCGTCTTCGCATGGCTTCGCGGGGCAGGAGCAGCGAGCGCAGCATGGGGAAGCGGAGCGGGGTGGCGCGCAACAGAAGTCCCGGAGACAGCGGGATGTGGACGAGCAGGATCCGCGCGCCGCTGGCGCGGGCGATCCTCACGAGGTGACCGGACCATGGTTCGTCGATCGCGCGCCCCGCGGCGTCGGTTCTGGCGGCGACGCGGCCGGACGGGAACGCGCCGACCACACCGCCGTGTTTCAGGATGCCGACCGCGCCGCGCATGCCGCGGAGATTCAGTTTCGCTTTTGTTTCCCATGCGAACGGGTCGAGCGGGATCACATGGGCGGAGAACTCCGGTTTTGCCGCCACCCAGCTGTTGGCGAGGATTTTCCAGTTGCCGGGCGAAATGAGATCCAACACGCGCATGACGATCAAGGCCTCGATGATGCCGGTCGGGTGATTCGCGAGCACCAGGGTGCCGCGGCCCGTTTCACGCCCGGCGGCCGGATCGAGGCCATCGAGCCGCCAGGAAACGCGCAGGGCGCGCAGGGCGGCTTCGGCGAATGCGTCGGCGCTTTCATGGTGCGGCCCGAGATCGACCCGCAGCCGGTTGGCCGCGCTCACACCGGAGAGTTTTCCGACGAGTGGCAGCAGCGGACGCAGCCATGCGGCCCCGAGCTTTTCCGAGAGATCGATGTAGGGCGGCGGCTTGTTCATTGCGCGGGTGGCTGGAGGGTCAGCCCGGAATGCGTCCACTCGTCCGGCGCTCGCTCGCGCCCGTGGCAGATCCGGTAGGAAAACCGGGCGGTTGTGGATGTCACGCGAATCCGCGACTGGCTGACGGTGCGGCGGTCGCCGCGATCCATCCGGACCGACGCCGCCGGATCGTCGATTCCGAAGCCGTCGTGAAAAATCCGCAGGTGCCGCGCGGTCAGCGGACGCCTCCGGTTGGTCAAAGACGCGAACGCGGCGCGGCGACCGGCCGCAACCTGCGCGCCGGCAGCGGAGGACGTCGTGAACATGCCGTGGGGCATCGGTTCGCGGAAGGATTCGAGCCGCCTTCCGTTCCATGTGTCCCTGCGCACCCGGGCGTAGCGGATGGTGAGCAGGTGGAACGGCGGGTAGCGGTTCAGTGAGGCGGCGATCCGCTCCCGCGCGGCGTCGGGATCGGCGGCTCCGGCCAGTTGCCAGATGATGCCGCCGCGGCTCAGCGGATCATCGACGTCCGCCGTGTCGTGGTAGTTGTTGAGCAGGGCCAGCACCGTTCCATCGGCGCGCACCGCGAGCCAGGTGCCGCCACCCGCCGGATCCCGTGGCGCGAGAAAGGGCCGCCGGCCCGCATGGACGACCGGCGGCGGAGCGGCGGGACGCGCGACACTTTCGTCGCGATTGAACATGACAGTGAGATCATTGCCACCGGCGAGCCATGAAATCGTGCACATCGTCTCAATCGTCGGATTGCCGGTTCACATGGCGGGTCGTGGACGGGGCGAATCCGATTTGCTCCGGGATTTCGCCCGCGTCGTCGTGGTCGCGCAGCAGCACGGCGATCAGCGCCAGGTGGTGGACGGTGTGGCTCGCCGCAAAGCCCAGCTCCCGGCCCAAGCTCGACGCGTGCCAGGCGTCGGCCGACTCGCGCACGCGCAACGGCGTGTCGCGGGAAAGCGATTCGACGCGCGGCCAGTCGCATGATTCGATCCGGCGGATTTCGCGAAGCGCCGCCTCTCGCGCGGATTCGATTTCGGGATCCCTTTGCCGGGCGTCGTAATCGACCTCGCCGGCTTCGACACCGTGGAAAAGGCATTGATAGAATTCGATGCAGTGGCGGACGTGTGATCCGACGGTGCCGCCGGGCAGCAGCCCGCACCGGTGCCGGTAGGCGGCCGGTGAGATGCCGCCGATCAATTCGCCGAGCTGCCGGAGCCTGCCGAGGGGTGATGTTGCGATTTCTGCCATAACTGGAATTGGGATATTACATTGCTTGAGCGACAGGGTAAAACGTGGGGAACCATTCATCGGAGCACAAGCCTGTTGGAGCGATGCCGGAATGCAACGCGCCCGATCCCTCCGGTCGCCTAACGCCTCCATGCGGCGAGGGTTTTCATGATCGAGGCGACGCGAGGGGTGAGGCGGGTTTTGTTGTAGAGGTCGCCGACCTTGCGGACGGCCTCGCCCTGCGTGGGATACGGGTGGATCGAGTTGGCGATGGAACCGAGGCCGATGCCTTGGGTCATGGCGATGGAGATGGAGCCGATCATGTCGCCGGCGTTGGCGGCGACGATGGTGGCGCCGACGATTTTGTCGGTCCCCTTTTTCACATGCACGCGGACGAAGCCGTCGGTCTCTCCCTCCAGGGTGGCGCGGTCCACGCCGGACATCGGCTGGGTGAAGGTGTCGATCCCGATGCCGCGCTTCTCCGCTTCGGCGGGGTTGAGGCCGACGTGGGCGAGTTCGGGCGAGGTGTAGGTGGCCCACGGAATGACCAGCGAGCTGTGCTTCGCGCGGCCGAAGAACAGGGCGTTGCGGATGACGGCGCGGGCCATGAAGTCGGCGGCGTGGGTGAACTGATAGGGCGAACAGACGTCCCCGGCGGCGTAGATGTTCTTGTTCGTGGTGCGGAAGTGGTCGTCAATGACGACGCCGCGCTTGTTGTGTTCGACCCCGATTTTTTCCAAACCCAGGCCTTCGATGTTGGGGGCGCGGCCGACGGCGACGAGGATTTGATCGACCGTGACGTCGTATCCCTTGCCTTCGGATTCAACTTGCAGGCGCGCGCCCTCGCCGCCGCTGGCGGGCGAGAGTTTGAGGTCTTTGCCGCAGCAAAGGAGGTTCACCCCGTCGCGAACGAGCTGTTTTTGCACCACGGCGGCGGCGTCGGGATCCTCCTTGGTCAGGATGCCGGGGGCGGACTCAACGAGGAATACCTCGGCCCCGAATCGCGCGAAGGATTGGGCCATCTCGCAGCCGATGGGACCGGCACCGATGATGCCGATGCGCTTGGGCAGTTCGGTGAGCGAGAACAGGGTTTCGTTGGTGAGATGGGGGACGCTGTCGAGCCCTTCGATGGGCGGGGCCGAGGCGCGGGCGCCGGTGCAGATCACGGCCCTTGCGAATTCGAGCCTGGCGTCGCCGACGGAGAGCGTCGATGAATCGATGAATTCGCCCTGGCCGAGAAAAACGTCGATGCCGAGGTCGGAGAATCGTTTCACGGAATCGTGCGGGGAGATGTCGCTGCGGAGTTTGCGCATGCGCTCCATGACTTTCGCGAAGTCAACCCCGGTGCCGGGCGGCACGTTGACGCCGAATTCACCGGCGTCACGCACGGCGGCCGCCGCGCGGGCGGCACTGATGATCGCCTTCGAGGGGACGCAGCCGACATTGAGGCAGTCGCCTCCCATGAAGTGGCGTTCGACCAGCGCGACCTTCGCGCCGAGACCGGCCGCGGCGGCGGCGGTGACGAGGCCGGCGGTGCCCGCTCCGATGACGACGAGGTTGTATTTGCCGGAAGGCGTCGGATTTTTCCAATCGGCGGGATGGACGTGGGAGACGAGCTTTCGGTTGTGCTCGTCCTCGGGGAGCATGGTGGGGGCTTGGTCTGTCAGGATGCCGCCGATGCCGCGTTCGGCGAGTTCGGCGAGGCTGGGCACGGCGGCTCCGGCATAGACAAAAACGATGGTTCCGGCGAGCATGCCGAGCTGGCTGACCCACCAGAAGGTCCGGGCGCGGATGGGGGTGAGGCCCATGACGATGTTGATGACGAAAAACGGCACGGCGGGTATGAGGCGGAGGGTGAACAGATAGAACGGCCCTTCCTTTTCCAGCGCGGCGTTGAATTTCCTCAGGCGGTCGCCGAAGCGCCGCTGGATGGTGTCGCGGAAAAGGAAACGGCTGAAAAGGAAGGCGAGGGTCGCGCCGGTGGTGGAGGCGAAGCTGGCGAGCAGCGTGCCCTGCCAGAGGCCGAAGAACCAGCCGGCGGCGATGGTGAGCACGGCGGCGCCGGGCAGCGAAAGACCGGTGACGAGCACATAGATGAGGAAGCCGGTGCCGAAGACGAGCCACGGGGCGTTCGCCTTGGCCTCGCGCAGCGCGGTCTCCCGGTCGGCGAGGTTTTCGAGCGTGATCGCGTCGCCAAACTGCCAGTAACCGATCACGGCCGCGGCGGCGACGAGGAGGAAGACGATGATTTTCACCGGGGTGGATTTCCTGCCGGGAGCCGGAGTGTTTTGTGGTTTTTCCCGCGTGGATTCGTTCATTCGGATATCGGCGGATTTGTGATCGGAGTCGGTTGGGGAGTCGGGTGATTTGGCGTTTGTATCGGAGGACGGCTTCATGGTTTCGGAAGGAAGTTGGCGCCTTTCGCGGCACAAACATGAGTCGCCGGGAAACGGTTTTTCTTAACGCGCCGAATGCATGGAATGCCATGCCCGCAAAAAAAGGCCCGCGCCGTCAATCACCATCATGCCCAAGAATCCCTCGGGATCGAGGTGAAGCCGATGGGGGTTCCGCTCACCAGGTTCCTGAAAAGCCCGGAATGGGAAACGCTGAGTTTCTGAGAGGGGCGCACCGTTTCGTTTGATCGCCGGGCTTCCGGCGCATGCGCTCACACGAATCGTTCGCTCCAGGCGGCGATGACACCGGCGGCGTATCCGGCTTGCCCGGGCGCCGAGAGCAGGTGGTCGGCTCCGGCGAGGGAGTGGAAACTCTTGGGGTGGCGTGCGGCGGAGTAGATTTTCCCGGCATGTTCGATGGCGACAATCTCGTCGGTGGGGCTGTGGAGGATGAGGAGGTCGCGGTCGAGGCGGGCGATGGTGTCCTCATGGCCCAGGTTTTCCATGTCGTCGAGGAAACGGCTGCCGATGGTGAACTTGCGCCCGGCGAGTGTGACGACGGCCTCGCCATGTTCGCGGATGTTTTCCACGTCATCGCCCAGCAGGTGCAAAACGTGCGCGGGATGGGCGGGCGCGCCGATGGTGGCGACCCCCCTGCTTTCCGGGACGGAGGGTGCGGCGGCGAGCACCGCCGCGCCGCCGAGGCTGTGGCCGATCAACAGCGCGGGAGCCCGGTGGTTTTCGCGCAGCCAATCGGCGGCAACCCGGAGGTCGGCGACGTTCGAGCGAAAGCTGGTGCCCGCGAAGTCGCCCTCGCTGCCGCCGAGGCCCGTGAAGTCGAAGCGCAGGGTGGCGATGCCGTGCCGGGCGAGCGCCCGTGAGATCCGGGTGGCTCCGGGCAGGTTTTTTCCGCAGGTGAAACAATGTGCGAACAACGCGAACGCGCGCGGCAGGCCGACGGGGAATTCGAGGACGGCGTCGAGGTCGTGTCCGTCGGGGTGGGGAATGCGGATGGTGTTTTGCGAGGTTCCGGAGGCAGGCTCCAGCAGTGTGAGAAGCGCGTCGATTTCATCACGGGCGCGCAGCCCTTCGCCCCATTCCGGCGGCAGCCAGCCGATGCCGTGGGCGGCTCCCATGAGGAGGCCGATGGTCATGCCGCGCGCGGCGTTGTCGCCGCCGGCCATGGTGTTGCGGATGATCGCTTCGAGCGGTTGGTCCGGGTAGCGGAGGAGGAACCAGAGGCTGAGCGGGAAGGCTTCGGGCGTGTGGCAGGTGAGGCCGAATGTCTTGCCCGCGGCCCGGTCATCCAGGTGGAGCGAGGATTTCACCCGGTTGAGGACATCCCGCGCATCGAGATCTTCGTATGGCGCGGCTGCCGCGGCATCGAGCGCGTCCGGGAGTGATTTGCCGGACGAGATCGCGTCCACGGCGCGGGTGAAGAATTCCGCGGTGTCGATGGTGGCGCGGTCGCCGTGGGTGAGCGCGGTTTGGGCGCGGGCGGCGGCGATGCGGGTTTCCAGCGGCTCGCCCGCGAGGGCGGCAAGCAACGGTGCGATGCGCGAGGCGCCGGAGAGGTCGTTGCTTTCCGATGGGGCGCCGTCGCCGCGCCCGAGGAAGCCGAGCGTGGCCTTGGTGGCGCCATCGCGGTAGGTTGGCGGATCGGTTTTCCAGAAGCGCAGCCAATCCTCCCGCCAGCCTTTCGCGTCGAAGCCGCCGCGCAGCAGCAGGCTTTTCAGCAGGATCAGGGTCTGATCGCCGTAGTGGGTGAAGTCGCCCGCGGATTTTCCGGGATGGTATTTGCCGTTTGGCGCGCCGTATTCGCGGACGCCTTCGGGGTGGAGGCGGTCGATGGCAGACGGGTTGTAGATCCATTGGGTGCCGAGCGCGAGGGCATCGGCGGCCAGGGACGGCAGGATGAGTTGGCGGGCTGTGATGCTTTTCATGGGGTGGAAGTTGTTGTTTCCGGGTTCACTTTCCATAGACGGAGGGGATGAAGCCGTAGTCCTGCTGAACTTGATCGAGGAGTGGGCGGGAAGCTTCGGGAGCGGTGTCGGGTGTGTGGATTTGGAATTTCATCATGACAGATGGCAGTCGGCGGCATTGGCGGGAGTCTTAACACGCGATGCGTGTTTTTGAAACGCTACGGGCGCATTGTTGCGATGCGGGCGGGCGGGACGCCGAGGTGGTGGGCGGCGATCATGAGCTGGTGGCGGAGAAAGGTGCGGACGAGGCCGTTGTCTTGCCAGCGGCGGGACGAGGTGATGGCGGCTGACGCGGTGATGCGGACGCGCCCGGATTTTTTCAAGGTTCGGACGAATTGGTAATCCTCCATGACCGGCCATTCGGGAAAGCCGCCGAGGTGGTGGAAGAGCGAGCGGCGGAGGAAGAGCCCCTGGTCGCCGTAGGGCAGCCGGCGCAGGCGGCAGCGGAGGTGGACGAGGGATTCGACGAGCGGGGTGGCGGGGTGCGAGCCGTCGAACTGGAAGCGGAAGGCACCGGCGCTGGTGCCGGGAGTTTGCAGGGTGCGGGTGACGAGTTCCGGGAAATCCGGCGGGGGGCGGGTGTCGGCGTGGAGGAAGAGGAGGAATTCGCCGGCGGCGCGCGCGGCCGCGTGGTTCATTTGCGCGGCCCGGCCCGGCGGGGTGGCGAGGACTTTCACGCCGGGGCGTTCGGCGGTTTGGCGGGTGGCGTCGGTGCTGCCGCCGTCGGCGATGAGGATTTCGTGCGGGCGCGCGGCGAGCAATGCGTCGAGCAGGGGCGGAAGCGCTTTTTCCTCGTTGAGGGTGGGGATGATGATGGAGAGGGTTTCGCCGGAGGCGAGTGCGGCTTCGGCGGCGGGCAGATCACCTGGGAGATCGACATCGGCCATCGGTTCCAACTGACGGACGCTTTTTCGCGAACGGGCGGCGGCATCGACCGACTGGCGAAGGACGTCGGGGCCTCCCCAGTCGATGTCGTGGAAAATGGCGGCGCAGGGGCCGGACAAGCCCACGAGGGTGTAGCCCCCGTCGAGTGCGGGGGCGAAGACGAGGTCGGCGCGATCCAGGACCTCGAACGCCGCAGCGAGGGTGGATTCGTCGAGCGCGGGGCAATCGGTGCCGATGACGACGACGCGGCGCGCGCCATCCGCGAAGGCACGGGAGACGGCGGCTTCCAGACGCCGGCCGAGGTCGCCGGATTCCTGTTTGCGGAAGCGGCCGCCGCCCAGCCAGGCGCGGGCCTGCCGCGGCGTGCCGCCATCGACGAGGACGCGCAGGGAAACGGCGGGATGGAGCATGGTGAATGCCGCGGCCCGGCCGATGGTGTGGCGGGCCATGCGCTCGTGCAGGGCGGTCGCACCGGCCGGGCCGAGCGCGGGGATGAGGCGCGTTTTGTTGTGACCCTCGCGCGGCAGGCGGGTCATGACGATGAGGACGTCTCGCGGGCGCTTCATTGGCGATTCATGAACATGAGCGGCATGGGGCGGAAGGAAAAATCGCGTCAGCATGCATCACGCAATCCTTGTCCCGGCCGGGACAAGGATTGAAAGGTCGGAGTGGGATGGAAGATGCGGTCGCAGTGAGGGGGATCATGGCTGCCAAAGGGTGGTTTCGGGGAAGAAGGCCTGCCAGGCGAACCAGAACAAGGTGACGGTGGGAAGCTCCCCGCCGTCTTCGCCGGTAGCGGTGGCGAGGCGGGAGGCGGGGTCGAATTCGAGGGTGACGCCGTCGTGGGTGGCTTGGGTCGTTTTTTCGAGATGGTCGATGGGGAAGGCGACGGCGCTGCCGTCATCGGCAACGACGCCGACGACCCAGTCCTTGTCGGGGAGCGCCTGGTTGTGGCGGGGGACGGGGAACATGATGCCGGGGCTGTCGAAGTATTCCGCGTAGGCCCTGCCGTGGTAGTTCCGGCGGTGTCCGGTGTCGGTGGAAAGAACCTCGCCACCGGGGTGTTTGGATTTCCACGCCTTCCAGGTGAGGTGCCCGCTGGGCAGCCATTCGAGTTCGGTGCCGGAGAGCGGGCCGCTCACGGCCTTCATGCCGAGCTGGGACCAGAGGGATTCGTCCTCGCGGTCGTACATCAGGACGTCGCTCTGATAGAGCAGGCCGGAGACGCCGAAGGAGCGGACCTTCCCGCCGACCTCGCGGTCGAAGATCATGGCGGTGCCGCAGAGCGGGCAGTAGGTGACGAGGATGGGCTTGCCGTTGATGGTTTCGTTGACGATCTCGTGCCAGACGAGGATGCGCAGCGGGTAGGCGCGGGTTTTGCCGTCGTGGGTGTAGCTGAGGACGATGTCGTCGTCCCGCATGAAACCGGCCTCGTCGGGGGCGATATACTTGGGCTCGTCGATGGACGGGATGCCGTCGCGCGGCGGGCCGCCGGATTTGATGGCGTCCCGCTCGATGAGCAGGTCGGTGAGCTTGAAGTCGTTGAGGGTGTCTTCGGCGCAGGCGGCGGTGGCGAGCGCGAGGGCGATGGTAAGGACCGGCAGGTGGATTTTCATGAGTGTGTTGCGGGTTTGTTCGTTTTTTGCGGGTGATTCAGGCGACGGCGTGGAGGTCGTGGAGGGAGAGCGCGGCCTGGCGGCCTGCGCTGACCGGCTCGAGGCTGCGGAGACTCGACGACTCGGTGGTGGCGCCGGAGTAGATCAGGAAGAGGGACTCGGCGAGCATGCCCGACTGCAGGCTTTCGCGTTCGCAGACGCGGCGGAAGAACCGCCGCAGTTCCTCCTTGTGCTCCGCGATGCGGCGTTCGATCCGGGGTTCGGAGCGGCCGCGGAGCGCGCCGGCGGTGTTGCTGAACGGGCAGCCCCCGAACTCGTGGCGTTGCATGAAGCTTTCCAATTCGCGGAAGTAATGGTCGATCAGTTCGCGGGCCGACCGGTCGGAATTCAGCAGCTCCTCGTGGTGGCGGCGGGAGGAGTCCTCGGTTTCCTCCATCCAGGCCTCGCAGAGCAGGGCCTTGCTGGGGAACTCGGCCTTCAGGGCGTCGGGATCGAGATGGGTGGCGGCGGCGACCTTTTCGATTTCGATCCAGTCGTAGCCCTGTTTGATGAGAATCGGGCCGAATCCGTCGAGGGCTTGCTTGCGTGTGGTGGTTTTGTTGGTGGTGTTCATGGGGGTTGTTTCGGGTGTGTGTTTTGCTTGGGGGTTGTCGGCGTTTCGCCGGAGTATTTGTCGGTGACGGCAAGCGGGGTGCTGGTGATGGTTTGCCGGGGTCGTGTGGCATCAGCGGTCGTTGAGATCCCAGTCGTATCTGGTGTGACGGATGCGGATGTCGCCCTGCTCGATGAAGGCCCGTTCGCGTTCGGTGAAATACGGGGCGACGAAGTTCGCGACGCTGCCGGATGCCTCGACGAAGTCCTCCTCATACCAGTCGAAAATCCGAGAGAGATGGAGGGTTCTGTTTTCGATGTCGAGGCGGTTGCGGGTTCGGTCCCTGAGGAACGCTTTTGTCTGTTCCTCGAGCTGGTTTTCGAGATCGGCGGCGCGGAAGGCCTCCTTGCGGAGATCCGGGCAGCCGATGGACGCGCAGTTCACGGCGAAGTGGATGCGCGGTTCCTTGAAATCGGGACGCAAAACCTCGTGCTCGACGTGGTCGAGGGTGACTTTCTCCCCGAACATGCGGACGATGTCCATTTTCCAGGGACTGCCGAGGCCGAAGAGACCGCCGATGCGGCGGATGCCGGAGACCGGGTAATTGTCGATGATGAGTTTGAGGGTGGCGGCGTTGTAGATGTTGATGAGAAAGGCCATCTGCTGTTCACGGTTCCAGGCGTCGTATTCCGATCTGGTGACGGCTGCGAGCGTGTCGAGGTATCCGTTGAGTTTGTCCGGGGATTGCTTGAGCGCGGGGTAATCGACCCTGGCTCCATGGACATGGGTTTCGAGAACCTCGGTGAGGGCCTTGTGGGAGTGATCGAAATCCCGGGCCTGGGACGTCGCACCCGCGACGAGCAGGACAGCGGCGGCGGAGATGATAAAATGGATGGATTTCATAAGCGGTGGATGTTGTTGGGTTGCTCAGGTGAGTCGTCCGCACCGCCGGGATCTTAACGGGAATTTCCGTTCAAGGTCCGGCCGGACGAAAACCGCCCTGCCGGGCGGCAGGCCTTGCTCACAGGGTGGCGGGCATGATAACGACCGGAATGATCGCGGACAGCGGAGCATGGATCGCCATTTTGATCGGAGTGGTCGGTTCGGCGGTGATCCACCTTTCCCAGGGAATCCTGCGCCTTTCCTTTTTCCGCCGGGCGGCGGGGCGGGCCATGGAAGCGCGGCGACTTTTCATTCTGGGAACGGTGTTGAACCTGAGCGCGCCGCTCTGGGTGGTTGTGGCGAATCGTTTTGCTCCGACCGTTTTCTACACCTCGGTTTACGCCACCGGGCTGCTGGTGCTGCTCGTTTTTTCCTGCCGGAAGCTGGGGCACTGCCCTGGCAGGCGCGATTACCTGGGAGCGTTTCTGCTGATTGCGGGTGTCGCGCTGCTGGCGAGGCACATCCTGGCCGTGCCTCCGCCCGCGATGAACACGGTGAATCCGGCGGGCATTCTCGTGGCGGCAGGCGTCGGACTCGGGGTTGTGTGGGTGGCGATCCGCGCCGGGTTGCGCGGCGGCTGGCTGCTTGGCGGCCTGGGCGGGTTCTATCTGGCGGTTGACTCGCTGCTGAAAGGGATCGCGCAGTTCGACGGCGAGGCTCCCGCCTTCCTCCCCTCGACGGGTTTCGGCATCTTCCTGTTTGCAACAAGCTTCCTCGGGGCCGGACTCGCCTTCGGGATGACCCAGCTGGCCCACCACCGGGGGGCACGGGCGAGCGAAACGATCGCCGCCTATGACGCCGCCTATGTCGCCTTCCCGGTGCTCTGGTTTTGCTGTGTGGCCGGGCAGCAGGGTGTTTCGGTGGCGTTGCTGCTCGGGCTGGCGGCGTTGCTCCTTGGAGTGGCCTTGCTGGCGGCGGCCGATATCTCCGGTCATCCATCGGCCGGGGAATGACAATGGCGGTGTTCCGCGCTTTCCCGTTGCCGGGAGAGGGCGGGAGCATCAAGCGGATGAGCCGGATGCCAATCGACGGAGAAGCGGTTCCAAATCGGTGACGCGCCCGGCGGGCCAGTGCTCGCGCGGGGTGAGGATGGCGGTGTCGAGGGCGTGGTGTTCGGGCCAGCCGGGGGTGTCCGGGATGGCGGAGGTGATGGCGGGGATGAGGGATTTGGCGAGGCCGGCGTTGGCCATGAGGTTTTCGATGACGCCGGCGACATCGACGGCGGCCTCGTGGTGGTTCCAGCAATCGTAGTCGGTGACGAAGGCGAGCGTGGCCATGGCGATCTCGGCCTCGCGGCAGAGGCGGGCCTCGGGGGCGTTGGTCATGCCGATGAGGTCGAAGCCGAGGTCGCGGTGCATTTTCGCCTCGGCGCGGGTTGAGAAGGCCGGGCCGTTCATGCAGGTGTAGATGCCGCCGTCGTGGACGGTGGCTCCGGCGGCGGCGGATTTCTCAAGCAGGATTTCGCGGAGCGGCTGGCAGTAGGGGTCGGCGAAGCCGATGTGGGCGGCGATGCCGTGGCCGAAGAACGTGAATTCATGGGCGCGGCCGGTGCGGTCCACGAGTTGGTGTGGGACAACGGCGTGGCGCGGGGCGTATCGCTCGCGGAGACTGCCGACGGCGGTGATGGAGACGGCCCAGCGGACGCCGAGCGAGCGCAGCGCCCAGATGTTGGCGCGGTGGTTGATTTCGTGGGCGAGCAGGCGGTGGCCGTGGCCGTGGCGCGGGAGAAAGCAGACGCGGCGACCGCCAAGCCGGCCTTCGACGACGGGGCCGGAGGGATCGCCGAAGGGGGTTGTGATTTCGTGGGCGACCGGGTCTTCAAGCGGGTCGATCTGATAGAGGCCGCTGCCGCCGATGAAGGCGATGGCGGGTTCGGTTTTTTCGGATGGGGATGTCATGGGTGTTGGCTGGAGGATTTTGCCACAAGAGGCACAAAGGGCACAAATTGTGAGATGTGGGTTTCATTCAATTTGTGAAATTTGTGCTTTCTGTGGGAGCATTCATGGATGGTGAGTTTTTTTCTCCTTCGGTTGTTTCACTTTCACGGCGGGTGTCTTGAGCATGCCGGGGATGGTTTGATCGGCGGGACTGTCGAATTCGTCGAGGCCGAGGCGGAGGGAGCCGGGCTTTTCGTTGATGCGGAAGCTGCGGAAAAGACGGTCCCAGATGGAGAGAAGCGAGGAGTAGTTGGAATCGGTTTCCGGCTGCCAGCGCGAGTGGTGGACTTTGTGCATGTAGGGCGTGACGATGAACAGGCGCAGCACGCGATCCCACCTTTCGGAAACGCTGATGTTGGCGTGGTGGAACTGGACCACGGCGAACATGAGCAGTTCGTAGAGGGCGAGTTGTTCGATGCTTGCACCCAGCAGGATGATCAACGGGATGCGCAGGATGGAGGACATGACGATTTCCCCGGTGTGGAAGCGGTTCGCGGTGGTGACGTCCATGTGCGGGTCCGAGTGGTGGACGCGGTGGAAGCGCCAGAGGAAGGGAACGCGGTGGTTGATGCGATGCCAGTAGTAAGTCCAAGCGTCGAAAAGCAGGATGGCAAGGAGCCATTCAATCCATGCGGGAAGCGTCATCCAGCGGAGCAGGCCGAAAGAATGGCTATCCGCCCAAGCCGCCGCCGTCCACCAGAGACCGACGAAAACAAGCGTAGTGACGAGGGCGTTGAGGATGCCCAACAGGATGTTTCGGAAAGCATGGCGGACGCGCGCCCGTCCCTTGGGAAACTGGAAAAACGGAGTTCGCCGTGGCCATTGTCGGCGCAGAGGCAGGCGACCCAGTCGGTGACACGGCGGGCTTGGTCGAGATTGTGGGTGACGAGGACGACGCAGCGGGTGGCTTTCATGGCGAGGATTCGTTCTTCGATGGCTTCGGTGGCCTTGGGATCGAGGGCGCTGGTGGGTTCGTCCATGAGAATGACTTCGGGATCGAGGGCGAGGGCGCGGGCGAGGCAGAGGCGCTGTTGCTGGCCGATGGAGAGGCGCAGGGCGGAGTCGTGGAGGCGGTCTTTGACCTCATGCCAGAGGGCGGCTTCGCGGAGCGAGGAATCGAGCAGTGCGGCGCGTTCGGATTTTCCGAGGCGGCGGAGTCGGGCGGCTCCGAAGAGGACGTTTTTGGCGATGGTGGTGGGGAAGACGACGGGTTGTTGGAAGATCATGCCGATGCGTTGGCGCAGGGTGTCGGGATCCACATCCGCGTCGTGGATGTCGTGGCCGTGGAAACGAATTTCGCCTTTCACGCGGTAGCCGGGCTGGAGTTCGAGCATGCGGTTGATGGCACGCAGCAGGGTGCTTTTGCCGACGCCGGAGGGGCCGATGATGCCGAGCACCTGGCCGCGGCGGGCTTGCAGGGAAACCCGGTCGAGAATCAGCCTGCGGCGGGCGGTGATGGTGAGGTCGCGGATGTCGAGGATGGGGTCAGGCATGGTCGGCGGCGTTGTGGAGTTTGTGGCGCATCGGGATGGCGGCGAGCGCGGGCAGGGAGACGAGGGTGACGAGCACGAGGGCGGCGCCCCAGAGGTTGGTGCGGCTGGCCTCCTGGAAGGAATCCTGGGCCAGCACGAAGATGTGGTATGGCAGGGCGAGCACGGGTTGTTCGTGGATGCCGGTGGGGATGGTGGCTCCTGAAAAAACGGCGGCGACGAAGAGGATGGGGGCGGTTTCCCCGGCGGCGCGGGCGAGACCGAGAAGCATGCCGCTGAGCAGGGCGGCGGCGCTTTGGGGAAGGATGATGGAGCGGATGATGTGGCCGCGCCGCAGCCCGAGTCCGGCGGCGGCATCGAGCTGGCCGCGAGGCAGGCTCTCGATGCGGTTGGCGAGCATGACGGCGGCTGTGGGCACGATCATGATGCCTAACAGAACACCCCCGGCGAGCCAGGATTTCCCCCAGCCCAGCATGCCGGTGAAAAGGATGAGGCCGAGGATGCCGAGCAGGATGGAGGGCACGGCATTGAGCAGTTGAAGGATGAAGCCGAGGACGCGGGCTGGCCGGCTTTGCGGCGGCAGCAACCAGGCGCGGGTAATGCCGAGTGCGGTGGCGAATGGCAGTGCGACGAGTGCTGCGGTGGCGACAAGGATGAGGGTGCCGGCGATCTGCCAGAGGATGCCGCCGGAGGCTCCGGCCTCGCGGGTTTCCTGGGTGAGAAACGCGGGGGAAATGGCCGCGGAACCACGGGTGATGAGCACAAAGGCAAGTGCACCGGCCAGCAGCAGAACCCCGGCGGCGGCTGAGCCGGTGGTAAGTGCGGAGAGGAGTTGGAGCGCTTTTTTCATGGGTGGGCTGGATTTTTGCGCAGCAGAAGATTCCCGAGGGAAACGAAGAGGGTGGTGAGGACGAGTAGGATGAGGCCGAGGGTGAGGATGGCTCCCCAGTGGAGCGGATCGCCCATGGCGATATGGGTTTCGGGGCCACCGAGTTTGCTGGTAAGTGTCTGGCCGGGTTCGATGAGGGGGGCGGGGTCGAGGAGGGATTCGGGCAGGCGGTTGTCGAGGCGCCCAATGATCAGGAAGACGGCGATGGTTTCACCGAGGCCGCGGCCAAGGCCGAGCAGGGCGGCACCGATCATGCCGGGCCATGCCTGCGGGAGGACGATGCGGTGGATGGTTTGGGTGCGGTTGAGGGCGAGGCCGCGGGCGGCGAGTCGCTGGGCGGCGGGGACCGCGCGAAGGGAATCTTCGGCAAAGGTGGTGACGGTGGGCAGGATCATCACGGCGAGGAGAACGGCGGCGGTGAGCAGCATGTCGCCGCTGAGCGGATCGAACGGTGCCAGCCAATCCGCCATCCAGGTGCGCAGAAACATGATGCCGAGCAGGCCGTAGATGACGGAGGGGATGGCGGCGAGGAATTCGACGGCGGCCTTGGCCCATGGGCGCAAGGTGTGTGGCAGCCATTCGGAAATGAAGATGGCGGTGGCGAAGGCGACGGGGGCGGCGAGGAGGAGGGCGAGCAGGGAAACCACCGCGCTGCCGTAGATCATGGCGAGTGCGCCGAAGTGTTGATGCCGGTAAAACCATTCGCCGCTGGTGAGCATTTCCCCGCCGTGGGCGCGGATGGCGGGCCAGGCCTCGCGCACCCACAGGATCAGGGTGAATCCGAGCAGGGCGAGAAAGAGAGCCGCCGCCGCGAGACAGGTGAACACGACCGCATCGGGCGGTCGGCGTTTTTGCCAGGTGAGACGGCCGTGGGGAAGAGCGTGCATTTCACGGGTGCCCGTTGGTGGGAATGAGGGGCGGTGCTGGGTTGGTGGTTCATCGCGGTTCCGCGGCAGCGCCTACATGGGTGGCAGGTATCCGTGTTTTTTCACGATCTCATGGCCGCGTGGCGATTGGATGAAGTCGATGAGTCGCTTGGCGGCTCCTTGGGGAGGTCCGTCGGTGATGAGCCACAGGGTGCGGTTCAACGGGTAGCTGCCATCGGTGATGTGTTCGTGGGTGGGTTCGACGGGTTGGCCGTCGTCGCCGGTGATGGCGAGGGCGTGAATGGTTTCACCATCGACCCACGAGGCGGAGAGTTGGGATACGGCCCCGCGGGTGGCGGCGACCTTGGTGCGGGCTTCCTCGTTGGCTCCGACTTCCGGGTGGGCGACGGGCGGGGAGTTTTCGGCTTTGCCGTAGAGCCAGTCGGCGAACACCTCCCAACTGCCGCGACCGGGTTCCTTGTTGAAGAAGGCGATGCGGCGGTCGGGTCCGCCGAGGGATTTCCAGTTGGTGGTTTTGCGTTCGTAGATGGCTTGCATCTGTTCGCGGTCGATCGCCCTCACCCCTCCCTGCCAGACGTCGTGCGAAACAATGAGCGCCAAAGCGTCCTCACCGGCCCGGTGGGAATCGAACCGGACCGATGGGTATCTTTCGCGGTCGGCTTCGGTGATCGGACGCGAGGACATGGCGATGTCGGAGCGGCCCGCGCCAAGCGCGTGGATGCCACCAGAACTGCCACCGGCGGTGTCCACCCGGATGGTCAGCCCGGCTTCCTCGCGGAGGACTTCGGCGGCTTCGGCGACGACCGGGTTGACCGTGGTGGAGCCGATCACGCGGAGCGTCTCCGCGACGGAGAGCGACGGGATTGCCGCGATGAGCAGGGTTGCGAGGGCGGGGATGGATTTCATGGTCGGGATCATTCGTTGGCGGCCTTGAGGATGGCTTCGGGATCGAGGCGGTCTGTGTAATCCGGGTTCACGTGGGCGAAGCGGATCACACCGTCCTTGCCGACGACGAAGACGGCGGGATGAGGCAGCTTGTGGTGGGTTTTTCCGGAGGCGGCTTCGATGTCGATGTCGAACTCGGTTTTGAGGCGGCTGACTTCCTCGCCGGGAACCTGGAAGGAGACCCCGAAGGACTTGGCGGCGGTCATGTCGGAATCGGAGAGCAGGGTGTAGCCGAGTTTTTCCCGGTCGGGTGTTTCCCTGATCTTCGCGGGCTGGTCGGGGCTGATGGCGAGGATTTGCCGGCCGCTTTCCGCGAGCTTTTCCTTGATCCCGCCGAGCGCCATGAGGTGGGTGTTGCAGAGAGGGCACCAGCCGCCGCGGTAGAAGATGAGGACGGCGGGTTGTTCGGCGATGTGTTCGCGAAGGTTGTATTCCCCGCCGTCGGCGTCGCGCAGGACGACCTCGGGAGTGGGGTCGCCGGCTTCGAGGTGGGCGGGCGGTTCCTCTTCGGATAAAAGCGGTGGAGTGGACACGGCGAGCGTGAGCAGTGCGATGATCGGGATGTGTTTCATGGGGTGGTTCGTGGTTGGTTGGTTGGTTTTGGGATAAAGTGTGGAAGCCGGTCCGGATCTGCGATTCAGCGCGGGTTCCCCCCGGACTCGCGCGAGCTACACCAGACCGGCTTCCAAGTTGTGCGGGCCGGACTCAACAGCACGATGAACCGTCGCCGCCGGTGCGGCAGCGGGCGGCTTCGGTGGTGGCGTTGTAGTCGTGGCCTTTGGTTTCCTTCGGGTGGCGCTCGCGGGGGCGGGAGCAATCGAAGGGCTTTGCGTCCTCCGCCGGGATTCCGGCGAGCGGTTCGACGAAGGCGAAGTGATCGCGGTAGGGTGGCCGGCGGTAGAGATGGAAGGTCTTGTCGCAGACGGCGTGGCGCTTGCCACGTTCGAGGGCGTGGCCGTCGTCGTCGAGCACCCTCTTGAACGGGCCTTTGTAGATGACGGCCTGGTTGCGCTCGAAGCACGGCCCCTGTTTGCCCTTCCATGCCTGGATGGTGACGGAGCGGAACTCGATGCCCTCGACGGTCTGCCACGGGTCGTCGTCGCGCTTGAGGATTTCGATGCCGTGGAAACCGGCCTCCTCGAAGGCTTTGAGAAATCCCTCCTCGGTGTAGGCTCCGCTGATGCAGCCGCTCCAGAGGTGGGGATCGTCCTGAAGGTGGGGAGGGATTTCCTCGTCGGAAACGATGTCGGAAATCACGGCGCGGCCGCCTTTTTTCAGCACGCGGAAGATTTCCTCGAAGAGCTGGCGCTTGAGGTGGGTCTCCACAAGATTGAGCACGCAGTTGGAAACCACAACGTCGATGCTGTCGGTGGCGACGAGCGGGTGCTTGACGCGGAGTTCGGCGGCGAGTGCGTCGGCGGCGAGGAAGGAGTCGGCGTCGGCGATGGGTTTTTTGCGGAGTTCCCGGTCGAGAATTTCCAGGTCCAGGGCGAGATCCTGAATGCGGCCCTTGCGGAACTCGACGTTGGCGTGGCCGATGTTTTCCGCGACGACGGGCGCGTTGCGGCGGGCGACCCCGAGCATGTCGTCGGTCATGTCCACGCCGATGACTTTGCCGCCGGGGCCGACGACCTGGGAGGCGATGAAGCAGATTTTCCCCGTGCCGGAACCGAGGTCGAGCACGGTTTCCCCCGGCTGGAGAAATTTCGAGGGATCGCCGCAGCCGTAGTCCTTTTCGATGACCTCGGAGGGGATGGCCTTGAGATACTGCGGGTCGTAATCGACCGGGCAGCAGAGCGCGGCTTCGGGTTCGGCGGCGGCCGCGGCGTAGCGCTCGCGGGTGGCGGATTCGGCGGGGGTGGCGGATGGTGGTGTCATGAATGAAATTGAACGGGTCTTCCCGCATGAGTCGCCGGATTTCCGCCGGTCTTAACAACCGGTGGAAAAAATCGTCCCGGAATCGGGTTGGGGTGGGTCGGATGGTTCGGATTTCCAGGATGGATGCCATCCATGGCGAACGGGCTGCTGGCGGAGGATGCACGGTGTGCTCCCATTTCAATCCTTGTCCCGGCCGGGACAAGGATTGAAATGGCGGGCGGTTGGCCGACTGGTGCTTGAGGGGGGGGCTTCCTTGTTTTTCCGGGTTATTTTCCGGTTTGGCGGCTTAGGTTTTGGGGGCTTGGTTTTCCAAGTGTTTCGCGATGCGCGTCCTGGCCTCCTCGGAGAGGGATTCGTAACCGTAGGCCGGATCGGGTTCATGCTCGTGTTCGCAGGCGGCGCGGGCAAGGGTGCGCATGGCCTCGAACTGGCCGGGCAGGCGGCGGCAGAGGCCGCACATCATGAGGTGGATGTGGAGCCGGATGGATTCGCCCCTGGTGAGTTCGCGATCCATTCGCTCGTTGCAGAGGTGGAAGGCGCTGCGGCAGCAGAGGCCGAGCATCTTGAGGATGGGGCACATCACCGCCTGCATCATCCGGTAGGTGACGGGCGGCGGCGGGACAGGCTTGCCGTGATTCATGACCGGATTCCGTGTTCCTGGAGACAAAGGCGAAGGCGCTGGCGGGAACGGGTGAGCAGCACGGCGGCACTGCCTTTGGTGACCCCGGCGGCGGAGGCGGCCGATGGAACATCGAGGCCGTCAACCTCCCGCAGCGTGAACAGGGTGCGGAGGCGGTCCGGTAGTTCATCCATGCAGAAACGCACCCACTCCATGAGCTCGTTGCGGGAGGCCGAGTCATCCGGCGAGGTTGCGAGCATTTCCAGTCCGTGGTTCGGATCGACCTTCCAGGCCCCCTGGGAGTTGAACAGCCGGTCCACGGGATCCCGGCCGGGTTCGTCCTCGTCGTCGGCATGAGCGGCCTGATCGGTGGGCGTGCGTTTGGATTTGCGAAAGTGATCGATGACCTTGAATTTCATGATGCCGGTGAGCCAGGTGCCGAGGGACGACCGGCCGTCGAACGAGTCGATCCGCCGCCACGCCGCCGTGAGACAATCCTGTACCAGATCCTCCGCGGCATGGTGGTCCCCGACCCGCGAGAGGGCGAACCGGTAGAGCGCGTCGGCATGCTGCATCAGGTTTTCAATGGGAACGGGTTTCACAGGCGGCGGGTGGATTCGGATGTTCGAGGCCGCAGGAGTTGGTCGTATTTCACAATATTTCATTAACACGCGGATCCTCCGGTGTAAACGACCGAGACCAAACCCGGCCCGAGAGTGGGCTCAGCAGCGGCGAATTTCCCGCCGGGGCCGTTTCGATGGCGGGGATGACGGTGTGAAACCGGCGGGCATCTTGAACGCGACTTGCGATTGTCTTGTTGACCGTCCGGGCCGCTCCCGCTATCCGGCGGCGGTGCGCCGTAAAGCACCGGTCCGCCCACGTCATGAAACGATCCGCCACCCTCGCCGCCCTCGCCATGTTTGCGGCGCTCCCCGCGCGGGCCTCGATCACGTTCATCCCCCATGAATCCGGCGGCGACAGACGCGATTGGGCGTTTGAGATCGGCGTGGCCTTCATCACCTCGAACAACATCGACGACTTTCTGAACGCCAGATACAACGTCAACAGCGGCCCGGCCGGGGGTGAGGTCTATGTTTTCACCGCGTCGCGCCGTCTCGGCGAGCTGGAGTGGAACATCGGCGATCACACGTTCCGACCGCAGCTGGAACTGCCGTTCACCCTGGAAATCTTCGACGAGAATTCGCGCGCGCCGTTCCCGGATCTCAACGTCTCGTTCAACGTCCGCTGGGTGGATTTCCCGTGGAGCGAGCACCTCCATACCACGTTTTCGATGGGCATCGGCCTGTCCTATTCGCACAAGGTGCCGCTGATGGACATCCAACGGCATCCGGACGACAGCCGGTCGCGCCTCAAGTTCAACTGGCCGATCTCCCTGACCTTTGGCCTGCCGGAGCATCCCGAGCACCAGGCGATGTTGTTCCTGCTGCACCAGTCGGGCGGGCATGTCTTCGACCGCGGGGGCATCAACAGCGTGGGCGTCGGTTACCGGTTCGACTTCTGAGGGCAGCGGCTCCGTGCGATACCCCGGCGGCGGTTTGACATCACCGCCCCCGCCTGATAACCGGGGTCCGTGAGTGAAGACACATCCGGCGTGTGGTTCTACTCGCGGAACGGCCAGCGCGCCGGGCCGGTGAGTCGCGAACAACTCGAAAAAATGGCGGCCGCGCGCCAATTGAACCCGCGCTACGACCATTGTTGGACCCAGGGCATGGACCAGTGGGTGCCCGCCGGTGAAGTCGAGGGGCTCTTTGACCGGAAACCGGCCGACGGATCCGCAGAAAACACCGCGCCCACCGGGAAATCGCCGTATCAGCCGCCGCGCCAGGAATCGAAACTGAGCGAGACCGAGCTCGAGCGCGAACTCCGCACGGCGAAATGGCCCGGCGCGACCCGCCGGGTTTACATTTTCGCGACCTGGGTGCTGCCTTTCATTTTCGCCGCCGCCATCGTTTTGTTGACGGAGATTCTCCTCGACCTGGAAAACCCGGATGATGCGGCGGTGCTGCCGCTGCTTTCCGGGATCGCGGCATTGGTGCTCTTCGGGTTTGTCATCTACGTCTGGTTGCTGCGGTTCACCAATCTGGGCATGAGCCGGTGGTGGATCCTCGGGGCTTTCGTGCCGCTGCTCAACCTCTGGGTCGGCTACCGCACCCTGTGCTGCCCGGCGGGATACGAATACCACCGCAAGCTCGACGGCATCGGCATTTTCCTGGCCATCCTCTACTGGGGGCCGATGGTGCTGGGCCTCGCCCTGATGGTGCTGTCGTTCGCCGTCCTGCTTGGCGCCGCCGGAGGGATGTTCGGCGGGTTCGAGGAAATCCTGGAGCGGATGATGGAGGAAATGGAACAAATGGACGACGGCCTCACGCGGCCGGACGGGGAATGATCCGCTATTCAAAGACCGCTGACGAAAGACGCGAGGCCGGCTCGGTCGAGTGCTGGCTGCTCCACGGCGCCGTCGGACTGGCGGCGGATTGGCGCGACACCGGCGCGGCCCTCGCGGCGCGCGGCACCGGCACCCGGGCGGTGGACCTGTGGAGGTTTCTCGACTGCCGCCCGATGCCGCTGCCGGAGTTCGGCAAGGCGCTCTCGGCGGAGGCGGCGGGCGAGGTGACCCGCGGCAGCGGGCGGGTGTTGTGCGGCTACTCGATGGGCGGGCGGCTCGCGCTGCACGCGCTGCTTGCCGATGCCTCGCCGTGGCAGGGTGCCGTAATTGTCTCCGCGCACCCCGGCCTCGAGGACGCGGACGAACGCGCCGCGCGGCTCGCGGCGGACGCCGACCTGGCGGCACGCGCGCTGGCGGGCGACTGGGCCGCGTTTCTCGACGATTGGAACTCCCAGCCGGTGCTGGCCGGCGGCGCGGTCGGCGACGGCGGCGACCCGCACCGCCGCGCCGCCCGCCTCCGGCAGCGCCGGCGTGAAATCGCGCGCTCCTTTCTCGATTGGTCGCTCGGCGCGCAGGAACCGCTGTGGGACCGCCTCGCCGGGATCCGCATCCCTGTGCTCTGGATCACCGGCGCGGAGGATCCGAAATTCACCGCCCTCGCCGGGCGAGCGGCCGCGATCATGCCCGATGCGCGCCATCTCGTGATCGACGGCGCGGGCCACCGTGTGCCATGGCAGAACCCAGCCGCATTCCAGGACGCCCTCGACGGCTTCACCCGCACCGGAAATGATGTCTCCTGATCTGCCCGCCGGCACCGAGCGCCCCGCGACCGACGTCGCCTGCCTGGTTCTTACCGACCGCTTGGGCCGGGTGCTCGCCGCGAGACGCCCGCCGCACAAGACACTCGGCGGCCTGTGGGAGTTTCCCGGCGGCAAGATCGACCCCGGCGAATCCCCCGAGACCGCCCTGCGCCGCGAGCTCCGCGAGGAACTCGCCCTCGAGGTGGGTCCGCTCAAGCCGATGACCGCCCGCGAGCACCGTTACCCGTTCGGCACCATCCACCTGTGGCCGCTGCGCGCGCGATGGCAGGCGGAAGAACTCCCGGATCTCACACTGCACGAGCACACCGCCGTCCGCTGGGTCGGTCGCCATGACGCGGGCCGGCTCGGCTGGGCATCCGCCGACCTGCCCGTGCTCGATGAGATATTTGGCTGAACGGCGCATCCGGCAAAATCCAACATTGCGCGGCGCGCTCCACCTCTTCATGCTCCCGCCCGGTCCACGCCGCTGCGGCGAAGGGCCGCCGCGAACCCACAAACCCTCATCCCGATGGACACGACCGTCTCCACCCTCGACACCGTCATCATCGTCGGTTATCTGTTAGGCATCACCGCGCTCGGCATTTTCGTCGGCTTCCGGAAAAACACCACCACCAGCCAGTTGTTCCTCGCCGGGCGGTCGCTGAGCTGGCCGGTCATCGGCATCTCGCTGTTTTGCGCGAACATCTCGTCGATCCACCTGGTGGGCCTGGCGGCGGACGGCTACCGCGTCGGCATGCCGGTGGGCAACTTCGAGTGGGGCGCGGCGTTCTGCCTGATCATCCTCGGCCTGGTCTTCGCGCCGTTCTATTTCCGCAGCAAGCTCCGCACCCTGCCCGAATACGTCGAAAAGCGCTACAGCCCGGCCACCCGCACCATCCTCGGCATCGTCTTCATCCTCTCCGCCCTGCTCGTCCACATCGGCATCAGCCTCTACGCCGGCGCGAGCCTGATGAACATCTTTTTCGGCCTCGATACCACCACGGCCATCATCATCATCGCCGGCGTCACCGCGATCTACACGGTCCTTGGCGGCCTCAAGGCGGTGATGATCACGAACCTCGTGCAGGTCGTGATCCTGCTCACCGGCGCCTGCATGCTCACCTACCTCGCCTGGCAGGCACTCGGCACGGAAAAGGGCATCACCACTTATGCGGAACTCAAGGAGGCCGTCTCGCCCGACATCTCGCCCACCGTGCTGCAGGGCGTCCGCGATTCCGAAGGCCGGCTCAATGATTTCTCCTGGCTTGCCGTGCTCGTCGGCTACCCGATCCTCGGCATCTGGTATTGGTGCACCGACCAGACGATCGTCCAGAACGTCCTCGCCGCGAAATCCGAGAAGGACGGCCGCGCCGGTGCCATTTTCGGCGGATTTTTGAAAATCCTCCCCGTCTTCGTGATGGTGCTCCCCGGCATGATGGCCTACGCCCTCTACCGCGACCAGATCGGAGAGGACAACGACAGCACGCTGATGGTGCTGATGAACAACCTCCTGCAGCCCGGCTTCCTCGGCATCTTCGTCGCCGGCCTGCTCGCCGCCCTCATGAGCACCGTGGCCGCCGCGCTCAACAGCGTCGCCACCCTCGCCTCGTCCGACGTCCTCAAACGCCTGCGGCCCGACATGCCGGAGCAAACCCTCGTCCGCTTCGGCCGCATCTGCTCGGTCGTCGTGATCCTGCTGGCGATGGCATGGTCCACCCAGGGAGGCAGGTTCGGCAGCATCTTCGAGGCCATCAACAAGATTCCGATGATGTTCGCCCCCGCCATCACCATGATTTTCCTCGGCGGCGTCTTCTGGAAACGCGGCACCAAACAGGCCGCCATCACCACCCTGCTCGCCAACATGGGTGTCGGCGTGATCTATCTGCTCGTCGACATCCCGATCATCACCAGCGAGCAGCTCATCGCCGACAAGCTCGGCATTCCCTTCATGCTCGTCGGCGGGCTGTTCTTCGTGATGTGCTTCGTCATCTACGTCGCCGTCAGCCTGGCGACGCCCGCGCCCGCCCCGGCCAGCCTGAAAAACCTCGTCTGGGAGCATCCGCTGGCGTTCCTCAGGGAGGGCCGGATCTCGGGCATCACCGATCCGCGGGTCATGGCGCTCATTCTGCTCGCGCTCATGATCTACCTTTACACGGTGATGTGAGATGACGTTCGGTTCAGCAACCGCACACCACCATGCCCGACGACGGCCCGGCAAACAACCAAACGGACGGGCTCAAGACGACGACCGCAGGAAAAAAGCTTTGTCTCACCGGTGAGCCGCTCCACACGGACGTTGGTGACGGGGAAATCCCGGACGTTCCATACGGATGGATGACGATCGG
Source organism: Haloferula sp. (assembly GCA_007126655.1). Classification (GTDB taxonomy): domain Bacteria; phylum Verrucomicrobiota; class Verrucomicrobiia; order Verrucomicrobiales; family Akkermansiaceae; genus Luteolibacter. The sequence continues at coordinate 34,458 of SLAV01000178.1, read as the reverse complement.
CTGGATCGGATTCGCGGCCACGATGTCGCAACTGGAGCCATTGATCCTGCCGGGTATCCCCATGATGCTGCTGGCCTGCGTCTTTTCGCTCCGGTCCAAGACTCCAACCGGAAAATACCACGGCTTCACCTTGCTCGGCATCATCGTGTGCCTGTTCACAATCAGCATCCGCAATTGGCTGTGAAAACCGCTCCCGTGCGGTGGCGAAGCTATCGTTGATCTCCGCCGCACCCGGCCATACCCTCGTTGCGAAATCTCATGCCCGCATCCGCCTCCACCACCATGACCGCCTTCGTGCTCCACGGCGCGGAGGACATCCGCAGGGAACAAGTCGCCCGCCCCGAGCCGAAGCCCGGCGAGGTGCTCGTCGCCATCCGCGCGGCCGGCATCTGCGGCAGCGACCTGCATTACTACGCCCACGGCAAATGCGGAAATTTCGTGCCCACCGAGCCTTTCATCCTGGGCCACGAATTCGCCGGCGAGGTCGTGGCCCACGGCGAGGGCGTCACCGGCCCGGCCATCGGCACCCGCGTGGCGGTCGATCCCTCGCGCGCCTGCGGCGCGTGCAAGCTCTGCCGCGAGGGCCGCTACAACCTGTGCCCGCACATGGTGTATTTCGGCTCGGCCAGCGTCACGCCGCCGAGCGCCGGCTGCTACGCCGAATACGCGACCGCCCCGGCGCGCAACTGCTGGCCGCTGCCCGACGGCTTCGAATACGCCTGGGGCGCGCTGCTTGAGCCGATGAGCGTGGCCATGCACGCGGTGATGCGGAGTGGCGGCGTGGGCGGGAAATCCGTGCTCATCACCGGCGGCGGCACCATCGGCCAGATGATCCTGCTCGTCGCCGCGGCCTTCGGCGCGAGCAAGGTGGTCGTCTCCGACGTCAAGCCGTTCGCCCGCGAATTCGCCGGGAAATCCGGAGCCACCGCCACCCTCGATCCCGCAAGCGACACCCTCGCCGAAGAGGCCGCGGCGCTCTCTCCGGGCGGGTTCGAGGTTGTCTTCGAGGCCGCCGGCGTGGGGGCCGCGCTCGGCCAGGCCATCCGGCTCGCCGCGCCGGGGGCGACCGTGGTGCAGGTCGGCACGCTGCCGGACGGCACCGCCGTGCCGGTCAACGCCCTGCTCACCAAGGAGCTGCAATACGTCGGCTCGTGGCGGTTTGCGAATGTCTTCGGGCGCGTCATCGAAATGGTCACGTCCGGCCGCATCGATCCCCGCCCGCTCATCACCAGAATCCACGATTTCGAAAACCTCCCGGAAGCCATCGTCGAGGCCGGCTCCGGCGAAAACATCCTCAAAATGCAGATCCGCCGGAACTGACCGGCCCGCCAACCCCCGACAAACCCATGGAAACCATCCCCTTCGGCAAAACCGGCCTCCGGGTCCCGCGCCTCAGCTTCGGCGCGTCCGCGCTCGGCGGCGTGTTCCGCGAGATCGACGAAAGCGACGGCATCCGCGCCGTGCACGCCGCGCTCGACGCGGGCATCAATTACTTCGACGTCGCGCCCGCATACGGCGGCACCGTGGCCGAGACCGTGCTCGGCAAGGCGCTCAAGGGCATCGCGCGCGACCGCTACATCCTCTCGACCAAAGCCGGGAAATACACCGCCCCCGGCGCATACGGAGCCGACGAACTCGACTACTCCGAAGCCCGCATCCGCAAGGGCCTCGACGAAAGCATGGCCCGCCTCGGCGTCGATTACATCGACATCGTCCACCTCCACGACTTCGAATACCAGCGCCGCTCCAAAACCGATTGGGCCTTCGGGGAGGGATTCCCCGCGCTGGCGAAGCTCAAGGAGGAGGGCCGCATCGGCGCCGTCAGCGCCGGCATCTATCCGCTCGACCTGTGGCGGCGGGTGATCGCGGAGGCCCCGGTGGACGCCATCCTCACCCACAATCACTACTGCATCAACGACACCCGCGGGACCGAGTTGATCGAGCCGTGCCGGGAGAAAAACATCGGCACCATCAACGCCTCGCCTTTCGCAAGCGGGCTGCTCACCGGCGGGAAAATCGCCGACTGGCACCCGGCCGATGCCGACCAGCGCGCGCTCTTCGCCAGGGCCGCCGCGTTCTGCGAGAGCCAGGGCACGCCGATCGCCAAGCTCGCCTTCCAGTTCGCCTGCCAGGGCACGCCGTTCCACACCACCATGTTCAGCACCGCGCGCACCGCCTCGCTCGAGCGCAACCTCGCCTGGTATGGCGAGCCGTACGACGAAGCCCTGCTCGAGGAAACCCGCAAAATCCTCGCCCCGGTGCTCGACCACCAGTGGGACTACGACGCCGGCGTGGACCGGCTGGATTCGCAATGAGCGGCGCGCGCCGCCCTCACCACTCGATACCGATGCCCTCCTCGGGGATCAGGATGTGCTCGCTGAGCCCCAGCCGGTCGGCCTCCATCAGCAGGCGCTCGACCGGTTCGTCGTGCGGCTCGTTGCCCAGCGGGAACGTGCCGTAGTGCATCGGGATCATCACCCTGGCCCCGAGATCGGAGAACGCGCGCACCGCCTCCTCCGGGTTCATGTGCACGTCGCGCCCGCTCGGCGACTCGTATGCGCCGATGGGCATCAGCGCCACATCGATCTCCTCGCGCCGCCCGATTTCCCGGAATCCGTTGAAATACGCGCTGTCGCCGCAGTGGAAAATGCTCTTGTCCGCCGCGCGGATCACATAGCCGCCGTAGTCGCGGTGCGTGTCGTGCAGATAGCGCGCGCCCCAGTGGTGGGACGGCGTGTGCACCACCTCCAGCGCGTCGAACGCGAGCGCGTCCCACGTCCGCATCTCGTGCACCTCGGGAAACCCGAGCCGCCGCACCAGCCGGGCGCTGCCTTTCGGCACCACGATGCCGTTGCGCGCCTGGAGCACGCGCAGGCTCGGCTTGTGCAGGTGGTCGAAGTGCGCGTGCGTCACCAGCACCAGGTCCAGCTCGGGGATTTCGCGCAGCGGCAGCCCCGGCTCGCGCATCCGCTTCATCGGCCCGTGGAACCTCGCCCAGTTCGGGTCCAGGACCACCGAGTGCCCCGCGAATTGAACGTAAAATCCCGCGTGGCCGATCCACGTCACCCGCACCCGGCCCTCGCCGGGCGGGTGGTGCACCGGGTCGCTCACCACACCCGCGCGCCGGCTCAGCAGGCCGGGGATCACGCGGTGTCGCCAGAACCGGTAGTTCCGCTTCGGCCAGCCTTTCTGCGGCAGCAGGCCGGAATATCGTGCCTTGATCGCGGGTGGGTGCTCCATGGTCGCTTAACTGGAAAAACGATGCCATCCGGTTTGGATTTTCAAGAAAAGCGTCGCGCGTGAAACTCCAACCAAGGCGATGGTCCAGATGATCCATTCTCGCGAGCGGCGCGTCAACTGTCTGAAACGGATTGAGATTGGCATGAAATCCGACCCGCGCCAAGTAGCTGAGTTTGAGATATCTCCATGGTCGCCGGTGTGCATTGCGGATCATCGCAAGGCTGCCACGGGTCGGGTTGATTCGCATGCCTGTCCGGATCATATCCGATTGCCGTTTACCGGCGGCAGGGCCAACATGGACTTCAACCATGCCCCATGTTTATACATCCGACGCATACTCGCCGAGCCAGATTGCGGCGAAGGTGGAGGCCGTGGGCGTGCGCAAGGCGAACGCCCGCTTTACCGAGACCTTCATGCTCGGCACACTGGCCGGTGGCTTCATCGGGCTGGGGGCATTGTTTTTCACATTCATCCAGGCCGACGCCAGCCTGAACCCCACCGTGGCCCGGCTCGTGGGCGGGCTTTTTTTCGCCGTTGGCTATCTCATCGCGATCCTCGCCGGGGCGGAACTTTTCACCAGCAACAATCTGTTCGCAATGGCCGTGGCCGCCCACAAGATCACATTCCGGCAGTTGTGCCGGAACTGGGTGATCGTCCTCGTCGCAAATACGGTGGGTGCCGTCGGGCTCGTTGTGCTCTTCCTGCTGTCCGGCCTGCACCGTGAAATGGACGGCGCGGTCGGTGCGGTGGCATACGAGATCGGCGCGTCCAAGATCGCATTGCCTCCGCTGGAGGCCTGGTGGGCGTCGTTTATCACATGATCTACCGCCGACATCCGGATCACGAGGCGGATGAAGACGAGGATTCCGGCTGATCCGCTTGGGCGGACCGGGAACACGGCTACGGAGATGCATACCGCAATGCTTGGATCGACACCATGACCCGTTTGCAGTGGCAGGCCTCTCTCGAAGTTCTTTCCCATTTTGGGTTTGTCGCCGGGGGTCGGTTGCTGGCAGATTCCGTTTTGCCGCCTCCCGGACGGTCGCGGTTCCGCCCCATCGCGGGCGGGGTCGAGGAAAGTCCGGACACCACAGGGCAGCGCGCCTCGCGAAAGCGGGGGACGGAAGCCGCGAGGCAACCGGACGGAAAGTGCAGCAGAAAGCAAACCGCCCGGCACTTTACTGGTAAAGCGCCGGGTAAGGGTGAAACGGTGGGGTAAGAGCCCACCGCGCTCCGGGGCAACCCGGGCGGCAAGGCAAACCCCGCGCGGTGCAAGACAGAACAGGGAAAGGGCTGCCCGCCCGCCAACTCCCGGGTATTAGTCGCACTCCGCGTCAGCGGAGTCCCGCGCGAGCGGGAAGAGAAATGACCGTCACCCGCCCGCAAGGGCGGGGACAGAATCCGGCTTACAGGGAGGCGGCACCTCCCATTTTCCGTTCGGACCTCCGCAGGTGGTCTGCGCCGGAACCGGGTGACGCACCACATGGAAACGGACGCCACCCGCCCGCAATGCCAGCCTTCGCGCGAGGGCGCGCGAAGGAACACGCGGGGGCGCGTGTGGTCCCCTATCCCCCGCTTGCGCGAAGGAGCCGGAGGCACCTGCCGCGGGGCTGTTTCGGATTGCCGGGCGGGCGGAGGCGACGCAACCATCCGCGCATGTCTCCCTCCCAGGTCACGATCGTTGTGTTGCTCACCGTCATGATGGTGATGTTCATCTGGGGGAAATGGCGGCACGACATGGTGGCCATGGGCGCGCTGCTCGCGTGCGTCCTGTTCGGCCTGGTGCCGCGCGACGAGGCCTTCGCCGGCTTCGGCCACCCGGCGGTGATCACGGTGGCCTGCGTGCTGGTGCTCAGCCGCGCCCTCCAGGTGACCGGAGCGGTGGACGTGCTCGCCCGCAGGCTGATTCCGACGGGCCGCGGGCCGACGCTGACCATCGCGGTGCTCAGCGGCGTGGCGGCGCTGCTTTCCGCCTTCATGAACAACGTGGGCGCGCTCGCGCTGCTGATGCCGGTGGCCATCCAGATCGCACAGAAACAGGGGCTGCCACCCGGCCGCGTGCTGATGCCGCTTTCCTTCGGATCGATCCTCGGCGGGATGACGACGATGATCGGCACGCCGCCGAACCTGATCGTCTCCGGATTCCGTGCCGGCGTGAAGGACACGGGCTTCGGGATGTTCGATTACTCGCCGGTTGGCCTCGTGGTCGCGGGGTGCGGGGTGCTCTTCGTGGCGCTCGTCGGCTGGCGCCTGGTGCCGGCCCGCCAGCGCGCCGGTGTGGAGGGCTTCGACACCGGCGCATACATCACCGAGGCGCGCGTCGGCAAGGACAGCAAGATCGCGGGGAAGACCCTGCGCGAAATCGGCCCGCTGCTGCGCGAGGCCGACGCCCAGGTCATCGGCATGGCGCGGGAGAACATCCGCGTCACCATCCCGAGTCCCGGCCACGTCATGCGCGAGGGCGACATCCTGATGATCGAATGCGAACCGGACACCATGGCCAACGCGCTCTCCTCGCTCGACCTCGAACTCGAGGAAGCCGAAAGCTCGCAAAAGGAGGACGAGAAGGAATCGGGATCGGAGAAAAAAACAAAGGACGGCAAAGCGAAGAAGCGGAAGACAAAAGTCCGGAATGCAAAAAACGAGCAGGAGTCTCCGAAAAACCAGGAACACGACGAGGTCTCGCTCATCGAACTCACCGTGCGGCCGGGCAGCCCCCTGGTCGGCCGCTCGGCCACCGACATCCTGCTGCGCACCCGCTACGGCGTGAACCTGCTGGCCATGTCGCGCCGGGGCAAGCGCTCGGTGCGGCGGCTGCGGTCGGTGAAATTCCAGGCGGGTGACGTGCTGCTCATGCAGGGCCCCTCGGACGTGATCCTGACCTTCGCTTCGGAGAACAACTGCATCCCGCTCGCCGGGCGGGCGATCCGCATTCCCGACAAGCGCGCCGCCATCGCCGCCACCGTGATCATGGCGGCCGCCATCGCGGGCGCGGCGGCCGGACTGCTGCCGGCCGCGATCTCCTTCGCCGCCGGCGTGCTCGCGGTGATGGCGCTGCGGGTGATGCCGCTGCGCAACGTCTTCGATTCCATCGACTGGCCGGTGATCGTCCTGCTCGGCGCGCTGATCCCGGTGGCCGGCGCGATGGAGACGACCGGCGCGGCCGGGTTGATCGCGCGCACCACCATCGGCGGCCTTGCCACGGGGAGCCCGGTCATCGCCCTCGCGCTGATCCTGGTGATCACGATGACGCTCTCGGACTTCATGAACAACGCGGCCACCGCCGCGGTGATGTGCCCCATCGCCATCAGCACGGCGGCGCTCTTCGGCGCGAACCCGGATTCGTTCCTGATGGCGGTGGCCATCGGCGCGTCCTGCGCGTTTCTCACGCCGGTGGGCCACCAGAACAACACGCTCATCCTCGGCCCCGGCGGGTTCCGGTTCGGCGATTACTGGCGGCTCGGACTGCCGCTCGAAATCCTCGTCGTGGCGCTCGGCGTGCCGGCGCTGCTGGTGTTCTGGCCGCTGTGAACAAGAGCCCCTCCGCGCCGGGTCACGCCAGCCGCCAGACGGCGTGGATCCGCCCGCGCCGCCAGGCGGCGGGATCGCGCTCATCCACGTCCGCCCACACCAGGCGGCGTTCGCCGGGAAACCAATCGACCACGCACGCCCGGCCCGGACTCATGAACGATCCGGTGTTGATCACGACGCGGTCGCCCGCCGTCCAGCACCCGGCGCGGTGGAAATGGCCGATCACGAGAAACCGGGCCTCCGGAAAAAAGCGGTCGCAGAACCGCCCGCCCTCGCGGCCCTGGACAAGCCACGCCTCCAGGATGTGCAGCGCCCGGCGCGGCGGCACCACCGCGTCCCACACGCGGCGGAGAAACGAGCGCCCGCCGGGCGGCTCGACGCTGCGCAGTTCATTGGCGATCGCCCGGGCCAGGCGGATGCGCGCGGCGGGGTCGCGCGCGGCCTCCGGGTGTTCGCGCCACAGTTCCGCGACGCGGGCCTCGTTGGACAGGATCTCGCGTTTCCAGGGCGAGCCGGCCGGCAGCAGCGCGTCGCCGTGCGTCACCACCACCCGGCGTCCGCCGAACGCGAGCCAGCCGTCGCCCGGCCAGCCCGGGTCGTGGTTTCCCGGCAGGAACACCGGTGCCGCGCCGGCCTCCGCGCAGATCGCGCGCAACTCCGTAAGCTGTCGCTCGCCGAGCGGGCGGAATTCGCGGGCGAGTTCCTGCCAGGTGTCGCCGTTGAAGACGGCGGTGCCCACCCCGTCCAGCAGCGGGCGCAGCGCCCGCGTGTCGGCCACACGGCTCAGCTTGTGGCCGAGGTGCAGGTCCGAGAAGATGCGGACGTGGCCGGCGTTGGCGGGGCGGTCCATGGAGGCGGCGGGGGTGCGGGCGGGGCTTGTTTTTCAGAGCAGCGTGGTGCGGAGTTCGCGGATCAGCGCGGAATCCTCCGGCCGCTCGACCCGGTGCAGCGCGACGATCAGGTTGTTGAGCAGCCGGTGGAGGATCGCCCCGGGATCGGCCGTGGCCTCGATCAGGCGCTTCTGCTGGCGGGTCAGTTCGGAATGCCCCGCCAGCAGGTCGCTCTGGCGGTGCGTTTTCCCCTTGTCGAAGCAGTCGATGATCCACGGCTCGCCGTCGCGGTGGATGCGGCACAGGAAATGCCCCGGAAAATTGACGCCCTCGACGTCGAAATCCAGCCGTCGCGCGACCAGCAGCAGCACCAGCGAAAGCCCGATCGGGTTCGACCGGCGGCCCTCGCCGAGCACCCACGCCAGATCGGCGTTGCGCGGATCGTGATACCCCTTGCGGTTGCCCTTGAAACGGCCTTCGGTGAATAGGAAGCGGGCCAGATCGTCCTCCGCCAGGCAGCCCGCCTGCGAGGCCTCCTCGGCCAGCAGGTCGAGCGCGTCGGACAGCGGCTGCCGCAGGGTGACGCCGTCGTGCAGGAAATCCGAGAGCGCGCGCAGCAGCGATTCCATCCGCTCCCAGTCCTCGGCCAGCGCCGCGCGGCCGCCGCACGGCATCACCCATTCACGCCACAGCGCGTCGCGTCGCGCCGGTCCCAGCATCGTGGAGAGCAGCACCTCGTCCTCCGCCGCCAGCCGCCCGGCGCGCGAGGCCAGCCATTCGCTCAGATCGCCGCCGGGCACGTCCGCGATCCGCCCGGCCACCTGCGCGCGCACCTCGGGGGTCTCGTCGTCGAGCAGGCTCACCAGGGCCTCCAGTTCGCCGGGGCCTGGCGGGGCGGTGGTTTTTCGGTATGCGGTTTTCACGGGATGGCGGGCGTTGGCATTTCTCGTTGCGGCGCCCCCATGCTGACCGCGAACCTGCCCCGCGCAAAATGAAAATCGCGCCGCCTCGCTTCGTCCGACCGCAAAGCCGGCCAATCCGAACCTGGAACCCGCCGACAAAAACGCCGCGCCCGGGAAATCATGGGAATGGTGGGTTGCACCCGCGGTAGTCCCGGCACCCCGCAATGCTTCGCCCTCAGAACAACTCGCCTTGCAGCGGCCCGGTTTTCGCTTTCGACGCCAGCGGGCTCGCGCACGGCGTCACCTCTAACGGGCCGGCAAAGGGCGGCGGATCCAGGCGGATGGTTCCCGCCATCCATTCCCGGATGTCCTCCGCGCACAGTAGCGCGGGCATCCGGTCGTGAACCGGCGCGACCTCGGGCGAGGCCGCGATGATGACCATTGAACAACAGGTCGGCGCGGGCGGGCTGGTCCCCGCGCGCCGGCTCGATGCGGCAGGTGGTGCACATGATGCCAATCTGGCAGCGCGCGGACGCCCGGCAACGGGGAATTGCGGCATGCGAATTCCCGATGGCATGGCGCGGCAAGCTGGCGGCGGGGAAACGGATGTGATCACCCCTTGCCCTCGAGCCACCTGGCGGGCACGCCGTTGGCCGCGCCCAGCAACGAACCGACGACCGCTCCGCGGTGGCAGTTGTCGCCGCCGGCCATCGCGTTGGCGAGCACGCCCGCGTCGAAGTCGTCGTGATACTTCCACACCAGGTAGAGCGAGGCCGGCATGGCATCGGCGATGTAACAGGCCGGGCTGAAGCGCCGGCCGATGACGTGGGTATCGGCCTGCGAGACCCACCGCTCCGCCTTGTTTCCCGAAATCCAGTCGCCGGCCTCGCGGCGGATGGCGTCGCGCGGAGCGATGCCCTCGCGGATGTGGGATAGGAGGCGGGCCAGCGTGTCCGCGGCACGCAGCACGTTGGGGTGGGCATGCGTGAGGCCGACGTGCTCCCTCACCGCGGCGCGCAGTTCGGCCAGGCCGGCATCCCGCAGCACATGGCAAAGCGCCGGCACTTGCGCGAGCCCGCCGATGTGCTCGTCCTTGATCGCGCATTTCCGCGGCGGCCTGCCCGTCGCGTAACGGGTGAAAAACCCGCGGTGGTATTCCTCCAGGTAGGTGTCGCGGTGGTTGCCCGGCGTGAGCATGAAGCCGATGTAGCGGGCGAGCCAGGCATCGGCGTCGTAGCCGCCCCTTTCCTCGCACAGGCGGACGAGTTCGGTGGCGAGCCGGAAGTTCAGGGTGTTTTCCCCGGCCTTGAGAAACTGGTGGTAATGGACGCCACGTTGGCCCCAATAGACCGCCTGGTCATGCAGGATTTCCCCCTTCTCGTTGGGAGCGGTGTATTCCGAGCGCCAGAGAATGGATCCGGTGTGCGGGTTTTTCGGTGCGAGATATCCGGTGATCTCGCCATATTCCCGCCGCAGCGCGTCGCGATCATAATACCAGTGGACCGGCATCGCAACCGCATCCGCAACGAGCGAGCCGAGGTAGGCGTGGTGAAAAGGGTCCGGTGTCATGGAGTGATTCGGGAACGGCGGTCGAAGATTCGCGGCAGACCGTATCCCGGGATTGCCGCCGGGCAACCCCGGCAAACGGCCCGCTCCATCCCGGGCGGCTTGTCGCCCGACCGCGTTCAGATCCACCTTTTTCGTGCGGCGCGACCGGAATGCCCTATCCTGTCCCCCGTGGAATACTCGCTCATGGAACTGCTGGATCGCCGGAATGCTCCGCCTCAACCGCGACCACGGTGTGAAAATCCTCGGCGGATGCTGTGGCACGGACGACCACCACCTGCGGGGGCTCGTCGCCGGCCAAGGACGCTGAGTTCACATCGACTCCTTTGCTTGATGTGGAGTCATCCGGATCATTCCAATGGCCCGTGCCCGCCGCTTCGCGCTTGCATGCCGGTTGCGGATGCGGTGGTCTGGACTTAAATATCCGCCATGAAAATCCACCGCCTCATCGCCGCCGTCGCCTTTGCGCTGGCCTCCACCGTCCATGCCGATCCGCTGCGCGTCTTCATTCTCGCCGGAGACGAGAACGTGCTCCGCACCGGTTCGATCGACGGGGTGCCGCGCGGCCACGGCTCGCAGCCGGTTTCAGCCGAAGAGGCCGCCGCCACGCCCGGCACGCTGCACCGGATGGTCGCCGAACACCCGCGCTTCGCCCCGCTCGGCAGCCCGGACGACGGCTGGGCCGTGCGCGACGATGTGGCGCTCTACGACGCCCACCCGCTCCACAACAACACCCGCGACCCCGCACGCCCGCTCACCGTGCCGACCGATCCCGATGACCCGCGCGGTTTCGGCGTGGGCGTCGAGCTGATGGCCGGGCACGTGCTCGGCGAAGCCGGCGACGATCCGGTGCTGCTCGCCCGCTTCGCCACCAAGCACCCGATCTGGTTCCGCCGCGGCTCGCGGTCGCTGGGCCACGATTACCTGCCGCCATCCGGCGGCGGCGGGCTCGACTTCGACGGCGGCTGGGACGTCATCCACTTCAACCACGGCGTCTGGGACCTCCAGTCGCACGAGCCGGGGAACCTCGGCCAACGCCGGATGCCCGAGGACGGCGGCGAGATCCGCACGTCCATCGAGGAATACGAGGAAAACCTCCGCACCATCGTCGCCCGCCTCAAAAAGACCGGAGCCACCCTCATCTGGGCCCACACCACGCCGATCCTCGAGGGCTCCAAGCCGGGCTTCTTCGGCGGCGAAAAGGTGAACGAATACAACGCCGTGGCCGCGAAAATCATGGAGGAAAACGGCGTGATCATCAATGACCTCAATGCCGAGGCCAGGCGACTCGGCAAGCCGGAAAGACTCGACGTGCACGACGTCGGCAACCTCGCCCCGAAGGTGACCGAAGTGATCCAGGCCGCGCTGGACGATCGCGAAAACCCGTCGCGCCCGATGCCGCGCGTGCTCATGATCGGGGATTCCATCACCGGCTCATACTGGGAGCGCGTGAAGGAAAATCTCGACGGCATCGCGTTCGTCGCGAAAAACCCCGGCAACGCCCAGCACACCGGCACCGGAGTCAAACTTGTGGACGAGTGGGTGGACCTCGAAAGCTACCTGCTCAACGGCCAGGAATACCTCGAACTCATCAATTCGGTGCACACGCTTTTCGCGGAGATCGACCGCTACGCGCCGGACTTCGCCGGCCGCCAACCCGAGCTGGCCGGGTTTTTCTGGTTCCAGGGCATCGCGGATGCGGGATCGCCCGCGTTCGCCGAAGCCTACGGCGAAAACCTCAAGGCCTTCATCCGGGACATCCGCAACGAGTTCGACGCGCTGGAGCTGCCGTTCGTCGTCACCGCCATCGGCCAGCACGGCGATGCCATGAGCGACGACCAGCGCGCCGTTCACACCGCGCAGATGGCCATAGCCGACGAGCTTTCCCACGTCGCTTCGGTGGACACGGAGCCGTTCTTCTTTCCCGAGGACGAATCGCCCGGCGGCCGCGATTGGGACTTCCGCCAACACGCCGGCAGCTTCCTCTTCACCGGCGAGGCCATGGGCGGGGCCATGCTCGGGTTGATGGGAGAATGACGGCCCGCCGATCCGGATTGACCCGTCCCCACCCTCGAACCATCGATTGCCGCACGTGACCGAAGCACTCCTGATTTCCCCCGGCACCGGCACGGGCGACGTGGTCCTGTGCGACCCGGGCCTCAGTTTCTGGGGCGGCGTGGATGCCACAACCGGCGTCGTCATCGACACCCACCACCCGCGGCATGGCACCAGCCTCGCCGGGCGCGTCGTCATGATGCCCTCCTCGCGCGGGTCATGCACCGGCAGCGGCGTCTTGCTCGAACTCGTGCTCAACGACACGGCGCCCGCCGCATTGATTTTCTGCGAAAGCGAGGATGTGCTCACGCTTGGCACCCTGATCGCCGGGCGGCTCTTCGAACGGCCGCTGCCCGTCCTGCGGCTCGACCGGGAAACGTTCGCCCAAGTCGCACGGGCCGGGCACGCCGCGATCACCGCGACCCACCTCGAAGCCGGCGAACTGCGCCTGCCACTGCGCAAGGTCGATGCCACCGCGCTCGACCTGACCGATGCCGACCGCGCCATGCTCGCGGGCGAAGAGGGCGCCGCCAACGCGCTGGCCATGGAAATCACCTGCATCATGGCCGCCCAGCAGGGGGCCGCGGAATTGTGCGACATCACCCGCGGGCACATCGACGGCTGCATCTACGCCAGCCCCGCCAACCTGCGCTTCGCCCAAGCGATGAAAGACATGGGCGCGCGCGTCCGCGTGCCGACGACCATGAACGCGATCTCCGTCGAACACGGGCGCTGGCAGGTCCAGGGCACGCCGCCCGACTTCGGCGGCCCGGCCGCGGCACTCGCCGATGCCTACGTCGCCATGGGCGCGCGCCCCACGTTCACCTGCGCGCCCTACACGCTCGACGACGCCCCCGTGCGGGACGAACGGATCGGCTGGTCGGAATCCAACGCCGTCATCTACGCCAACTCCGCCGTCGGCGCCCGCACCGTCAAGCACCCCGATTTTCTCGACCTCTTCGTCGCCATGACCGGTCGCGCACCGCTCTCGGGCGTGTATCTCGACGCCCCGCGCCGCGCCGCCCGCGTCATCGCCGTCGAGCCACCGCACGAGCCCGACGATGCCTTCTGGCCGATGCTCGGCTGGCTCGCCGGCGACCGCGCGCCCGACCGCATCCCGCTCCTCACCGGCCTCGAACCACTCAACCCGGACCCCGACGACCTCAAGGCGCTGTGCGCCGCGTTCGGCTCCACCTCCGGCGCGCCGATGCTGCACCTCGCCGGCATCACCCCGGAGGCCGGCCTGCCGCCCGCCGACGGGGCGGACCACGCCGCCATCACCCTGTCGGACCTGCGCGCGCTCTGGGCGCAATTCAACGCCGCCCCCGCCAAGGTCGATCTGGTGGCCATCGGCAGCCCGCATGCCTCCGCGCGCGAATGCCGCGACTTCGCCACCCATCTCGCCGGCCGCAACGTGGCCGCGGGCGTGGACGTCATCGTCACCATCGGCGCGCATGTCGCCGCGCAACTGCGCAAAGACGGCACGGACCGGACCTTGCGCGACGCCGGAGTCACGATCCTGCGCGACCTCTGCTGGTGCTCGATCAGCGAGCCGGTGTTTCCGCCCGCCGCGCAGGTCATCATGACCAATTCGGGAAAATACGCACACTACGGCCCCGGCCTCACCGGGCGGCGGATGCGCTTCGGCACGCTTGCCGATTGCGCCGAGGCCGCCGCCACCGGCCAGGCTACTGAGGAACTTCCCCGGTGGACGCACCCGCCCGCCGCAGCAGGAATTCCGCGGTGAGGTCGAGCGGATCCGCCCCCAACATCGTGACCGCGCCCGGATGCAGGCTCGAGACCGGGTTCAGATCGATGAAATGCGGCACCCGCCCCTCCCCGACCAGATACTCGACCGCCCCCAGCTCCATCCCCGCTTTCCGCGCCACCATCCGCGCCTGACTGGCCGCGAGCGGCAACCTCTCCGCCTCCGGCCGCAGCTCGACCTCGGCCTCCGTATTGGCGAGGCAGTAATTGTAATCCTGCGTCCGGATCCCCGAACAGGCGTCATACAAAATCGTGTCACCGACGAACTCCACCCGGTGGACCGCCCCGTCCACCGGCGCGACGTGCTCCTGCTCCACCCATTCCACCGCATCGCCGCCGCGCAACGGCGGCACCGCGCGATCCCCGTCCAGCTCGAAGATGTCCTTGCCGAATCCTCCCGCACCGGGTTTCACCAGCACCCGGCGGCCCGGAAGTGCCCGCTTGCCCGGCTCCGCCCGCATCGTCCGTGGCGTGGCGAGCGCGGCATCCTCGAAAAACCCCGCCTGGGCGAGCTTCGAGACGCCGAGCGCCAGCACCCGCGGGCCATTCACCATCGCGCGCCCCTCCCGCTCCCAGCCTTCCAGCGCCGCGAGAAAATCCGCACCCATCTCCGGTTGCTTGCGGAACAGCAGGGTCGAGATCCGGTTCACGATCAGCCCGTCGTCCGGCACGTCCTCAACCGCCGCCGCCGTCACCACCTCCGCCCCGCGGGCCTCCAGTTTCCCCGCCAACGGCCTCACCCACACCGGGATGTCCGTGAACAAAATAACGCGCATCGCGCGACGTTAATCGCACCCCGCACAGAGTGCAAAGCCACAGTCCGCCCCCGTGACGCTGCCCTACCTCAAAAAGCAAGGCCCCAGGTTGACAGGCCGCCATCCCGCTTTTCATAATATTCCCATGCCGAAAATTCATTTCCAAAAAAGCAACACCACGGTCGAATTCGACGGAAGCGACGACAACATCCTCGAAGCCGCCGAAGGCGCCGGGTTGTCACTCGATTTCGGCTGCCGGATGGGCAACTGCACCGCCTGCCAGCAGCCACTCGTCAGCGGCGAAATCGAATATCCCGACGGACACAACGGCGAACCCGACGAGGGCAACGAGCTCATCTGCTGCAGCGTCCCCAAAACGGACGTGACCTTCGACGCCTGAGCTCGGGGGCATGATCGACCCGACCTGCCGTAATGCCACGGTCGTTAGGGAACAACCGCGTGCATTCCCCTGGGGGTAGAGGCCGCACGTGTTGGATCCCGGTTTGGCGGTCTATCTCAAGGAGAATTGCCCGAAGCTGCCGGTGCAGCCCGTGACAAACGGGATGTCGGTGAGTTCTGCCGAGAAAAGGCACCCGGTCGATCAATACAGGCAATTCAGTCGCGGGCAGCGCGATGTTTCTTGAAGATGTCAAGCGTGCGCTGGCGTTCGGTCTTGTGATCGAGGCAGGGAAGTGGGTAGTCCGGGGCGGCCGGGCGACCGTCTTTGGGCGGCTCGTGGAGGAGCCGGGCGTCATTCACACCGGCCAATTCGGGAACCCAGCGGCGGATGTAGCGGCCGTCGGGGTCGTGGCGGGCGCTTTGGGTCCATGGGTTCTGGATGCGGAAGTATGGGGCGGCGTCGGCACCGGTTCCGGCGGACCACTGCCAGCCGCCATTGTTGGATGCGATCTCGCCATCGACGAGATGTCGCATGAACCACGATTCGCCGAGCTTCCAGTCGTGGTGCAGGTCCTTGGTGAGGAACATTGCGGTGATCATGCGCAGGCGGTTGTGCATGAACCCTGTTTCGCGCAGCTCGCGCATCCCGGCGTCCACGATGGGGAAGCCAGTGCGGCCATCCTTCCAGCGCTCGAAATTCTCGCCCGGTTCGTCCCAAGGCAGGCCGCGCCAGTCGGGGTTGAATTCCTCGTCGAGCACGTTGGGGAAGTGGTGCAGGATGGCGAAGTAGAACTCGCGCCATGCCAGCTCCTTGACGAACGTGTTGATGCCCGCGCGCCCGGCGGCATCGGCGGACGCGCGCGCCTTCATCGCCGCGGCGTGGACGGTGCGGATGGAAAGCAGGCCGAAGCGCAGGTCCTGAGAGAGCCGGCTGGTGCCTGCGGCGGCCGGGTGGTCGCGTTTTTTGTCGTATGCCTGGACAATGCCGTCCATCGCCTTGCGGAGGCGTCGCCGCGCGGAACGCTCGCCGGCATCGACGATGCCGGCGTCCGACGGCACGAACCCCCAATCGCCGGGTGTGGGAAGCGGCAGCGAATCGATGCCGGACGGGGTGCGGAGCGGCCCGGGTTTGCCGCGCGGGGCGGTCTTTTCCAGTGACAGCCAGTTGCGGCTGTACGGTGTGTAAACGCGGTATGGATCGCCACCCTGCGTGAGCACCTCGTCGGGCTGGTGCAAGGCAACGTCGTCGTGCGCGACACATTCGACATCGTGCTTCCGGCACATTTCCTCGACGTGTTTTTCGGTCTCGCGGCCGAACGGATCCGGATCCCGGTTGTAATGAAGGGCCACGGCACCGGTCTCCCGGATCAATTTAGCCAACTGCGCCGGGGCGTCCCCCTTGCGGATGATCAGGCGCCCATCGAGCGTCTCCAGGTTGCCGGCAAGTGATTCGAGACAGTCGCAGAGAAACTGCTGGCGATTCGGCCCGGTCCATGCGTGATGCTTTTTCCACACGCTGCGAATGTAAACCGGAATCACCGGCAGATTCCGGTCCGCAGCGGCATCCAGTCCCGGATTATCGTGAATGCGCAGATCGCGACGATACCAGTGGATGACGGTGGGATCTTTGCGAGGCATGACCTAAATCAAGCGGGCCGCGCCTGACGCGCAACGCCGGATCAGGAAATTATTTCTCCACGGGCTTGACCGCGTTTTTGAGGATTTTTTCGACCTTGCGGATGGTCGTGGCAGTGAGTTTGCCGTTCACCCGACGGGCCCCGTCGAGGATGCCCTTCACTTCCTCGAGCGTGGCTTCCGCAGCCTTGAGCGCCTTGCGCGCACCACCGAGCTTGCGGTCGGGAAAGTAGCGCGTGAAGGTGGTCCCCGCCCGGCTGATGCAAAGCCGCCATCCCTCGAAGGCGGAGTTCTCATAGGTGAATCTGGTGAGGTTGCGTTTGGATTTCATGGCCAGGTTGGTTTGGTGTTCCGGTTAGGATGTTAGCCCGGCTTGTCGGAAACGCGAATGATTTCGCGAGGATTTATCTGATGGATCTCATGTGCGCCGCAGCGGTTTTCTCGGCGTTGCCCAATGGTCCACGGCGCTGTTGACGAGGAAGTCGCCGTTGAGCGCCTCCCGCCCGAGCAGGAAGCGGTGGATCATCGTCCTGCGGCAGACAAGGCTCACGAGGATGCGTTTTTCCACCCCGACGAGGCGCAGCGTGGTTTCCACGAAAATCCGGTCGTGCCCATGGCCGGTGCTGCTGCGCACGTGCTTGCGCACGCGCACGACGTCCTCCAAGGTGACGAGTTTTTTCTGCTTCCGGTCGAGCCGTACGGTGAAGCGCACACGGTCGCCGGGCAGGGCGGTGATTTCCGCGCAGTCGATCGCGCTGCTGCGCGCTCCGGTATCCGCCTTGGCGCGCATGCGGATCCCCCAGTCGGGAAATTCCACCCATTCCCGCCAGCCTATGATTTTTCCCGTGTCCATGAAGTTTGGTTTATGACGCGATTTTAGCCCGGCTTTTTCTGTTAGATAGGGTTTTGGGCTGATTTCCACTTTTTCCCACGCTGGAACCCACAATATTTCGGAATCGGATTTCCGGAACCATGGAAGCACAGGCGTGCCCGTGCGACTGCGGCGTCATGGCCGGCGCTTGGAAACGCAGGTTAGTCCTCAAGCTCGGTGACGACGATGTTGGTGGCGAGGTGCTCGCGGAGCTGGGTTTCGAGGCTTTCGGATTCGAGGCCGTCGACGCTTTTTTCGAGACGGAGGTGGAGGCGGTCGGACTTGGGCGCTCCGATGTGTGCGACGGGGTCGCCCTGGCCGACGGCGGGCATGGTCGTCATCCCCATGACGATGCCCTGGAGCGGGCTGCGGATGGTCTCCTGCTCGCTGCCCAGCAGGCTGGTGTTGGTGGCGATGGCCTGGCCGGTGGAGACGACATCCCCGGGGGCGACGTGGAACTGGAGGAAGCCGCCCTGCTCGGCGCGGATCCAGCGGGTCTCGCGGACGACGATCTGATGGGGTGGCGGCTCGGGTTCGCCCGCGACCATGCCGAGATCGGCGAGCACGTTGGTGATGCCGCGCAGGGTGAGATCCTGCACGGAGGGTTCGACCTTCCACACCTCGCCGGCCTCGAGCACGATGGTCGGGCAGCCGGCGGCGCACGCCTCGCGGCGCAGCGAACCCTCGGGACCCGCGCCATCGACGATCACCTCGCAGCCGAACGCGCGGGCGAGCCGCGCGCATCCCTCGTCCGCGCAATCGGCCCGCACGTTCGGGAAATTGGTGCGGCGCACGGCGGCGGTGTGCAGGTCGATGAGGAAATCGCAGCGGGCGACGACCTCGTCGAAAACCAGGCGCGCGAGCCGCGAGCTGAGGCTGCCCTGGATGTTGCCGGGAAAGCACCGGTTCAGGTCGCGACGGTCGGGCATGTAGCGCGAGTGGCGCTCGAACCCCATGGTGTTGATGACGGGCACGAGGATGAGCGCGCCGCGCTCCAGGTCGGCGCGCTGCTCCTGGATCAGCCGGCGGATGCTGCCGGTGCCGTTGATCTCGTCGCCATGGACGGCGGCGGTGATGCCGACGACCGGGCCGGGTTCCGGTCCGCGCCAGACCATCAGCGGCAGGCTGAGGTTGGCTCCGCTGAACGTTTTGCCGAGTTCGAGGCGCAGGCGCTTGCGGCGGCCGGGGGCGATGCGGGCGCCGCCCCATGTATCGATGGACGCGCTCATGAATCGTTGCGGTCGGGTTCGGCGGCCGGAGGCCGGGGGAGTTTGGCGAGCTTGCGGCGGCGGCGGCGTTTTTTCGGCGGGATCAGGTTTTTCATGTGCTCGGATTTGCCGTAGCAGAGCAGGGTGTCGTCGGCCTCCAGCTCGCGGGTACCGCGCGGGTTCGAGATGACCATGCCCTTGCGCCGCAGGGTGAGGACGACGACGTCGAGATCGCGCATGCCGGTTTCCTTGATCGTCTTGCCGACGAAATCGCTGCCCCTCGGGATGTTCACGTCGGCCACCGAATAGCCGCGGCTCACGGTGAGGCGCTGGCGGATGTCGATTTCGGGGAATTTCACCTGATCCTCGATGTAATCCATGACCGCCCCGGCGATGTCGAGACCGCTGGCACCCTCGATACCCTCGAGGCCGGGGGACGAGTTCACCTCCATCACCTGGGGACCGGTGGCACCCTCCAGCATGTCCACGCCGCACACGCGCAGTCCCATGATTTGCGCGGCGCGCACGGCGGCCTCCTCGTAGGTCGGATCGAGCGTGATCGCCTCCGCGCGGCCCCCGCGGTGGACGTTCGAGCGGAATTCCTGCCCTTGCGCGGTGCGCCGGATCGCGGCGACGACGCGGTCGCCGATGACGAACGCGCGCACGTCCTTGCCCTTGCTTTCGGCGACGAATTTCTGGAGCAGCACCTGTTGTTTGGTGCTGTGGAGCGTCTCGATGATGGCCTTGGCGATCTCCAGCTTGTCGGCCAGGATCACGCCGACGCCCTGGGTGCCCTCGAGCAGCTTGATGATGACGGGTGCGCCGCCGATGCGTTCGAGCGCGCCCTCGACATCGCGTTTGTCGTAAACGTATTCGGTTTGCGGGATGCCGACGTCGTGGCGGGCGAGGATTTGCAGGCTGCGCAGCTTGTCGCGCGAGTTGCCGATGCCGGCCGAGGTGTTCGGAGTGAAGACGTCGATCTGCTCGAATTGGCGGACCACGGCGCTGCCATAGCGGGTGATCGAGGTGCCGACGCGCGGGAGCACGGCGTCGTAGTTTTTCAGCGGTTTCCCGTTGTAGTAGAGTTCCGGGTCGCCTTGGTCGAGGCCGATGGTGAGGCGCAGGGTGTTGAGCACGGCGATGCGGTGGCCGCGCTTGCGCCCGGCCTCGACGAGGCGGCGCGTGGAGTAGCACTTCGGGGCACAGGAAAGGATGGCGAGTCTCATGATCTTGGAGGTGTTCTATCACAGGGATTCCGCCGCATCAATGCGCGCCACCGCAAATCATGAAATCGGGAAAAAGTGCGAAAGCCGGCTCCAGGCGGGAGCGGCCCTCGAATCGGCTGCGGGCACATTCCACCTCGCGGTTCTTGATGTCGGCGGGATGCCGGGTAGCCTGCCGCGACGTGCAAGCACCCCGTGAGACCATGCGGCCCGGCCAGCGCTGGGTGAGCGACAACGAGCCGGAACTCGGCCTGGGCGTCATCGCGGACGTCGATGGCGACCTGGTGGACATCCATTTCCCGGCCTCCGGGGAAACCCGCCGCTACGCCGCCCGCACCGCACCGCTGCGGCGCGTGCGCTTCCGCAAGGGGGACGCCGTCCGCACCGGGGACGGCGGCGACCGCGAGGTGACGGGCGCTCGCGAGGAGGACGGGCTGATTGTCTATCAGACCAACCGCGGCGAGCTGCCGGAGGGCAGGCTGTGCGGGACGATGAACTTCAGCAAGCCGGAGGACCGGCTGCTCGCGCTGAGCCTGGACGACGCGCGCGCCCACGCGATCCGCGGCGAGGCGCTGGAGTGGCGCGCGCGGATCGCCGCGGCGGACGCGCGCGGGTTCGCCGGCGCGCGCATGGACCTGCTGCCGCACCAGCTCTTCATCGCCTCCGAGGTGTGCTCGCGCCCGCATCCGCGCGTGCTGCTGGCCGACGAGGTGGGGCTCGGCAAGACGATCGAGGCGTGCCTGATACTCCACCGCCTGATGCTCTCCGGGCGCGCGGCGCGCGTGCTCGTGCTGGTGCCCGGGCCGTTGTGCCACCAGTGGTTCGTCGAGCTGCTGCGGCGCTTCAACCTGGCCTTCGCGCTTTTCGACGCGGACCGCTGCGCCGCGATCACGGCCAACAACCCGGAGGCGAATCCGTTTTTGGAAAACCAATGGATACTCGCCGCGACCGACTGGCTGGCGGGCGATCCGGAGCACGCGAGCCAGGCGTTGGAGGCGGGGTGGGACGTCGTCGTGATCGACGAGGCGCACCACCTCGATGGCACGGCCGACCCGCCGGCTCCGGACTGGGAGCTGGCGGAGGCGCTCGCCTCGGTGGCCCCGGGCCTGCTGTTGCTCACCGCCACGCCCATGCACGGAGGGTTGCGCGCCCACTTCCGGCGTCTCGCGTTGCTGGATCCGGACCGCTACCCGTCGTTCGAGGAATTCGCGGCCGCGGCGGAGGACCACGAGGTGATGGCGGATCTGCTGGACGCGCTCGATGCCGGTTCCGCCACGGCGGACATGCTCGCGCCGTGGCTGGAGCGGCATACGGCGCTTGAATCCGCAGCCGCGGCGTGGGAGCGCGATCCCGGAACGGAAAACCGCGCCACTCTGGCCGCCCGCCTGCTCGACGGCTTCGGCCTCGGTCGCGTGATGTTCCGCAACACCCGCACCCGCCTCGGTGGATTTCCCAAGCGCGTCGCCAACCTCGCCACCCTCACCCGCGCCGCCGACGAAGAAGACGAATGGCGGCACAAGGCGGCCTGGATCGCCGCCCTCCACGACGACGGAGGCCCGGAGGAGAAAATCCTCGTCATCTGCCACGAACGGGAACGCGCGGAATGGCTCGCGGAGCACCTCGCCGCGCGCGGCGGCATTGTCTGCGCGTTGTTCCACGAAGGGCTGACGCTGCTGCAGCGCGACCGCAACGCGGCCTATTTCGCCGAACGCGAGGGCGCGCGCATCCTCCTCTGCTCGGAGACCGGCAGCGAGGGGCGGAATTTCCAGTTCGCCCGCCACCTCGTGCTCGCCGACCTGCCGCCGGACCTCGATCTGCTCGAACAGCGGATCGGCCGCCTCGACCGCATCGGCCGCCGCAACGACGTGCTCGTCCACATTCCGGTCTGCTCGGGCAGTCCTTCGGAAATCCAGGCCCGCTGGATCCACGAGGGGCTCGACGGTTTCGCGCGCACCGTCCCCGGCTGCGGCGAAATCCAGGAAAAACTCGGCCCCGCCCTCGCCGCCGCCTGCCACCCGCCCGATGAAGCCGCCCTGCGCAAACTCCTGCCCGCCACCCGCCGGCTGCGCGGGGAGATCGCCGCCCGCCTCTCCCGAGGCGAGGAACGCCTGCGGGCGCGGCAATCGCACCACGCAGCGCGCGGGGAGGAAATGGTCCGGGCGGTGCGCGAGTGGGACGGCGACGGCGCGTTCCGCGCGTTCGTGATCCGGCTCTTCGAGCATGTCGGCCTGCACGTCGAGGATCTCGGGGACGCGCGCTGGTTCCTGCGCGCCGAGTCGCTGCGGGCCGAGGGATTTCCCGAGCTGCCGGAGGACGGCGTGACCGTCACCTTCGACCGCCGGCGCGCGCTGGAGCGGGAGAACGAGGGTTTCATGACGCCCGACCACCCGATGGTCCGCGCCGCGCTCGACATCCTGCTCGGCTCCGGCCAGGGCAACGCGCATTTCGCCGCCTGGCCGTCGCGCGGCGAAAAACGGCTGCTGCTGGAGTGCCGGTTCGTCGCCGGCTCGGCGGCCCCCGCCGGGCTGCACCACGAGCGCTACCTGCCACCGACGCCGCTCACCATCCTCGTGGATCACCACGGCAACACGCCGGAGGACGCCGCCGCATTCCGCACCGCCACGTTCAAACCCGCCGCACCCGCCGCGCTGCGCCAACCGGCCGTGCGCACCAAGGTGCTGCCCGCCATGCTCGCCGCCGCCCGCCGACAGGCCGACGCGCGGCTCGGCGATCTCATCGCCGCCGCCACCGCCCGCATGACCGCCGCGACCACCGCGGAAATCGACCGCCTGCGCGAACTCGCCGCCGTGAACCCGCACGTCACCCCGGAGGAAATCCGCCATCACGAGGACCTCAGGGAGCGCCTGCGCACCGCCATCGGGTCCGCAACCCTCCGGCTCGATTCGCTGAGACTCGTCTGGCACGCCCCGGCGTGAGGAAAACGCGCGGCCAAAAATCATTTTGCGCTGCCGCCACAATGGGTTTACGAGTCCGTGATATGTTACACGATAACACTCGACCAGCCGGCCAACCACTCAAATCCACCCGTCAAGCCATCACCTGCCTGTCCGCCGCCCTGTGCCTTGCCGTGGCTCCGGTCACCACGCTGGCCGAATCCGAAGAAGCCGGCGATCACCGCCTCGTACCCCGCATCGACGGCAGCGAAATCATCACCTACGACTACGACGAATTCAACGAGGTGACGCTGACATTCGGGCCCGTCGAGGACGGGGAATTCACCGACGAGCGCACCTTCGAGGGCGCACACACGGAACTGACCTATCTGCTCGACCGGCCCGATGTCTCCACCCTCCAGGTCAAGCGGGCCTACACGCAGGGGCTGGAGGAAGCCGGCTTTGAAATCGAATTCGCCGGCAGCGTCCGCAACGACGACCTGGGCCGCCGGTTCCACCGGCATGATTCGTTCGACCGCAGCCGGCCGCGTGGCGTGTCGGTTCACACCCTCGGCTGGCCGCGTGGAGACAACCGCGGCGACATGCGATTCATCGCCGCCAGCCACGCGGACGAGCCGGTCCACGCCACCGTCCTGATGTACATCAACCGCCGCGAAGAAGCCCCCGCGATCCGCGTGAATGTGATGGAAGAACCCGAGGAGGACATGTCCCTCACCATGGCCGACCCCGAACCCGCGGAAACCCAACCCACCGACCGCGACGAAATCGTCGCCACCCACGAGCGCGAGGATCTGAGCGCCGATGATATCACCGAGGGCATCATCTCCGAGGGGCGGATCGCCGTGCGCGACATCCTGTTTGAATTCGACAGCGCCGAAATCATCGCCGAATCGGCCGATGCCCTTGACACCATCGCCGAAGTGCTGGCGGAAAACGAGTCCCTTGAGCTGCTGATCGTGGGACACACCGACAACGTCGGCGACTTCGAATACAACCTCAACCTCTCGATGGAACGCGCGCAAGCCATCGCCAACCGGCTCGAAAACGACCACGACATCGACGGCGATCGCCTGCAATCCGCCGGAGCCGGCATGATGGCCCCCGTCGCCACCAATCGCAACGAGGAAGGCCGCTCGCAGAATCGGCGGGTCGAGCTCGTCGAGCTGTGAGGATCGGTGGCGGGCCGGCCGGCCTGCGGGTCACCACTGGCCCGGCGGGCGTTTCCGGCGCGATAGGCATTGACACCCTCGGGGCTTGCCATTGCGCTGCATCTCGGATTGCATCCGTCCGAACCCATGAACACCCCGGAATCCATCATCTGCAGGCCGACCCGCTGGTTTCTCATTCGCGCGCTGGCCATGCTGGCGATGTTCGGCGTCTTTACCGTATGGTTTCTCTACGATGCGGAAATCGGATACCGCGCCAAAAACGAAGCGTTTTTCACCGAGCGCGCGTTCCACCAGGCGGTGACCGAATTCAACGAGTTCGACTCGGCGGGCGACCTCACCCCCGAGGAATGGCGGCGGCACGCCGAGACCCGGGAAATCAGTTTTCCCGACGATGAGGGCATCCTGCCCCGTTCCCTCGAACAGCCGGTGCCGTGGCCGGATATCCTGCATGACTACGAGAAAGTCCGCCCGCTCAACCCGCGCGCCATCTGGATCGAATACACAGGTGAACTCGGCATCAGCGACAAGGTGCCGGACGAATACTTCACCCCGCGCAAGATCAACGAGCAATGGGTGGTCTTCTGGATCTGCCTGGTCCTCACGCTGGTGACCCTGTTTTTCCTGGTGCGCACGCTGCGCCGCCGCATCGTTGTCGATGACGAGGGTGTCACTGATGCCACCGGCCGGCGCGTCGCCCATGAGGACCTGACACTGCTCGACCTCCGGAAATGGGACACCAAGGGCATCGCGTTCGCCGAATACCAATCGCCTTCGGGCACCGGCCGGATGCGGCTCGACGGGCTGACATACGGCGGATTCCGCCACGAAGACGACCAGCCGGCCGAGCGCATGATGGAAAAACTCCGCGCCCACTTCACCGGCGAGATCATCGAATACAGCAGCGGCGAGGAGGAAGCCGGAAACGACGCCGAAACCGGGAACGGGAGCGGCGAAACACCCGAAGACCCGGATGGCGACCGCCGGAAGGAAGCCGCGCAACCCGGGGAGCCACCCGGCGGCAAGGCATGAGGAATTCGCATTTTTCCGATTTTTCGGGATTGCCAAGCCCGTTCCCACCGCCATAACCATCTCCACCGCAACTCCGCAACCAACCACACCCCATGTCCGATAAAAGCATCGAAGACCGCGTCAAAGACATCATTGTCGATCAGCTCGGCGTCAACGCCGACCAAGTGAACCCCGAGGCGAAATTCGTCGAAGACCTCGGAGCCGATTCCCTCGACACCGTCGAACTCGTGATGGCCTTTGAGGAGGAATTCGAGATCGAGGTCCCCGATGAAGAGGCAGAAAAACTCACCTCCGTCGGCGACGTGATCGAATACATCACGAATCAACAGGGCTGAACGCGCGGAGTTTCTCGATGAAAGCGGGCGGGCGTCAATCAGGGCGCGCCGCCCTTTTCTTTGCAATTCGCGTGGTTCCGCGCGATCATCCGACGGCATGCACTCCCAAGACGACATCCAATACGCCCTGGCGACGACGAAAGTCCTGCACGAGCCGGACCGCCGCATCGACACCTTCGGCGAGACGCGCTTCGAGTTCCAATTGCTCAGCGAGCTGATGGACGACGTCAGCCAGGTACGCATCCGCAGCGGTGAAATGGACGCGCAGCGCCCGCGGATCATGCGCCCGGAGTCCTACCGCGATGTCGAGCTCGACGGGTTCGACGACGAGACGCGCGGCAAATTCGACCGGATGGTGGAGAAATTCCGCGACGAGGGTCGCGACCTTGCGTTTCTCCAATACGGCTTCCGCTTCCGCCGCGGCCAGGTTCGCGAGGAAATCGTGCACGAGCCGATCGAGAGCGTGCGTCGGCGGGTGCTCGACGACCTGCGAGTTTCCGGCAACCCCGCGCTCGCGGTGATCGAGGGCGTGGACGACGCGTGGGAGATTTCCATCCTGAAATTCTCCTTCGAGATGATCATGCGCTCCCAGGGGATCAACACCTTCGACTTCAAACGGCGCGGCCTGTTGTAAGCGGCGCGCGGCGACGGCCATGAAAATCCTCACCTTCATCAAGCTCATCGCAGGCGTGTTGGTACTGGCCGTCCTCGGGTTCACAACCATGCTGGCCTATCACGTCGCCGTGGAACCGCTCGGCGGGGTTTTTGAGAAAATCGTGCCCGACACCCGGCCGGTGCTCGCCACCGGCACGGAGGACGAGGACTTCATGCGGCAGTTGGAATCCACCGACACGCAGGACTTCGACCCCGGCGAGCGGGTGTTCCAGCGCGCGCACGAGGCGATCGTGCTCGGCAGGATCGACGAGGCGCGTGAAAAGCTCGGCACGATCATCCACGTCTATCCCACGTCCAGTGCCGCGCCGCAGGCGCGCCGGATCCTCGGCGAGATGAATCTCGACGGCCTGCTCACCACCGCGTCGATGGACGGCAAGATCGACTACACCGTCGTCAGCGGCGACGCGCTGCTCTCGATTGTGGCCCGCAACCGCACGACGATCGAGAACCTGCGCCACATCAACGGCCTCACGGGATTCGGCATCCTGCGCCCGGGCGACCGCTTCGTCCTCATGCCGCTGGATTTCCGGATCGTCATCACGCCCTCGCGGCAGTCGCTGGCACTGTGGCGGGAAGGTGAGTTCATCCGCGAGTATCCAATCGTCGAGTTCAACCACACCGGCGCGCCGGCGCGCGGCACCACCCGCATCGAATCGAAATCCGCCACCATCGGCGGCCGGCGCGTGCAGGCGCTTTCCGACAGATACACCGAAGCGGAAAAAAGCATCCACCTCGCCAACGGCATCACCATCCGCACTTACGACGAGGAAGACGAGGAGCGCCCGCGCGGCATCCACCTGCGCCGCATCGACGTCGAGGAACTCAACCTGCTGGTGCGTGCGGGAAACGAAGTGGAATTCCGCTGAGACCGCGCGTGATCAAGCACGGCGACACCCGCCGCATAACGGAAGACCAAACCTGCCGCCAGAAGATCGAGAACATCAATCACCCGAATCCGCATTCCCCCGTATACATGGCCGGACTCCATAGGTCCGCCCACAGCGCTCAGAGACGCCATTGCGGTGGTCCGACGCGTGTGCGGCGGCCACATTCTGCCAGGCTGCCGCGAGGCGCAGCCGTTCAATCCTTATCCTTTTCCTTGGTGATCGGACTTCTGACCCGATAACCCTCTTCACTTGCCACGTAGCCCGCGGCAGCCCCCGCGACCAAGGGAACGCAGGAAGTCATTGGAACAGTGCCGAAAAGCAGTGCCAGACACACCAAAAAACGGGTTGAATTCATCATCATGCCGAACTGAGTATCGTCGATCAAAACCGGTGCGGCAAGCTTGATTCGTAAATCAGTGCAGACAGCCTCGTCGTTAAATCCGGTTCCTCCGGGACTGATCCTCCGACAAGGGGCGCCGGAGAATGCACTCGATGATGACTGGAGCTGCCGCCGCCTTACTGCCACTCACAGAGTGATTCGAGGTAATCCGCAGAGCCGTCGCGGAGCCAGCCGTCGAGTTGGGCGGGATCCTTGAGTTGTTGGCCGCGGAGGCGGGGGACGGCGAGGTAGCGGGTGTCGAGGTCCGGCAGTTGGCTCATGTCCACCCAGAGTTTTTCGAACTGGCAGACGGGGAAGACATCCTCCTGGCCGTGGCCCCAGCGCTTTTTGACTTCCTTGTGGGTGATGTAGGTGGGCATTTTCGCGGCTACGGCGCGGATGGCGGTGGCGGTTTTTGTGTCGTCTGTTAGGTCGGCACGGGTGAGTTGGAAGGCGGTGAGGAGGGCGTCGATGTCGATCCAGCAGGTGTTCGAGTTGTAGTAGGTGAGGTGGAATTCGTCTTCCTCGCGGGGCATGGCGAGGCCTTCGACGAGGCGGAGCTTGCCGTTGACGCGGGCGAGGCCGCCGCCGCGGTCTTCGAGCCGACGGGTGATGACCTCGAAGGTGAGGCCGGCACGGCTGGCGAGGTGGCGTCCGAGCAGGGCGGGATCGACATGCATGCCAACGGTGTCGATGTTGTGGAGGACGAGGGTTTTGAGCTGCGGGCGTTCTTCGAGCAACCTGGCGAGGGTGCCGTTGCGGATGAGGTTGGGGATTTCATACCAATGGCCGACGGGGTGGAGGCATTGGAGAGGGAGGTTGTCGGTGTAGTCGGCGGCCTCGCCCATGCCGCGGGCCCAGCCGATGAGGGCGGTGCGCAGGCTGTCGCGGACTTTCTGCTGCTGCACGTCGAGGGCTTGTTGGGGCATTTCCTCCCAGGCGAAGCGCAGGTCGCGGACGGTGGGGACCATGCGCAGGCCGATGGATTTGCCTTCGGAGAGGTGGAGTGGGCCGTCGTAGTGGAAATTGTTGTGGCTTTCGAGGAAGTCGCGGGTTGGGGCGTGGGAGAAGTAGCTGGTGGTGAAGATGTGGGGCAGCGGGGTGCCGCAGTCGCGGGTGGTTTTGCGGCTTTTGGCGAGGTGGGTCTCGATGAACGAGCGGTGTTTGCCGCCGAGGCGGCAGAACGGGTTGAGCGCTTTGACGACGCCGGCGCCCTGGGTCCAGCGCGAGCCGGCGCCGGCGGCGAGGGTGACGACGGCGACTTCGCCGTTTTTCAGGGCGGCGAGGCCGGTGGCGTGGTCGTCGGGGGTGAGGGAGGTGGCTTCGGTGATGTCGCCGGGGCGGACGTCTTCGATGGTACTGTTGCCGGGCAGGCGGTTCTGGGCGAGGCCGATGCGGGCGGCGCGGAGGTCTTCGCGGATCTGCTCGTGGGTGGCGCGGTCGAAGCCGTATCGGGCGAGGATTTCGTGGAGATCGCCCTGGCTGGCGCGGTTGTCGGCGGTGCGGGGGAAAATCGAGTCGAAGAGGGTGCGGACCATGCCCTGGAGTTCGGGGCGGGTGCGGCAGGCGTCGGCGAAATGGTCGAGTTCCGCATGGCGGGCGGAGCCGAGTTTTTCGCGGTCCATCCGCAACAGGGCGGGCACGGTGAAGGAGTAGTAGCCGGCGGGCATGAGCGCTGCGGTGCCGGTGAGGAGTTCGGACCACGAGCCGCGCTCGTTGATGGCGAAGTCGTAAACGACGGGTTCCATGGCGAAGGGCAGTGCGGCGGCGAGGGTTCGCTTGGTCTCGGCCATGAGGTCTTGCAAAAACGCCTGACCCTCCGCCTTGCGGGCGGGGGCGAACATGAAGCCCATGCCGCCGCCGGACATGCCGCCGAGCATCCAGAAGCCGAGGAAGTCCGCGCCGAAGTGATCGCGGGTTTTTGAAATCAGCAGCTCGGTGTAGGCGTTGCTGGCCCAGGGGATGATGGTTTGGATGGGGCCTTGGAAGTTGCGGGTGGTGGCTTGGCCGATGGCGGGAATGTCGCCGGTTTTGAGGGCGGCTAGGATGGCTTCGAGGACTTCGTGGGTTTTGAGGCGGGCGGACCATTCGGGTTCGCTGCGGAGGAGGTATTTCTCGGTGACCATCTCCAATATGGGCCCGACGTTTTGCGCCATGCCGCCGTGGACGAGGACGAGCGAGTCCTGCAATGCGAGGCGGGCGGACTCGGGGACGGCGTCGCGGTCGAGCACCTGGTGGCGTGGCATGAGGCGGCCGCGGCTGACTCCGGATTCGGGGTCGCCATCGGCGGCGGGTGCGCCGGTGATGAGCTTGATGCCGGGCCAGACGCCGCCGGAATCCTGCCAGCCGCCGCCGGAGCCGCCGAGCCATTCGCCGAGCAGGGCGCGGGCGAGGACGATGCGGCGTTCGTTTTCCTCCAAACCGCCGGTGAGCGAGCGGGCCTGGCCGGTGGCGCGCATGCAGACGCCGATGAGGGCGGCGAGCAGGTTGGTGGAGACGGCGAGGCGCGAGCCTTTCGGGATGTTGTTGACGTTGCTGACGATCTCCAATCCGCGCCCTGGGCCGACGATTTTTTCCAACAGATCCTCAAGGTGCTGGCCGGAGCCTTCGATGCCGGGCGGGACGATGCCGCTGGCGATGACGGCGGCCTTGAGCAGGCCGAGGTAGTCTTTGGCGAAATCGAACACCTCGTTAAGGCTGGAGATTTCGGCGGTGCAGCCGAGGTCCACGCTGGTGAGGCGGAGGACGGGTTGGTCGATGACGCGGAGGCTGGCTTCGACGGGTGGGGCGGGGGATTTGTCGCGCCCGGGGACGGCGAGGTCCACCGAGATGTTGAGGACTTTGGCTCCCTCGGGGTAGTCCATGCCGAGGAAAAAAATGTCGCTCCATCCGCAGTGGGTGAGGTCCATGCGGACGGGGGTGCGCTCGCGCAGGACGGGGTAGAGGCCGCTGGCGGGGTCGCGGGTGGCGAGTTCTTTGCGGATGCGCAGTGGCTGATCGTCCGGATGGCCCATGCGGAACATCCATTGGTTGCCGGCGACCTGGCGGACGCTGCGGCGGACCTGGTCGGCGAGCGTTTGGAAGGCGAGCTTCTGATAGGCGGCGGCGAGGGCGCTGGAGATGCCGTCGCCGGGACCGTGTTCATTTTGGTATCCGAGAAAAAGGTCGATGGCCTCTTCGAAGCGGCGTTCGAGGAGTTGCTCGTAGCCTTTGAACGGGATGGTGCCGGGGGCGGCATCGGTGAGGCGGGCGGGCAGGTGGAAGCGGTGGATGGCGTGAAGGAAAAGCAGGGCGCGGACGCGTTCGTAGAGGTTGTCGCTGGTGCGGCGGAAGGCGTCGAGCTCGGCGGCTTCGGCAAGCAGTTCGTCGAGCGAGAGACAGGCGCAGGCGGCGTCGAGCGATTGATCGCGCACGGCGGCGTCGCCCGAGGTGATGAGGGTGGAGAGGCTGGGCATCGGGGGCGCGGGTCTCAGGCTTGGGATTGGGCGAGCTGCTCGACGAGCAGGGTGAGCACTTCCTCGCGGTCTTTCCCGGCGAGTGCAAGCGCGAGCTGGGTGGTGAGCAGGCCGTAGTGGAGGTCGAGGTCGTGGCGGCGGCCCTGGATCTCGCAGGCGAGGTAGCGCTCGCGGCGCGCGTTTTCCGCAAGGGCGGCGGAGAGGTCGGCGGAGCCGTTTTCGAGAATCCCGGCGAGCGTGCGCATCACCGAGGGGGTGAGCACGTGCATGCCGAAGAAGCAAAGGTAGTTACCCGCCCGGAGGCCGGGGACGACGAGTTTCTGCTCGGCCTCGGTGGGCGTGGGTTTTTCAATGACGGTCTCGACTTCATAGAGGCGCTCGGCCCCTTGCACGCGGCGACCGCCGATGCAGCCGTAGTATGGCAGCTTGCTCTCGTGCGTCGCCTGTACGGCGGAGACGGGGCATTTCGCGGAGGCGGCCACGGCGAGCAACTGCGCGGCGCACGAGACATCGGTGCGGCTGGTGTAGAGGTGGTCGCCGACCATGAGGAGAAACGGCGCGTCGCCGGTGAACTCCGCCGCGCAATGCACGGCATGGCCGTAGCCGAGCGGCTCGGGCTGCGGCAGGAACCGCATTTGCCGGGCGAGCGGGCCGACGGCGGCGGCGTAGGCGGCCTCGTCGCCAGGGTGGACGATAACGGCGATCTCGGAGATCCCGGCGGCGAGGATTTCTCCGGCGAGGATCGCGAGGGCGGACTTGGTGACGCCGTCGCGATCGACGAACGTCTGGAGCGGGAGGGAGCGCTGGTTCTTCCCGGCGGCGGTGATGACGGCTTTCACGCGGGGAAACTGCATGCCCTCGCGTGTTGTGGCAATCACGGAAATGGCGTTGCGAGAAATGGTGACAAGACCTTATTCTGGTTTCCGCTCGTTTTGCCTGCCGGGGCCGTGCCATGGCACATCCTCGGTTTCCCGCATTTTTATTGACGGATATGATGGCAATGAATCATCACATGACATGAATGCGTCAGATACGTTTGAGTATTGAGATGTGATGTGACTGTTCCCCTCATCCCCATCGAATCCCATCGAATCCGGTAACCACTGGAAAAAAATTTTACAGCAACCTCCGCCGAATTTGGCGGAGACCCACGAGATGGGATGGTGCTGGCATTCGCATGACACGAGGAACGATGGTCAACGTCACCGTCATCCCCTAGCCATCAACTTCCGTCTTGCTGGCCGGCATGGTGGGCATTGGTGCCATGCGCCGCCCCGCTCGCAAGTGGCGATGACGGACAAGCACCCCGTTGCAGGACTTGTCGTGGTTTTTGTATTCGACAACAATGGCGGTAACGCATATTTCCGCGTCATGAAACGAATTATCGGCAGTTGCCTTGCCTCATCCATCTTCGCGCTTGCCACGCCGTGTGCAAGTGCGGACACCACGGTTTACTTTGTTGGAAATGATCCGGTCGCGGATGAATTATACCAATGGCTGGCAGATCACATCGCCGAATACATCGTTCCCGGTCAATTCACGGACGGGGCGCCTGCGGTTGATCCGAACGATGTGGTGATCATCACCCGATCGACGAACAGTGCGAATTATGCCGGTTCAGCAGCGGAAATCGATTCCTGGAACAACCTCCCATGCAAGGTGTTTGTTGCCAATGCCTTCATGGTGAGGGGCAGCCGTTGGGGATGGATCGATTCCGGAACGATCGCCACTGCCTCCGCGGATGGGTTTGAAACGAACCTTGTCGAACCCGGGGACCCTGTCTTTACCGGCATTACCTCGAATCCGGCCGATCTTTATGTCGATGCGTTCAATGTGGTGATCGATTCCCCGATCGGCGGCGGAACCCTGCTGGCCGATCATTCCTCGGGAATTGTCGGCGTCAGGTATGCGGCGGGGTCGGCTTTGGCCACCACCACACCAAACGGGTTTCCCGTGACCCAGACGACCCATGCGGGAGATCGGATTTATTTTGCCCTGCCCTCGGATGAAACCGCGCTGACGGCGGACGGACTCGCCGTATTGAAAAACATCATGGTCCATGAGCTGGGTCTCACGCTCATGAAAGAACATCCCACGACGGCCGGCGCGCCCATCGGGGAGGGTTTGCCAACCGGTGTGTTTGGCTATCAGCATTTCAAGCTGAATCACGGACTCAGTGGAAACGATACCGGCCCTGCCGACGACAAGGATGGCGACGGCTTCGCAAACCTTGTCGAATTCGCCTTCGGCCTGGACCCGACGATCCCGGATTCTCCCGGCGAAGGCCTGTCCGCCGGGATTGCGGAATCCACGGGAGATATTGAAATATCCTATCGCCGGAGAAATGACGCGCCACATATCGAGCAGAATATTGAATCCAGCAACGACTTGCGGAATTGGGATCCCTACACACCCGGTCAAACCGAAGTCGAATCGATCACACATGCGGTGGAACGGGTCAAGGCCACCGTCAACAACACCGGCATCGACCGCCGGTTTTTCCGGCTCAGTATCGATCTGGACGACGCTGAGATCGGTTCGGTCATCACCATTGACGACCAATCGGAATTTGATACCTACAAAAACCATGCTTTCGAACCGGGTGATGTAATCCTGTTCAAGCGCGGGCGGATATTCAGCGGTATGTTTGCACCGCAGGGGAGCGGCACGGCAGACCAGCCGATCCGCATCGCCAGCCATGGTGAGGGGGCCATGCCGATCATCAACGCCATGGGTGTGAACAAAGCCGCGATCCACCTGAAGAATGTGGAATACTGGGAAATACACAACATCGAGGTGACCAACACGGACGGCACGGACAATCACCAGGGGGTGATCATGGGGATTTATGTCGAAACCGATGATGACCGGCCGAATACGGTCATGAACCACATCCACATCAAGCATTGTTACGTGCATGATGTGAACGGCATCACGCTGGATTCGGATCCTGATGACGCCAAGGGGCACGGTGGCATCCATGTGCACACTTTCGGAACCATACCCACGATGATTCATGATCTGCGGATTGTCGGGAACACGGTCGAAAGGACCGGGGGCGTCGGCATTGCGACGAATTCCAGCTTCAACCGCGTGAATATCGACCAGATCGATCATCTATGGACCGGGGTTTACATTGCCCACAACTTCATCAGCAACACGTCCCGCAACAACATGATCATTCGTCAGAGCCTGGATCCACTGGTTGAATACAATGTGCTCGCAAACAGCAGCCGCCACAACACTGGACACAGTCTGTTCAATTTCCATACGGTTGGATTGGTCGCTCAGCACAACGAGGCGTATGGAAACACCGGAGAAGGCGGCAGGGATCGCGGCGGATTCGACGCGGACTGGAATTCGCGGGACACGACGTTCCAGTACAACTACAGCCATGACAACCTGTGGTTCATCGGGATCATGAAGCGATGGAACAAGGGGGTGGATGTGAGATACAACATCTCACAGAACGACCAGGAAGGTTTCATATTCTTCGGATTCGACAACGACACGGAATGTGAGGACATCCGGATCCACAACAATGTCTATTATGCCGGCCCCGGCATTACCGGTGCGCAGTTTGTTGCGGAAAACCGAAAGCCGCACAACACGAAGTTTTACAACAACATTTT
>SLAV01000244.1 GCA_007126655.1 Haloferula sp. | reverse complement strand
GCGCGACCGGCCGGATGAGCTATTCGACGGCGCGGAGGAAATCACGATCCAGTGTCCGCGCTGCGCGGCGAGATACCGGGTGACGCGCGGCATGATCGGTTGAGCGCCCGACTGCCATCAAGGGCGTGATCCTCATGAAACATGGGGAAGCGGTCGGGCGTATGAAACATGCGAAGACCGGGCCGGACGGCTTGGCCCGCATTGATTTCCATACCACCCATATGAAAAGAAGAACCTTTCTCACCACCGCCACCGGCGTTGCAGCGGGGACACTCCTGCCGCGATTCGCGATCAGCAGTCCGGGCGCGTCGGCCAACAGCAAGCTGAATATTGCGTTCATTGGTTCCGGTGGGTGGATTGCCCGCCAGCCGTATGAGCAGGGATGCGGCGACGAAAACCTGGTGGCGTTTTGCGACGTGGACCGCGAGTTGAGCGCCGAGAACATGAAGGCTTGGCGCACGAACCAGCCGTTTTACGAGGATTTCCGGGTGATGTTCGACAAGATGCACAAGGAGATTGACGCGGTGGTGATCTCGACGCCCGATCACACGCACTTCCCGGCGGCGATCGCGGCAATGGAGCGAGGCATCCACGTTTTTGTTCAGAAGCCGCTGGCCCACGACGTGTGGCAGACGCGCACGCTGCTCAAGGCGCGCGACCGCTACCAGGTGGTTACCCAGATGGGGAACCAGGGTCACGCCGGAGACGGCATCCGCCGGTCGGTCGAGGCGATCCGGGCGGGGGTGATCGGGAATGTGGAGCAGGTGTTCTGCCGCAATTCCGGCCCGAATCTGGGCAGCGACCATTTCGCCGATCCACAGGAAATGCCGCCGCCGTCCGCGCCGGTGCCGGAGGGGATGGCGTGGGACGAGTGGCTCGGCCCCGCGGCGGCGCGGGACTTCAGCCACGACTATCATCCCAAGAAGTGGCGCACGTTTTATGACTTCGGCCTGGGCATGCTGGGCGACTGGGGATGCCACACGCTGGACACGCCGGTGTGGGCGCTCGACCTCGATCCGCCGCTGGCGGTGGAGGCGGTCTCGCGCGCGCCTTCGCTGGACGGCGTGGTGCCGGCCTCCAGCCACATCCGCTATCATTTCCCGGCCAAGGGCGACCGCGGGCCGGTACAACTCGACTGGTTCGACGGTCCGCAGGACTGGTCGAAGGTCGGCCGGATTGAAAAATTCGGAGCGGAGAACGCGACGCACCTCGGCCGCGCGTGCTGGATGGTGGGAAGCAAGGGGATGCTTGGAACCGGCACGCACGCCGGGCCGCCGATGATCGTTCCCGACGAGCTGCGCGCGGCATGGCAGGAGGATCCGCCGGAAGAGACGATTCCGCGCGTGGCGGGCGGTCCGTTCCGCGAATGGATCCGCGCCATCAAGGGCGAGGGACCGGAGCCCGGATCAAACTTCAGTTATTCGTCGCGCCTCACCGAGATCATCCTGCTGGGTGTGCTGGCGCAGCGCTTCAATACCCGCATCGAGTGGGACGCGGCAAACGCACGCATCACCAACAACCCGGAACTCCAGGCCTACATCCGCGAACCGGTGCGCGAGGGCTGGGAATACGGAACCCAACTTTAAACCGGATGCGAATCCAACCCACGACCCAAATGAGAATCATGAAAACACCGAATCCACGAACCATTTCAATCGCATCCGCCGCGCTGCTCGCGCTGGCGCTGCCCATGGCGGCCTGCGCCGGAGACCAGCCGCAGGCCTGGACGGATCCCGACACCGCGCTGAACGAGGATCAGGATTTCGCGATCCAAGGCGAGTATGCGGCGGAGGGCCACGGCGTGCAGGTGGCCGCACTCGGCGACGGAGCATTCCGCGCGTATGCCTACGACGGCGGGCTACCCGGCGCGGGCTGGTCGCCCGGGATGACACGCACACTTCTGGAAGGCGGGCGGGAGGATGACGACGTCGTCGTGCTTGCGTCCGAGGAAGGAGCTACCACCGCCACCATCCGCAACGGGACATTGAAGTTGAACGGCTCGGACGGCGGCGAGAAGGAGCTGAACCGTGTGACGCGCGAAAGCCCGACGCTTGGAGCCGAACCGCCCGAAGGCGCGGTGATCCTTTTCGACGGCACGTCGGCGGACGCCTGGGAGGGCGGCAGGATGGAGGACGGGCTGTTGCTGGCCACCAGCAGCCTGACCAAGGAGCACTTCACCGATTACCGGCTGCATGTGGAATTCCGCACGCCTTATGTGCCGCACGCCCGCGGCCAGCGCCGCGGCAACAGCGGCGTGTATTTCGGCGGGCGCTGGGAAACGCAGATTCTCGATTCCTTCGGATTCGGCGAGGGCGCGGGCGACAACGGCGGCGTTTATGCGATCGCCGCGCCCCAGTTGAACATGAGCCTGCCCCCACTGACATGGCAGACGTATGACGTCGAATTCACCGCAGCGCGGTTCGATGACGAGGGTAACCGCACCGAATGGCCGCGGATGACGGTGAAGCTCAACGGTGTCCTGGTTCACGAGAATCTGGAACTGTCGAGGGACTACACGCCGGCCGCGCCGATTGACGGCCCGCTCGTAAGCGCGGAAGGCCCTGTTTACCTGCAACATCACAATAATCCGGTGGTATTCCGGAACGTCTGGCTGGTGCCGCTGGACTGAGACGGCTCCGCCGTGGTGTGCTTGTCCGGGCGGATCAGCGGGTGTCGCGCATGCGATGCCAGGCCGATGTGTCGGGATTGGTGAGTGCGGCGACGGGGTGTTCGTCGAGACCGAGGGCGTCGATGAGATGGCGCAGGAGGATCAACGAGGCGGCGGCGTCGAAGAGGGCGTCGTGCCAGGATTTTTCCGGGACGAGGCCACGCACCTCCGGTGTAAGGCCGAGCGCGTCGCAGAGCGGGCCGAGCGAGTGGTCGGGCAGGCTTGGCCACGCGGCGCGGGCAAGCAGCAGGGTGTCGAGCCACGGACCGAATCCGTGGCCGGGAAACGCGCGGAGGAAACGTTTCTCGGTGCCTTTTCCGTGGGCGACGACTGCGGCTCCGCGCATGTGATTGCGGATGACCGGCCACAGGGTGGCGAGCGGTGGAGCGTCTGCGAGGTCCGTCGTGGAAATGCCGTGGACGCGACGGGCGGTCCATTGAACGGGCTGGTCGGTTTTGAGATGAGAGACGAAGGTCGCGCCGTCTCCTTCCACGCGCGACCAGGTGGCAAGGCCGATCTGGACCGGTGCATCGGTGTGTCCGCGGGCGGCTCCGGCGGATTCGAAGTCGATCGCGCAGAACCGGCAGCGCGCCACCGGTGTGTTGTCGGCCGGACGGGTCAATTCGGGAGTTGTTCGAGGATGATGCGCCAGTAACGTTGGAAGTTCGGATCGACCTCGCCAAGCCGCTGAAT
Source organism: Haloferula sp. (assembly GCA_007126655.1). GTDB lineage: Bacteria > Verrucomicrobiota > Verrucomicrobiia > Verrucomicrobiales > Akkermansiaceae > Luteolibacter. Next base: position 5,247 of record SLAV01000244.1, on the reverse strand, counting down.
GGCGGTGGTGGCGCGCCTGCGGTCGCCGGCGAGAAGATCGAAGGCAATTGCGGATTCGTGGGCGCGGGTGCGCGCATCGGGTTCCCCGATCATGCGCACGCGGGCGCGGTGCAAGTCGATGTATGTGTCCGGATGGATGTCCTGCCACGGGATGATTTCTCCATCGGCGGCGGCGAGGAATTCGAGTGATTCGTGGATACGGATGTCGGCGAGCGTATCGCCGGACTTGAGCAAGACTTCATTGATGGGCGGGGTCGCGTCGTAACCAGCGAGATCGTCCACGAGGGAGCTCATGAATTCCTGGGCGCTTCGGGTGAGCGTCATCCACACGTTGCGGCCGCGCGGCGGCACCTGTTCGTCGTTGAGCGAACGGATCAGCCGTCGGGCACGGGCGAACTCGTAATCGGCGAGGTGGCTTTGGATGCGCTCCATGGGCGGGATTTCGTCTTCCGGCTCCTCTTGTGGAGAAGCCGGATCCGCCTCGGGCGGAGTGTGATCCGGGATTTCGCCTTCGGGCGACACGTCGTTTTCCATGGATTCCTTCTCCTGGATAAAATCATCGCGGATCGCGCGAATGTCCCTGCGACGTCGGTTCACGATCTGGCTCGCGCGGCCCGGCGTGGCGAGAGCCTGGCTGATCACGTTGAGCCGTTCGAGGGCGGTTTCGGCGGCGGCGAGGTCCGCGGGTTCCTGATCGAAGACAGGGTCGTCGAGCAAGCGCTTGTCCCGCAGGCAGTCCGCCGCGAATTCGAGGTAGTGGGCCAGCCATTGGGCGGACTCGTCCGGCGTGGCTTCGGCGACATCCCGAAGGAAGGGGGTGGCGGATCCGGGTTCGCCATGCTGCCAGTTGTGCAGGCCCGCGAGCATGCGCGCGATGATCAAAGGCGCGTCCATTGTATCGTCGGTGGTCGGCTCGCGGGGGACGGTTTCCCGGCGTGCGACACGCCGGACCACCGGCAGGACAACGTGTTCGAAACCGGGATCGTCGATACCCGCTTCGGCCGATTGACGCTCGATGTCCCGGCACAGACTGCGGGCATCCCCCGCATCTCCGGCAAGGAACGCTGCCATAGCGGCCTGCACGCCGGACCACGTGCGTGTTGGCTCCCGCACCTGCGGGTGGCGGTAAATAAATCCGAATTGGCTGCAGGCGTCGCCGTATCTGCGGGAAATCATGGCCTCGTTCGCCTCATCGAGGAGCAGGGCAACATCGATCACGGTTGCCGCGGGGGCTTCCTCCTGGTTGTCGGCGGGCGGATCTTCCGCATCCGTGGTGGCGGCGACCGCATTCTCGTTTTCCAGTGAGTGAGTGACGCCGCGATTGGCAATCCATACAATGGCCACTGCGGCGGCGATTGCGGCGACCAGTGAGGCGCATGAAAGCAGGAACCGCCGGGTTCGCCGGGCCCGGGTGCGGCGGTTTGCAGCCTCGCCGGCGGTGATCCGGAGGACGCCGTGTTTAGCGGGATCGGCGGCGGCCTCGAGGTCGCGGATCAGGCCATCGTAGCAGTCGTAGCGGTCGTCGGGCCGGTATGCCATGGCCTTCTCAACGATCTCACAGACGGCAAGTGGAAGATCCGGTTCAACAAGGTGCAAAGGGACGACCTGCCTTTTGGCTGTCCGCAAAACGTCGGTGGCCATGCTTTTCTCGTTGCAGGGCGGCTTTCCAGCAAGCGCGTGGTAGAGTGTGGCTCCGAATGCGTAGATGTCGGACCGGAAATCCTCGGGTTGGCCGTCGATGGTTTCGGGCGGCACGTAATAGGGGGTGGCCCAGAATTCGTCGGCGCGGGCAGTGCCGCCCTGGGTGGCCAGCGCGAGGCCGAAATCGACAATCTTCGCGTTGCCCGCCGCATCGAGTAGAATATTGCCGGGCTTGATGTCGCGGTGGATCAGGTTCGCGGCGTGTGCGGCTTTGAGTCCGTTGGCGATCTGGATCGCCAGGCGCAGCATCCGCTCCACGGGAATTTTTTCCTCGGCGCGGATGTGTTGCTCGAAGTGGCCGCCGGGGACCAGCTCCATGGCAATGAAGAAGCGTCCGTATGCGCGGCCGGTGGTGAGCACGCGCACGATATTCGGGTGGCTGAGCGAGGCGGTGACGCGGGCCTCTTGTTCGAAAGCATTGATCCGGCGTTCGTCGGCTGAGTAGTCCTCATTGAGGATTTTCACGGCGACCACGCGGTCGAGCAGCGTGTCGCGTGCGGTGAATACCACGCTCATGCCGCCGACGGCGAGGCGTTGTTCAAGCCGGTAGGGTCCGAAGTCGAGTTTTACCCGTGTTTTCTCCTCACACGAGGGACAGGAAACGAGGGTGAAAGGCGCAAGCGCGGTAATGTCCATCGGCTCCCCGCAGGCCGGGCAGTCGCTGATGATGGGTGAATCCACGCTCATGCGTTGAATCTACGGACGAGGCAAGGCGGCTGCAAACTTCAAACTTGTCCGCGGACGTGCCGCTGCGACGCTGGCCGGCATGGAAATTGTGGTCGATCCACCCGGCGCGCCGCGGCTCGACGCGTATCTTGCCTCGCGCCTGAAAGAACTTTCCCGCGCGCGCATCCAGACGTTGATCCGCGAGCAGCACATCCGGGTGAACGGCGCGCCGGCGAAACCGCGGGATGCCGTGGCGGGGGGCGAGCGCGTGACCATCGACCTGCCCGAGGCAGTTCCGGCGGAGGCTGCTCCGGAGGATATTCCGCTGCGTGTGTTGCATGAGGACGACGAGCTGCTGGTGATCGACAAGGCGCACGGCATGGTTGTACATCCGGCCGCCGGCAACCCGACCGGCACGCTGGTCAACGCGCTGCTTTATCATTGCCGTGGACGTCTTTCGGGGATTGGAGGTGTCGAGCGACCGGGCATCGTGCACCGGCTCGACAAGGACACTTCCGGCTGCATGGTGGTTGCTAAAACCGACGCGGCGCATCAGTCGTTGGCCGCACAGTTCGCGGCGCGCGAGACGATGGAGAAGATCTATCTGGCGGTTACGCTGGGCACGCCGTCACCCGCGGACGCCACGGTTTTCACGAACATCTCCCGCCATCCGGTGAACCGGAAAAAAATGGCTGTCTGTGATCCACCCGTCGGCAAACCGGCCATCACGGATTATCAGGTTATGAATGCGGACCGGGTGAAAGGGACGGCTTTAGTGCGATGCCATCTGCACACCGGGCGGACGCATCAGATCCGGGTCCACATGCGTCATTTGGGCACACCGATTATTGGAGATCCGGTTTATGGCCGGTCGGCATCGAAGGTCATCCACGGTGTGGGGCGCCTCATGCTGCACGCCTGGAAATTGTCTTTTCACCAGCCTTCGGGCGGACGGGTGGTGCGGTTCGAGGCACCCATTCCAGAGGAGTTCGCACCGTGGACCGCAGGCAAGGTGCGTGGCTGACGCGAAATCCGTTGAACGATTTTAGTGTGCGACGCGGGCGCGCCGACCGGTGTCGAGCACGCGGACGCGATCTCCGACTTCGAATTGTTCCCGGGGATTCGCCTGTTGCACGATCGAAACCGTATCGCCGGATTCGAGCCTGACTTCGATTTCCAAGCCTTGACGGGCGGATGCCGCTTGGCCGGCGTGGGTGCCTGCGATGCCACCGCCGGCCGCACCCGCGACCGTGGCCGCGCGCCGACCTGAACCGCCGCCGACTTGGTCGCCGAGCAGCCCGCCCGCAATCGCGCCGAGAGCGCCTCCGCCCGCGCGAGCCGTGTCACTCCCTTCAAGACGCACGTTGCGGATCGAGGTGATGGTTCCGCGGTTCACCGTCTGCGGTTGGCCCGCTTCACCGCGGGCGTAGGTGTCGCCGGTGAGGGACTCCTGCGCGCATGATGCGAAAAAGAACGGCATGATGGAAATGCCAGCGAGGCAAATATATGTTTTCATGGCCGAACCGTCGCACCGCTACCCGACATCGTAAATCAAAAAAACCAATCGCAGCTGGATTCAGCGTTGCAGGATCTCGACTTCGTAGCCGTCGGGATCGGTGACGAATGCCATGAGTTTTTCGCCGGTGGCGAATTTCTCGCGCCAGTTCCCTGGCCAGATTTCAATGCCGGATTTTTCGACCTTGTCGCAATATTCGATGATGTCGGGCACACCGAGGCATGTGTGCATGAGATCCTCGGGGCAGGTGGCGGTGTAGTCCGGCGAGTGGCAGAGTTCGAGAAAGACGTCGTTGCCGGGCAGGGTGAGGAAAACGAGGCTGTTGCCTTGCGGGGAGGGTTTGCGTTCGGAGACTTCGTAACCGAGCTTCGTGTAGAAATCGATGGATGCTTCGAGATCGCGGACGCGGATGCGGGTGTGGAGGAATCGGATCATGACGCGGCAAGGATGCGCGTAATCGCGGCGCATGCAACTCCGGGGTTAAGGGACACTGGTCTTTGGGCACGGCCACGTCCCGGATTCTGTGAACTTCCCGCCCATTGCAATCCTTGTCTCGGCCGGGACAAGGATTGCGGGCCTGCAACAACTTTCCGTTCTTTCATTGCGGACAATTTTTGTCTCGTACAAGACAAAAATTGTCCGGGTTGGTGTGAGGGGATGACGTTTGTTTTCGGCAAGGGTGTTTGCGCGCGCCGGGTGGTGACGGGTGTGATGGAGGGCGTGGTGCGGATTTTTCCGTTGTGGGAGAAGGAGCCGGAGGCACCTCCTAAAGGGTAAGCGCGGCGAGGGTGGCGGGGGTGGAGATGATGATGAGGCGCTGGCCGGCGCGGGTGAGGCCCATGTAGATCATGCGGGTGTGGTCGCGGCGGAGTTCGGCGAGGGCGGTTTCGTCGAGGCGGGGGTCGTTCTCGGATTCGAGCAGCCTGGAGAGGCCGAGGAGAAGGACGACGGGGGATTCGAGGCCGGTGGCGGCGGCGAGGGTGGTGAGGGTGCAGAAGGCTCCGTCGGGGCGGACGGCCTGTTTGCCGTCGTGGACGGCGTGCGGGCCGAGGCGCGCGGAAAGGGCGCGGCGCAGGGCGGGTTCGAGCGGGCTGTGGGCGTGGAGGACGAGCAGGCTGCCGGCGGGGAAGCCGCGTTTGCGGAGTTCGGCGACCTCGTGGACGGCGCGGGCGATTTCGGCCTGGTCGGATCCGGCGGGTATGAGCGCGGGCGGCTCGCCTTCGACGGGGATGGATTGGATCTGGTCTTCGTCGGGGACGTTGAGGTCGGCTTCGGATTCGGCGGGGCCGGACCGGTTTAGATAGAAGCCGCGGGCGAAGCGGAGGATGGCGCGGGTGTTGCGGTACGGGGTGGCGAGGCGGGTG
>SLAV01000286.1 GCA_007126655.1 Haloferula sp. | reverse complement strand
GAGGCCGCGGAGGTCGGTGTGGGCGTCCTTGTGGAAGTGGACGCGGCCGTCCTCGCCCTCGATGTAGATTTTGACGTATGCGGCGGGGACGGGGCGGCCGGTGGCGGCATCGGTGACGCGGATGGTGCGGGTGGAGGGGACGGTGCGGATTTCGAGGGCGTCGGAGTCGAGGATGCGGAGCAGGCGGGCGTCGCCGGCGGTGGCGGAGACGAGCAGGTTGCCGCGCCGCAGGGCGGCGGGGAGGCGGATGGTGGTCTCGCCGACGGCTTCGGCGAGCGGGACTTCGAGGACGTGGTTGGGCAGGATGGCGGGTTCGCCGTTGGACGCGTTGCTTTCGTCGAGGAACGGGTTGCTGGAGAAGAGGACTTCGAGATCGACGTTGTAGAGGCGCAGGGTGGCGTGGTCGAGGCCCTCGTGTTTGAGGAGGAGTTCGCCGTCGCGGCCGGTGCGGCGGATTTCGAGGCTGGGGGTGGTGTCGGCGGATTGGGGGCGGGATTCGCCGTCGGGCGGATCGGCGGGGTCTCCGGGTTGGTTGAGGGCGGCGATTTCGGCGGCCTGGTCGGTGACGGACTGGAAGCGGTCGTGCCAGGTGCCGGGGGGCAGTGTGGGCAGGCGGCGGGCGGCGATGGCGGAGGCGGCTTCGTGATCGCCGCGGTGGAAGTGGGCGAGGCAGTGGAGGTAGTCGTAGGGGAGGCGGCCTGGCAGGTCGGCGGGGTCGATGCGGTCGAAGCGTTCGAGCGCTTCGGCGACGCGGTCCTGGAGGAAGAGGAAGGTGGCGAGGGCGAGGTGGTCGGCGGCGTCGAGCGCGGGTTTCCAGGAGAGGATTTCGAGGAGTTCGTGATAATCGGCGAGCGCCCGGGGGTGGGAGAGGCGCGGGTGGTCGGCAAAGGTGTGGACGCGCGGGTTGACGAGGGGATCGAATTCGGCGGATTCCCAGTTGAAATGGAGGCGGGGGCGGATTTCGAGCAGCGGGCTGTCGAGCCATTGGCCGAGCTGGGTGATGGCTTCGGAGTTTTCGAGGTAATCGCGGATCACGGGCGGGTGGTTGTGGTAGAAGCCCCATTTGGCCACTTCGGGTTCGTGGTGGAGGCGTTCGCGGAGGATGGCGGTGGCCTGGAGGAAGAATTCGCGGTCGGGCAGGCGGTGGCGGAGGTCGCGGAGTTCGGCGGCGTGAAGGTTGCCGGTGCGGAGGTAGTCGAGAACCTGCTCGTCGCTGCCGAGGCCGACGATTTCGCGCCAGGTGTCGCCGGGTTCCTGGTTTTCCGGGTTGTATGGGACGACGCTCAGGGTCTGCGGTTCGGTGCGGGCGAGGATGTCGCCATCAGAGCTGACGGTGAACGGGTGGACCTGGAATTCGCCGGGTTCGGGGAAGTAGAAGGCGATTTCGCTGCGGACGACATCGTTGCCGTTGAGCGGATGGCTGCTGGTGAGGATGGCGGTGCCGCCGCCGAGGGGGATGGCTCCGGCGGGGATCTGGGCGAGCAGGTCGATGTGGCGCGGGGTGGCGGTGGGGTTGGTGACGACGAGCGTCATGAAGTAGGCGGTGCCGGGGTGGAAATCCCCGGCGATGGTGTTTTCGACTTCGAGTCCATCGACGGTGCGGAAGCGCTGGTGGGCGGGGACGAATGCCTGGCGGGCGAGCAGGGCGGGCGCGCCTTCGGGCGGATCGGCGCGGCGGACGTCCTTGTGGAAGAGGATGACGGGTTCGCGGGCCTTGACGCGCAGGGTGTTGCCATCGACCTCCGCCTCGGGGCGCGGGGCGGCGAACGGGAGGTCGAGCAGGGCGAGGCACATGAGGACTTCGTTGTGGCTGGTGTGGCAGGCGTTGAAATGGGGCGAGAGGAACGGGCCATCGCCATCCCAGGCGGCGAGATCGAGCCAGAATTTGTTGAGCGGGATAAACGTCCCGCCGGTGGGACCGGTGTGGCGGTGGTAGTTGGATTCGAGCCAACGGCGGGTGGCATGCGGTCCGGCGGCGGGCGCGGGAGCGCGGGGGGCTTCCAGCCGGGAAAGGCGGGGAGGGGCGGCAAACGGGTCGAAATTTGATTCGTCCATGTCGTATCCGAAACCCATGGCGGTGCCGCGGCCGGTTGAATGAGCGAATTCCGTGATGCCTTTGATTTTTTCGAGTTCAAGCGGGGAATTGGTGACAATGAGATTGCCGCCTGCCGTAAGAATGGCATTGGTTCCTTCGCCGAAATTGACACCGGCGTTTTCGAGCAGCTCCCGAATGCTTGCGGAGGGCTGGATCGATGCATGACCTGTGGGCTGGGCGAATGGGTCGAGATCGTCGGATGCGGGCCGGGATTGTGAAATCAAAGACCGGAAATCGGGCGGCACGCGGAAGGTGCGGGTTTGCACGTTTTCGTATGTGCGGCCGCTGTCGGTGGCCGGAGAGAAGACAACGCCACGCGAGGTGACTTCGTGGCGCATGCCGGTCTGGTCGCCGATGTATGTGAGGGCGATTTCAAGTGGGACGTCGCGCAGGCGCAGTTCGCGGATGCGCAGTGCCGAAAAAAGTCCGGCGTCGCGGCTTGGGCGGCGGATGATGATATTGACGCCTCTTTGTTCGGGATCCGGTTCCATGATATCGAGTTCGGCGGATCGGGTACTGAGGAAATCGACGGCTTCCTGCAGGGTGACGTTCTCAAAGTCGATGCGGGGAATGATGAGGCGGCGCAATTTCTCGCGGATGAATGCAGTGGAGGATGCGTCGGCGGTGGCATCGAGGAGGTTCGCCCGGGCAAGGCCGAGGGTGTCTTCGATGTCGAGTCCGGTGCCGCGCAGGGTGCGGGTGAAGAGGCGGGCGATGTCGAAGGGATCCGGCGGCTCTGCCTCCATGAGGTGGCGGAGGTCGAGGTGGATTTGCGGGCGGGCGTCGGGGAGGGCGCGGGCGAGCAGGGCTTTTTCGGCGGCGTTGAGTTTTTGCCAGCGGTAGGGGGACAGGTATGGGGTGAGGTCGCGATCGAGGAGGAGGTCGTCGATGAAGGTGGGGGCGGGTTTTTCCTCGAGCATGGGGCGGATGTGGGCGTCGAAGAAGGGGCGGTCGCGGCGGGCGAGGAAGAGGTGGAGTTCGTGGCTGGCGTAGCGGCGGAGGAATTCGAGTTTCTGTTCCTCGCCGAAGTCGGGCCATTCGGTGATGAAGACGAAGTCGCGCAGGCGGTCGTCGGGGTGGAGGCCGTAGAGGAGGTTGAAGGCGTCCGTGAGGGTGGAGAAGGCGCGCCAGTCGGCATCGAGGATGTTTTCGATGGTGGCGGTGTCGTCCTTGGCGAGGACGGTGGCACGGTGGGTGGGGATGTGGGGGACTTCGGGATCGAGCGGGCGGGCGAGGCGGCGGTCGCGAGTTGCGGCGTCGGCATCGTCGGCGGGCGGGGTGAGGACGCGGCGGTCGCTGGCGCTGGCTTCGGTGGCGGTGATTTCGATGAAGCGCGCGTGGCGGAAGTCGGCGGCGGGGAGGCGCAGGGTGCCGTCGTCATCGGGCGCGAGGTCGAAGTGGACGGCGGCGGGGTGGGCGAGGAAGTCGCAGACGACGCCGGTGGGGTCGATGGCGGCATGGCGCGTGGCCGCTTCCCCGGTGTCGCGGGATGGCGCGGGTGGGGCGTCGTCGCGGCTGGCGCGGCCATCGGTGGCTTCGCGTCCGGTGCGGTCCTGGTGTTGGATTTCCTCCTGGGCCCAGCGGTGGAGCAGGGTGCCGGGGCGCGGGAGCAGGGTGCCGAGGATGGCGTCGGCGGCGCGGCGGTCGTGGATGTAGCGCATTTCGTCGCTGATGCGGCGGTCGGTGAGGTAGGCGCAGGCATGGAAGCCGCGGGCGAGGGTGTCGGGCACGGGCGCGGCGAACGGGGTGAGGCCGAGGCCGGGTTCCCAGGTGTGGTGGGCGAAGCGGCTGCCGACGACGGTGACGCGGGTGTCGGGGCCGTGGCCGGCGAGTTGGATGACGATTTCCCCGTCCTCGATGGCGGCGGCGGTGATGACGGGTTGGGCGGGGGTGTGGTGGGGGAGGATGCGGACGGGTGAGACGAGCAGGTCGCCGTGGAGCGGGCCGGGCGAGACTTCGATGCGGGTGCGGTGGCGGCCCTGGCCGAGGAGGTGGCTGCCGGGCGGTAGGTCGCGGATGATGAGGGTGGTTCCGTCTTCGACGGCGAGTTTGTCGAAGTGGTCGCGGGCGGGTTTTTCGTCGAGGATTTCGACGAGGGAGTGGTGGAGGCGGTCGGGGGTGTCGGCCGGGGAAACGAGGGGGACGCGGACGGATTCGCCGTGGGATTGGTGGATGGTGCGGGCCGGTTCGGCCTGGTTGCGGTCGGTGAGGTAGGTGGTGTTGAGGCGTGGGGCGTGGACTTTGCGGATGCCCTCGAGGTGACCGAGGTGGACGCGCCCGTCGGCATCGGTGCGGAAGCTGTGGGTGATGGGGTGGAGGTAGCCGTCGCGGTGGAATTCGAGGGTGACCCGGCGGTTTTCACTCGGTTCGCCGTTGCGGCCGAGCATTTCGAGGACGATGCCGTCTTCGGTGGGCGAGAAGAAGGCGGCGGCGATGCGGTGGGTGGTGAGGTCGGCGTTGGGCTTCCATTCGGTGGTGGCGGAGAGGCGCACGGGGTCGATGGCGTCGGCGGGGGTGAGGGTGAGCGCGGTGACGTCGGCGGGGACCTGGAACGGGATTTCGAGGGTGGGGGCGAGGGCGAGGTCTTCGGCGATGACGCGCTCGATGGTGACGTCTCCGGGCAGGGCGGCCTTGAGGGTGAGGGTGGGGTTTTCCAGGCGGTCGAGCGGGAGGGTGTGGCCGTGGTTGGTGAGGTGGGGGCGGATGAGGACGGTGGCGGTGGTGTCGGCGAGGATCTGCTCGCGCTCGAGGTGGGCGCGGAGGTCGAGCCGGAGCTGGTCTTCGCGGGATTCGAGTTCGACGGGGGTGGCGAGTTTTCCGGCGTGGATGTGGCCGCGGGTGGCGGCTCCGCCGGGGGCGTTGGGGACGCGGATGGCTCCGTCATCGTCGGAGGTGAGGGTTTCGGAGCCGAGGGTGAGGGTGGCGTTTGGCACGGGGGTGCCGGCGTCGTCGAAGATGTGGATGTGCTGGGCGTCGCCGGTGCGGGAGATGTGGGTGGTGAGGTCGCCCTTGCGGATGAGCGCGCGGGCGGAGACGGGGCCGCTGATGAGGTCGATGATCCATGCGCCGGGGCCTTCGAGTTCGGGGAGTTCGAGGGTGTGGCGGTGGCGGGTGGAGGCCGGGATTTCGGCGAAGCCGAGGCGGTGCTCGTGGTGGGGGACGAGGCCGTCGAGGTTGATGCGGACGTCGGGTTGCGCGCGGTGGCGGGCGACGTGGGCGGGGACGTCGAGTTCGTGGATGCGGACGAGGAGTTCGGGGGTGTTCTTGAGGTCGAGATCAAGCGCGACGGGGTCGTCGGCGGCGAGGATACGGGGACGCCCGGCGGGGAATTGGATGTGGGATTTTTCGAGGAGTTCCTGGTAGGCGGCGGGGCCGAGAACTGCGGCCCAGCGGTCGGGATCGCCGCCGGCGAGGAGGCGGGCGCGGGCGTGGATGCGGGCGAGGCGTTCTTCGGGGATGAGCGGGACGAGGGCGGCGGGCGGTTCATCGGCATCGGCGAGGTGGTGGAGGAGTTGTTCCTCGATGAGATCCGTGTCGCCGCCGTGGGGCGGGCAGCCGGTGGCGGCGCGGAAGTCGGCGTTGGTGTTCACAGGGTGGCGCGGGTTTTCGGCGACGCGCAGGATCGGGTGCTGGGCGCGCGGCAGGGCGAGGTACGCGAGCAGGTCGTCGAGCGGGAAGTTGCCGAGCGCGGCCTGGAGGCGGAGGTGGTGGTGGAGGATGTGGGCTTTGAGCGAGTTGAGGGCGGGCGGCAGGGTGAGCGCGTGATCGCGGCAGAATTCGAGGTGGGCGGCGTGGGCCGTGGGGTCGCGCGCGAAGTCGGTCTCGCTGCCGGGGCGGGATTTGGCGAGGTAGGCGATGTTGGCGGCGGTGTTGGCGCGGAGGGGCGGGTGCTTTTCGAACAATTCGGCGATCTGATCGGCGGTGAGCTGGGCGTAGAGATCGACGGAGCCGAAGGAGACCGGGTTTTCCAAGGCGAGGCCGCGCAGGACGAGGGCGGTGGTCTGCGGGAGGTCGGCGCGGGTGAGGTTGTTGAGGAACCAGCGGACCTTGGGTTCGTCGAAAGTGTCGGGTTGGTCGAGTTCGCGAAGCAGGCGGGCGCCTGTGTAGAAGCGATAGGGGGCGTTCCAGTCGCGCCCGGCGGCGACGGCTTCGAAGACGTTTTCGTTTACTTCATCGGGATCGAGGTGGCTGGGAAATTCGCCGGTGACGGCGGGATCGTCGGCATCGGCTTCCTCGAAATGGAGCTGGAGGCGGCGCTGGAGTTCGTCGAGGTTTTCCCGGGGTGAGTCTTCGTAGGCAATGAGGAGGTCGCGGTTTTCGAGCTGGGCGAGGCCCCGGGTGGAGAGGTCGTTGGAGGATTCGGCGGTGTTTTGCCAGGCGTCGAGGGTTTCGTGGAATTCGGCGGTGCGGCCTGCGAGCTGGTGGTCGAGCGCGGTGTGGAAGTAGTGGTCGCGGGTGCCGGGGATGAGGAGTTGCAGGGCTTCGGCGCGGGTTTCGGGGTCGGCGAATTTCTCGCGGAAGGCGTCGGGATTCGCGAACGCGGGGGTGGCGAGAAGGGTGGCGAGGGGGAGGGGGGGGGTGGTGGTCATTTTCGGTTTTTTCCTCCGGTGGTTATATTGATGCTACCGGAGCGGAAAGGGGGGCGGCAAGGGCTCAGTGGATGATTGGCATCAAGACATTTCTCGAAAAACGGGCTAGACGCTCCAGTGTCGATTCGACAGTAGATCAACATGGAAATTGAAAAGCATTCATTCTGTCGGAGCGAGTGCCCGTCTGGCGCAAGCCGGCCGGGTATCATGATGGCACGGGTGGTGCTGTGACAATTTCCATATCCTCCTCCAGGCAGAACATGTCTGAACGTCTCCAAAAACAATAAAAACCGAACCCCATGAAAACCAAACAACTCATCCTGTTCGCCATTCCGGCCTTGTGCCCGCTCGCTGCCAACGCCGCCCTGATCACCGGTATCTCGGTGCAGAGCGGATCCACCAACCCATTCAATCCGGAAGTGATGGGGCCTGAAAAAGCGATCAATGGCGATGGCCTGCCCGGAGGTGAGCCGACCTTGTCCGGGGCGCATTCCACGACGTTCAGCCACCAATGGTGGTCGTTCCCGTTCAACGAGACCAATCCCGCCCAGCTCACGGTCAACCTGAACGACCCCTATGTGCTGACCACGATCCAGGTTTGGAACTACAACGAGGCGGGTGTGACCGTGCGCGGAATCCAGAACGTCGGAATCTTCGTTTCCCCCGATGAGGATCCGACGAACCTAGTGAAACTGCTGACCGATGGCACGGGCGCTCACGATAACGGAGCCGGTGACTTCCTTTTCCCGGAAGCTCCCGGGGCGAATGACTACACCGGTTTCGAAGTTGACCTGAGTGGGGTGACGAATGCCTCGCTGTTGTCTAATGTGAGACTCGTCCAGCTGGTGCCGGTCGACTCATATGACAATTCCGCGGGTGTCGGCCTTGCGGAAATACAATTCGGCGGGATCCTGGTTCCGGAACCCTCCAGCGCGTTGTTGTCCGTTTTCGCCGGGTTGGCCCTGCTTGTGCGCCGCCGCCACTGATGCCCACCCTTCGACGGATTGACATCCCACTGAAACGACAGTTTTCCATGAAACCGACACACATTCCCCTTTGCCTGGCGTTCGCCCTCTTCGCCGGCACCGCCCATGCGGAGTTGATCACCGGCCTCACGGCCCTCGAGGACAGCACCACCAACCCGTTCAATCCGGAAGTGATGGGCCCGGGAAAAGCGATCGACGGCTCCGGCCTGCCGGATAACGAGCCTGCCCTGAGCGGTACCCATAGTCCGACTTTCAGTGACCATTGGTGGACCTTCCCGATCCAGGGCGTCAACGCCGTGGATCCCCAGCTCACGATCGACCTGAACGCAAACTACGCCCTCAACACGATCCAAATCTGGAATTACAACGAGGGCGGAGTGACGATGCGTGGAGTCAGGAATCTCGAGATCCACGTTTCTCCGGATGATGATGTGGAGAACCTGGTCAAGCTCGTCACCGATGGTACGGGCGAACATGACAATCCCGACGGCGACTTCCTTTTGCCACAAGCGCCAGGTGTGGCCACCTACACCGGCTTCGAACTGGATCTGGCCGGCGTGACCAACCCGGAATTGTTGGGCAACGTCCGTCTGGTGAGGTTCATACCGCTCGACTCCTATGATGTAACCACGGGTGTGGGGCTGGCGGAAGTGCAGTTCGCGGGGACGCTTCTGACGGAAGATTTCTCCTTCCGGCTTGTCATCACCCACAACCACGGGAATCTTGATTTTTCCTGGGACAGCCGAGCCGGCAAGCTCTACGACCTTGTGACATCGACGGATCTCGACACGCCGATCCCCGAATGGGAGATCCATCAGGGATACGCGAACATCCCCGGGACACCTCCGGAAAACATGCTCGAGAATGTCGATCCCGATGGTGACAGGCGGTTCTTCGCGATGATCGAGAAAGACGTGCCGCCGATCTTCAGCGCTGATTTCGAAGAGG
>SLAV01000111.1 GCA_007126655.1 Haloferula sp. | reverse complement strand
CCGGCCCGGCTGGCAAGCAGGTGGCTGGCGAACAGGCCCAACAGGATGCCCAGCGCACCGCCGAGGCAACTGAGCATCACGGCCTCGACGAGGAACTGCCGCAGGATGTCGCGGGTGCGCGCGCCGACGGCGATGCGGATGCCGATCTCGCGGGTGCGCTCGGTGACGCTCACGAGCATGATGTTCATGATGCCGATGCCGCCGACAAAGAGCGAGATGGCGGCGATGGAGCCTAACAGGAACGTCATGGTCCGCGAGGTCTCGGTGGCGGTGCGGGCGACCTCCTCCTGGGTCTGGATGTTGAAATCGTCCGGCTGCTCGGGGCCGAGGCGGTGGCGCTCGCGCAGCAGGTCGGTGATCTTGTGGCGGGCGGCTTCCATCATCCCGTCGGACAAGACCTGCACGTTGATGACCATGGCGTGGCTGCGGCCGGAGATGTAGCGGAAGGCGGTGGTGTAGGGGACGATGACGATGTCGTCCTGCACGGAACCCATGAGCGACATGCCCTTGCGGTCGAGCACGCCGATGATCTCCAGGGGCATGCCCTGGACGCGGATGGTCTCGCCGATGGGGTCGGCCCCCTCGAAGAGTTCCTCGACGATGGTCTGCCCGACGACGGCGACCTTGGTGGCGCGGACGACGTCCTCCTCGTCGAACATGCGCCCGGCTTCCATCGGCCACTGGCGGATTTGCAGGTAGTCGGCGGATTGGCCGTAGATGCGGGTGAACCAGTTGCGGTTGCCGTAGGCGATCTGCCGCTGCGAGCGCACCTCGGGGCTGGCGGCGACCACCTCGGGGATCTCGTCGCGCAGGGCCACGGCGTCCTCCGCAGTGAGGGTGTTGATGGTGCCGCCGCCGGCCCTCACGCCGCCGAGGCTCTGGCTGCCGGGGAACACGAGCATGACGTTCCGCCCCAGGCGGTGCACCTGCTCCTCGATCTGCACCCGCGCGCCGTGACCGATGCCGAGGGTGGTGATGACGGCGGCCACGCCGATGACGACGCCGAGGGCGGTGAGCAGCGAGCGCATCGCGTTGCGGCGCAGTGCGCGCACGCAGATAAGGAAGAGCATCGGGAGGTTCATGGCGCGGCGGCGGATTCGGGCGGGAGGTTTTCCAGGGCCTCGGCGGCGCGCACCGGCCGTGCAACCGGTGCGTCGCGGATGACGCGGCCGTCGCGCATTTCGATGATGCGCCTGGTGAACGCGCCGACATCGGGTTCGTGGGTGACCATGATGATGAGGATGCCCTGGTCGTTGAGTTCCTGGAAAACGGACATGATTTCCAGGGTGGTGTGCGAGTCGAGGTTGCCGGTCGGTTCGTCGGCGAGGAGCACGGCGGGTTCGTTGACGAGGGCGCGGGCGAGGGCGACGCGCTGCTGCTGGCCGCCGGAGAGTTGGCTCGGGTGGTGGTCGGCGCGGTCGGCCAGGCCGACGCGCTCGAGGGCGGCCATGGCGCGGGCGCGGATCTCGCGCATGCGCAGGCCGGAGCGGTTGTACATCAGCGGCAGCTCGATGTTTTCCAGGGCGGTGGTGCGGGAAAGCAGGTTGAAGCTCTGGAAGACGAAGCCGATCTCGCTGTTGCGCACGGCGGCGAGGCGCTCGTGATCGAAGCGCGCGACGTCCGCATCGTTGAGCAGGTAGCGCCCTTGGCTGGGCGGATCGAGGCAGCCGAGGATGTTGAGCATGGTGGATTTGCCCGATCCGCTGGCCCCCATGATGGCGGCGAAACCGCCGGCGTCGAACGACAGGCTCACCCCGCGCAGGGCATGGACGGCCATTTCGCGACCGATGTGGTAGGTCTTGTGCAGGTCGTGGATTTCGATGACGGCCGCCATGTGGAATCAGAATTGCGCGGGTGCGGGGCCGAAGAGACGAATGCCGGGGCGGTCGTCGTCGTTCCCGGCGCTGATGTCGATGCCGGTGGCGAGTTCGTCGCCCTCGGTGAGGCCTTCGAGGATCTCGGTGTGGATGCCATCGGTCATTCCGGTGCGGACGCGGACGGCCTCAAGGCCGCCGGTCGCGGAGTTGATGCGGTGGACGGTGTGTGTGTCGCTTTCGCCGTCCGGCTCGTCATCGTCGTCCCCGTTTTCCTCCTCCGCCGGTGCGGGCGGGAGGATGGCGTCGGGCAGGTGGGCGCGCAGGGCGGCGTTGCGCACGCGGAGGACGCCGGATTTCTCGGCGGTGATGATGGAGACGGTGGCCGTCATGCCTGGTTTGAGCATGCCGCCGGGATTCTCCACCTCGATGATGGTGTCGTACATGACGACGTGGTTCTCGATGATCGGCTGGTTGCGGACCTGGATGACGCGGCCGTCGAACGTGCGCCGGAAGGCATCGACGGTGAAGGTGGCGCGCTGCCCCTCGCGGATGTCGCCGATGTCGGCCTCGGGGACGTGGGCGTGGATGTGCATCTGGCGAAGGTCGTTGGCGATGGTGAAGAGCACCGGGGCCGTCATGCTGGCGGCCACCGTTTGGCCGACATCGACGTTGCGGGAAATGACGATGCCGTCGATCGGCGAGGCGATGGTGCAGCGGGCGAGTTCGGTGCGGGCACGGTCGAGCGCGTGCCGCCGCATGTTGCGGGTGGCGCGGGCCTGGTGCAGCACGGCGCGGGCCTGATCCAGCTCGGCCTGAGGCACAAGGTCGCGCCCGCGCAGTTGTTCGATGCGGCCGGCCTCGACTTCGGCCAGTTCGAGGGCCGCGTCGGCGCTTTCGAGTTCGCCCTCGGCGACGCGCACGTTGGCCTCGAAGGTGGTGGTGTCGAGCCGCGCGATGACCTGCCCCTCGGTGACCTCGGAATTGAAATCGGCGAGGATTTCCGCGATGTTTCCCGAGACTTGGGAGCCGACCTCGACGTTGACGACAGGTTCCAGGTTGCCGGTGGCGATGACGGCGCGCTCAAGTTCGCCGCGGTCCACCGTGGTGGTGGTGAGCGCGGGCGCGGCGGTGGCGGAGTCCCCCTGCCGGTGGAGATAATACGCCCCGGCCGCGAGGACGGCCAGCAGCAGGAGGAGCTTGAGCTTCCATTTGCGTGGTGGGGGCGGCGTCATGGCACAAGGTCGATTGGCCGGGCGGCGGCTGGCAGCGGCGGGCCGATGCCGCGGCGGGCGAGCAGGGTGCCTTCCATCCGGTAGAGTTCGACGAGGGATTTGCGGAAATCAATGACCGCGCGCACCTCGGCGATCCGGGCGTCGAGCAGGTCGCGCTGGACCAGGGCGACGTCGAGCGAGGTGGAGAGCCCGGTTTCGAATTTCTCGGTTTCGGTGCGGAGGAGTTCCTCCTGGAGTTCGCGGGTGATCGCGCTGGCGTCGATCTGGGCGCGGGAGCGGGCGGACTCGGTGTAGGCGGCGCGGACGTCGAGTTCGACGAGCTGGACCAGGTTGTCGATGCTCCGGGCGGCGGACTCCCGCGTCAGTTCCGCCTGGCGGTGGCGGGCGTCGTCCTCGCGGCGGCCGAGCGGCAGCTCCGCCCGCAGGCCGAGGCTGGCGTCGTAGCCGTCGCCGTCGATGTTCGTCACGGCGCTGCCGAACGAGTCGGAAAACCCGGTCTTGCCGAGGGTGGCGAAGAAGTCGAGGCGCGGGAGGAGTCCGTTTCGGGTTTTGACGACCTCGAGTTCCTGGTTTTCGAGGCGCAGTTTCGCCTCGCGGATTTCCGGGCGGTATTCGCGGGCGGCACCGGCGTGTGTGGCCACCGGGTCGAGTTGCACGCCCGGCACCGTGGGCGGATCAACGGTTTCGAGCCGGGCGTCCCAGGCGGAGGCGGCGCCGCGCCCCGGGTTGATCTGGCGGATCATTTGCAATCGCAGGTTCTCCCGGTTCGCGGCGGCGTCGATGAGATCCTGGCGGCGCAGGGCGACCTCGGCTTCGGCGGCGGTGATTTCGACGCCGGCCGTCTGGCCAAGTTCGATGCGCTCGCGGGTGGCGTCGCGCTGGCGCCGGGCGAGATCCAGCGAGGATTCGAAAATTTCCAGTTCGCTGGAGGCGAGGACATAGTCCCAGTAGGTGGATTCGACCTCGGCGGTCAGGGTTTCGGCGAAGGCGCGGAATTCGTATTCGGATGCCTTGACGTCGAGGCGGGCCTGCCGGAGGTCGGCGAGGTTGGCGGCGCGCCCCCGCCCGCGCAACAGGGCCTGGGTGAGGGTGACGCCCGCCCGCACCCGGTGCTGCGGGTTGGCGACGCGGTCGGAATCGGTGAACTGGTGGGACAGGCCGACCTCGATGTCGGTGCCGCCCGGAAACGTCTGCGAATACCCGATGGAACCGGTGAGGCCCTCGCGGCGGTCGGAGATCGGCGAGTCGAGTTCGTCTGGAAACCGCTCGGTGCGCTCGAGCGTGCGCGAGATTTCCGCATCAAGCACCGGATCAAACCGGGCGCGCTCGATTTCCTCGAAGGTGCCGGCGATGGCGGGCTCCAGCCGTCGGATGGCGAGATCCGTGTTGTTTTCGAGCGCCATCAGCACGGCATCCTCGACGGACAGGCGCAAGCCACCTCCGGGGGAAAGCGCGACTTTCTCACGCTCGGATTCGAACGACCCGTCGCGTTCGAAAAGCGACGGATCGACCTCGACAATCGGCGGATGTGCGGCGCACGAGGCCAACAAGACGACCGCCGCCGCCATGCCTGAAAGCGTGTGGATGTGTTGCGGGCTTGAATGGCTGGACATGTCAAGGTCTCGATAGGCATGAATTTACGTGTCAACCGGAGGGAACTTTCAGCGATCCATCGGCACGAACCGCGTGATCGCGGATGAAGCGGGCCTTCGGACGGAGACCTCCGGCGCGATTCAATCCCCCGTCTTGAGGACCTTGATGAATGCGTCCTGGGGAATATTCACCCGACCGAAGAGCTTCATCTTCTTTTTCCCCTCCTTCTGTTTCTCCAGCAGCTTGCGTTTCCGGGAAATGTCGCCGCCGTAGCACTTGGCAGTCACGTTCTTGCGCATCGCGGAGATTGATTCGCGGGCGACGATCTTGCCGCCGACGGCGGCCTGAATGGCGACGACGAAGAGATGCTGGGGAATCACGCCCTTGAGGCGCGTGGCCAGGGCGCGGCCGTATTGCTCGGCCTTGTCGCGGTGGACGATGGTGGAAAACGCCTCGACCGGCTCGCCGGCCACCAGCATGTCCATTTTCACCATGTTGGCCGGGCGGTATCCGGCATGCTCGTAGTCCATCGAGCCGTATCCGCGCGTCATGGATTTGAGGCGGTCGTTGAAATCGACGAGGATCTCGGCGAGCGGCAGCACGCAGGAGAGCATCACGCGGAACTCGTCGATCGTCTCGGTGTTGGTGATCTCGCCGCGCTTTTCCATCACGAGCTGCATCATGTCGCCGATGTAGTCGCCGGGTGTCATGATGTACACGTTGACGCACGGCTCGCGGACTTCCCGGATCGTCTGCTGCTCGGGAAAGAACGTCGGGTTGTCGATGACGAGTTCGGAACCGTCGGTGAGGGTGACGTTGTAAATCACGGACGGGTAGGTGGAGATCACGTCCATGTTGAACTCGCGGCGCAGGCGCTCCTGGATGATCTCCATGTGGAGCAGCCCGAGAAAGCCGCAGCGGAAGCCGAAGCCGAGCGCGGTGGAGGACTCGGATTGGTAGGTGAACGCCGGGTCGTTGATCTGCAGCTTGCCCATGGCCACCTTGAGGGCCTCGTAGTCGCTGCTGTCCACCGGGTAGATGCCGGAGAAGACCATCGGCTGGATCTCCTTGTAGCCGGGCAGCGGCTCCGGGCACGGGTGGGTCGAGTCCGTCATGGTGTCGCCGATTTTCACCTCGCTGGCGGATTTCATGTTGGCGATGACGTAGCCGACGTCGCCGGGCACCAGCTCGTCGCGCGCGGTCATTTTCGGCGTGAAAATGCCGACCTCCTTCACTTCGTATGACTTGTTGGTGGCGAAGAGCCTCACGCGCTGGCCTTTTTTGACGCTGCCGGAAAACACGCGGACGTAGGAGACGACGCCGCGGTAGGTGTCGTAGAGCGAATCGAAGACGCCGCAGCGGAGCAGGCCGTCGGGAACGTCCTTCGGCGCGGGCACGCGCTCGACGATGGCGTCGAGGATCTCGGGAATACCGACTCCCTCCTTGGCGGACGCGGGGATGCAGTCCTCGCGCGGGATGCAGAGGATGTCCTCGAGCTGCTGCTGGCACTTCGGCACGTCGGCGGCGGGCAGGTCGATCTTGTTCAGGACGGGGATGATGACGAGGTTCTGCTCGGAGGCGAGGTGCAGGTTCGCCACCGTCTGCGCCTCGACACCCTGCGCGGCATCCACCATCAGGATCGCGCCCTCGCAGGCGTTCAGCGCGCGCGAGACTTCGTAGGAAAAATCGACATGGCCGGGGGTGTCGAGCAGGTTGAGCTTGTAGGTCTTCCCGTTGGCCGCCTTGTGGAACATGGTGACGGGGTGGGACTTGATGGTGATGCCTTTTTCCCGCTCCAGGTCCATCGAATCGAGGAGCTGGTCCTGCTTCTGGCGCTCGCTGATCGTCTGGGTGGATTCGAGCAGGCGGTCGGAAAGCGTGGTTTTCCCGTGATCGATGTGCGCGATGATCGAGAAATTGCGGGTCAGCTCGGTGGACATGGTGGTGGGGTGATCGGCGCGCCGGACGGACACGCGCGCGGGGTGCATCGCCCGGATCGCGGGAAAAATCAAGCCGTGGCTGCGCGCCGGCGCGGCGGGCGTGGCGGCGGGATGCAAAAGGCCGCGCGGGGCCGCGGAAGAAACCCGCATTGCAACCGGCGGCGGTGTCGCTTAGTCTGTGGACGTGTCCAACCACTACACATGGAAATCCGAGCGCGGCGATGATACCTATCATCTGCCCGGTCCGGAGCACCTCGGATGGTGGGCGGCGGCGGCGGTGGTTGCCTCGATCCTGCTACATGTGCTGGTGTTTTTCGCACTCGACCGGATGCAGATCACGCTGCGATTCCAGCAGGCCCGCGAACTGAGCACCGGCCCGGTGGACGTCAGACAGGTCCACATCCAGCGCGAGGAGCCCGACATGCGCGAAACCCCCGAGAACCTGGTCACCCCGCCGGAAGACCCCGCCTCGCTGCTGGAGGAGATCGATTTGCTGGACCTCCTGCCAACCGATGTGGACATCGACATCGCCCCGGACATCAGTGAGCCGGAATACGCCCTGCGCATGGAAAGCCCGGCCCTCATGGGCGACCCCGAGGCCATCGCGATGGAGGTTTCCAGCGGCATCGACGTCGATTCCGAACTGCTGCAAATGGGCCAGGAGGTCACCGATCTCCCGCCGGCCGCGGTCGGCCAGTTGACGATCGATCCCGGTGCCGCCTCGGCCGACGATCCCGATCTCTCGAAATTCACCGAAGACCTGCTGCGCCAGGGTGCCGACGGACAAGCCCGCGAGGGCGCGCTCGACGGACTCGCCTCGCTCGACGACCTGCTCGGCCTGCCGCCCAACACGCTGGTCAACAAGACGACGATGCTGCCCAGCGACCTGCTCTTCGAGTTCGACAGCGCGGAACTCCGCGAGAACGCCAAGCTCGGCCTGATGAAACTCGGGCTGCTGATGGACCGCAACCCGGACCTCTACTGCTGGATCGAGGGCCACACCGACCTGATCGGCGGCGAATCCTACAACCTCGAACTCTCGCGCCAGCGCGCCGAGGCGGTGAAGGAATATCTCGTCGAATCGCTCCGGATGGAGAGCGACATGGTTTTCACCCGCGGCTACGGACTCAACCGGCCGATCATCATGGAGGGCGACGCGGACGAGCAGGCTCCGAACCGGCGCGTGGAAATCCGCATGCGCCAAAACCCGCCGCCCGACGACGACATGCCGCGCCGCACCGATTCGCCACCCGAAACACCCGCACCCCCGCGGCCGGTCATCGTCGAGGAGGACGAGGAGGAAATCCCGCCGGCTCCCGCGATTCTCGTGACGCCGCAGCGGGCGCTCCCGGTGGATGAATTCGAAGTCATCCCGCCGCCTGTCGCGCGCCCGGTCGAGGAACCCGATGAGCCGGAAGTTCCACGGGCCAGACCGGTCGAGGAATCGCCGCCACCGCCCCGCGCGAGGCCGGTCGAGCCGTGAGAAAATCAGCCATGTGCGTTCGTTCCGGGACTTGATGCGCCGGTGGATCGGCATCATGGTGCGGCGATGATGAAACGATGGATTTTATCCGCATGGATGCTGGCCGCGCCCGCGCTGATCGCGGCGGTGCCCGGAGAATCCCGGCAATTGCTGGTCGGGATCACGGATGGCTGGGGCGATTCAGATGCGACGCTCACGTTTTACGAGCGGCGCGCGGGCGGGCAATGGTCCGCTGCAGGTGAATCCTGGCCCGCGCGGGTCGGTCGCGAAGGGCTGGCATGGGGCCGCGGCATCCACACGGTGCCGGAGGGATCGCAGGCGGGCATCAAGCGCGAGGGCGACATGAAGGCCCCGGCGGGCATCTTCGATCTCGGCGGAGTCTGGGGATATGAGGAATCCGTCGCCCGCCACCGCAAAATGCCCTACCGGCGGGTCACCTCAAGGGATCTGTGGATCGAGGATTCCGACTCGCCCCACTACAACCGCCACCTCGTTCTGCCCCACGAACCGTCCACGGAATGGGAGAAAAAAGGCCAGATGCGGCAGAACGATCCGGTGCATTCACTCAAGCTCTTCATCGAACACAACGCGCCGCCGGATGTGGAACCCGGAGCGGGG
>SLAV01000138.1 GCA_007126655.1 Haloferula sp. | reverse complement strand
GGCAAATCCGCAACCACAATCCGGTCCCCCCGCTCCACCCCCGTGCTCATGACAACCTCGCCCGTGCGGGCGATCACCCGCGATTGCCCGTGCCCGTGCCATCCCACCGCCTCCTCACCCTGCGGGATCGCCCAATTCGCCGCCACCATGTCCATGCCATTCCGCTCCGCGATTTCCGGCAGGTTTTCGTCGAACCAACCGCTTCCCTCCTCATCCACCCAGGCAATGGAATAAAGCAGAATGTCCACTCCAAGATCCGCCATCGCGGGGGCTTGATCGTGGATGTCATAACAAATCAGGCAGCCGATGCGCCCGAACGGCGTGTCCGCCACCGGGTGGCCGAGATTGCCTGCCCTCATCCATCCGCCATCGCCCGGTTCCCACGCGTCGTGCTTGCGGTAGTGCAGCGCCCTTGCGCCGTCCGGATCATGAACCACCACCGAATTGAAATACCGCCCGGTGCCGCGGTCCACCTCCACAAATGGCACCGCAAGATAAATACCATGCGATCTCGCGGCTCGTGAAAACAACCTGAACATCGGCGAGTCCACCGCCAGCGCCGCATCCGCCGGATCCACCCCTCGCACTCCCGGCGGCGGATCCTCCCCGGGCAGCAGCCACCGCTTCCGCAGTCCGTCGCCGAGATAGCCTGTGAGAGAAGCCTCCGGCAACACGACGATCCGCGCGCCATTCCGCGCCGCACGGCCCACCAGCCGCAACAGCCGCTCCTGATTCTCCACCACATCCCCGAATTGCGAATGCGCCTGCACCGCGGCCACCCTCACCATCACCGGCGGGCGCCCCGGCCAATCCACCATCCGCCCGGTCTCCAGGTCCCAGATTTGAATTCCATGGTTTGCGTCGCTCGTTACCACTTGCCGCCCCCCGTCCCGGAAAAACCACACATGAGACGTCGGCAGGCGGCACAGGATCTCACCCGAAAAATCCCGGACTTCCACGGCACGCCCCGCCGACATCGCATATCGTTCCCCACCGGCATCCACCGCCAGCCTGTAATCGGCGGCATTGGATCTCACCCTTGCGGGCTCGCCATTCATCAATGCCGATAGCGCCCCGAAGTTTCTCGCGGAAAAACTCCCCGTTATCCCCGGCTCTGCGATCAGCCCAAGATACCCCGCCCGCCCCTCAAGCGCGATTTCGCCGGATGCCTCCCACCCGCCACGCTCCTTGCGGAATGTCACCATCACCGGCGCCTCATCACCCGCATGGGAAACGATGGCCACCATCCGGTCGCCAGCGCGCTGCAAGTGGATGTGGAAACCATTCGCACGAGGCGGTTCACCCGCATCCGGGTGTGCATGAATGATGCGCTCCTCCGCCTCCCCGTCCAGACTCCAAACACTGATGCGCCCGTCCTTTTTCCCCACGAACACCTCCTTGCCATCCGGCGTGAATGCAACCGAGGTGTTGCTCCTGAATATGTCCCACGACCTCACCACCGGCGTACCTTTGTCGCCGTCAATGGCAAGCATCCTCACCTCATCCTCTCCCACCTGCCAAAGCCCCGGCCCCTCGGCTGTATGGCCCTGGCGGTATCCCTCCGCCACGATACGCGTGCCGTCGGGCGAAAACGCCATCGCGCCAAACAGCCCGTCCTGCGTATGCCGCTCACCGGTTTCAAGATCGTGGATCACCACGCTGGCGTGCCAATCCGTCCCCGGTCGGTTGACCGGCGGCGTGAAATAAACCGCCGCGATCCGGTTCCCGTCTTCCGACGCCATCACATTCAACACCAGCGAGGCCCGCGGTCGCAGGACGTTTCTCTGCTCCCCCACTACTTCGACCTGCGCGATCGCACCGCCCGGCAGCCACGCCAACAACACCCAAACAAGCTTGTGGTTCATGAGGTCAAAATATCGCCAACCCGGATGGATGTCTGTAAAAGCTGTGTAAAACCAACCCGCCACACCCTCTCCGCCACGCTCCCACCACCAAGCGGAAGCCGCGATGTGTTTGAAATCCCCTTGTGAAAATCAGTCAGATTCAAGGGACGGTGAGTGCGGGAAGCTGCGATTGCGGCGATCTCGAAATGCCGAAGGCCAAACTGGCATGGAGTGAGTGGCAACGAACTCAAATGCGCAGCGCACCCACCCCGCATGAGTTCCCTCCCCATGGGATTCCTGCCATGTTCCAGGGCGAAGGCGGTTGCGAGCCAGGGACCAAACCGTCATCCGTTGATGCCCGGCCGAACCCCGCCCCGGCCACCGACTGGACTCCGCCTTTCCCCGCGCCCGGTGAAAGGCAAGGCCCGTGGAAGCCGCCACCCCCGCACCCATTCGCGGTCGAACGTGAACGCGTGCGCCATCAGCATGCCCAGGCTGAGGTTCGCGAAATCCACCACCGCGATGATGCCGATGTGCAGCCCGCACATCGCCAGCCACACCCAGGGGCGGAGGCGGCGCGACAGGCAGAGCGGCGCGAACAGGATTTCCAGCGCCAGCGTCCCCCAGGTGCAGAGCGCAAGCAGGGATTCGGGCATTCCGAGCATCGCATCCCGGAAAAATCCGGGGCGCGCCAGCGGGTTGTCCAGCAGCCGGGCGATCGCGCTGCCGTCCAGCCAGCTCGCCGAGCCGAGCTTGGTGATGCCGCTGAATGTGTAGCCCGTGGCCAGCAGGATCCACACGCAGCGCGGAATCCACACCGGCATCTTCCACGATTTCCCCGTCGGCACCAGCGCGCACATCACCAGCAGCAGCCCGATGTAGGGGATCGAGGGGTTGGCGATCAGGTTGTTGCGGTGGAAGAGCGCCGTCCACCCGAACCACAGCAGCAGCGCCACCACCGGACGCGCCACGTCGAAGACGAGCAGCACGGAGAGCAGAGCCAGGCCGGCCACGAACGCGTCCACCCACCCGGCGGGCAGGGCGAAATCGAGCGGGTTGGGAAACAATCCGTGCGCGGGGTTCAGCGCGGGATCGCCCAGGATGCCCGACGCGCCGAACAGCTCGTTGGCATACGGGACGAGCATCGCAAAATGCCCCGCGAGATAACTGCCGAGCAGAATGCGGACCCAGCGGAATTGTGTGGAGTCGTCCATGGTCACGGGTAGGTCCAGGGGCCTTCGGATTCGCCATCGCGCGGGACGATGCGGACGGTGAGGTTGCGCGCGTCCGCGGGCACGCCCAGCTCGCGGAGCAGCGGCGAGTCGGCGGCCAGCGCGTGCTCCAGCACCGCGTCGCGCAGTTCCGGCTCCATGCGCGGGGCGAACGCGATCGCCGCGCCATAGACGTTGCGCCGGTTGTACGGCCCCCGCAGGCGCGCATACCAATCGGGTGTAAGCCGCCGGCTCGTCCGCTCGCCATCCGCCCCGTCCCATTCGAGATGATAGGTCGCCGCATAGGCCTCGTAGCCCTCGTTCTCGCAAAACACGCGGGGAAACGGAGCCACGCCGGTGGCGAGACCGATGCCGCGCAGGACCGGCTGCCGCAGCGTGTGGCCGGCCATTTGCAGCATGCCGACGGCCGTCAGCGCGATGGCGAGGTGGTTGCGGGTGATTTTCATGATGACGTGTTGGTTTCGGATTTACCGGCGAGGCAGGCCCACCGCTTGCGGCAGCCGAAGCACTGCAGCGGCAGCCCCTGCGGCGTCTTGTGAACGTCCCGGAACGCCAGCATCTCGGTGACGCGCTGCTCGCGCTCCTTGTCGAACCCGCACCGTTCCGGCGACTTCCGCGGGTTTTTCAGCGTGCCGAAAAGCCAGTCCCACACGGGCAGGTCCGCGTAGTTCTGCGAGTGGTGTTGATACTTGTGGTGCACCCGGTGCGATTCCGGGCGCTGGACCCACCAGCCCACCCAGCGCGGCGTGCGCACGTTCCAGTGGTAGAAATACTCGGCCACCGCCGCGAACAGCGTGTAGATCGCCGCCGCCTGCACCGAACAACCCAGCAACAGGTAGGCCAGCGACGAACTCAGCAGCGCGTTCATGGAGATCTCCACCGGATGCTTGTAGAAACTCGCCAGCAGCTCGATCCGCCGGGGCGAGTGGTGGATCTGGTGGCAGAGCCGCCAGAACAAATCCGATTCGTGCCGCAGCCGGTGCCAGAAGTAATAGACAAACGTGGACACGATGTAGGCGATGAAGCCCGCGACCCAGTCGTTCAGCGCCGGGCTCAGCGAAATCAGCGAGACTCCCTGCATCCAGCGGTCCCAGGTGACGCCCGCGAGGACCACGATGCCGAGCTGCACCGCGTTCACCAGCGCGACGCGCAGCCACCAGCCGCGCGAATCCGGCAGTTTGTTGGCGGGCCAGAAGCGCTCGACGGCGAACATGGCGGCGGCAATGGCGATGATCAGCGGCAACATGCGGATCATCATGCCACGCCGTTTGAAATTCAGGTAATCGAAAATAATTTACAAATCATTGATTCAATCAATACTAAAACCCATGGCGAATCCGCTCCCGAACCTGCACCACCTCGAACTTTTCCACCACGTGGCCACGGCCGGCGGGATTTCGGCGGCGGTGAGGTCGATGCCGTATGGCATCCAGCAGCCGGCGGTCAGCTCGCAAATCGCGAAGCTCGAATCGGAACTCGGGGTCGGGCTTTTCCAGCGGCGGCCGTTCCGGCTCACGGCGGCGGGCGCCGAGTTGCACGCGTTTCTCGATCCGTTTTTCCGCGATCTCCCCGAGGTGATGGCGCGGGTGGCGGGAAAGGCCCGCAAACACCTGCGCATCGGCGCGCCGGCCGTCGTGATTCGCGATTACCTGCCCGATGTGCTTTCGGATGTGCGCGCGGCGTTCCCCGACGTCGAGATTTCCATCCGCGACGCGCGCCACGGGGAGATGCTCGCCGGTCTCGAATCCGGCGAGCTGGACCTTGCGGTGATCGAGCGCGAGGGCCGCCCGCCCCGCGGCATGAAATGCGAGACGCTCGCGGAGCTTCCGCTGGTGCTGTGGCTCCCGCCCGGAATGAAAGCGCCGCGCGGCGGCATCAAGGCGCTTGCCGCCACCGAACCCCTGCTCCGCCCGCCCGCCGACACCGTGATGGCGCGCCTGTTCGAGCGCGGATTGCAACGGCGCGGGATTCACTGGCCGGCGCGCATGGAATTGCGCACGGCCGAGCTGGCGCTTGCCTACGCCATGCGGGGGTTCGGCATCGGCCTCGGCCACCAGCCGGCGGGCGGCGGGCCGCCCCCGGGCGTCACCGCCATGCCATTGCCCGGCTTTTCGCCGCTTGTGATCTGCGCCATGTGGAGCGGCCGCCTCACCCCGCCCGCGGAGCACGCCTTGCATGGCTTGCGCGAAATCGCCGGGTGTTGGCTCGCAACACCTCGGGAGTCCGCTTCTTCCCGGTGAATTCCCACCCGGTTCGCCGAGTCGGGTCAAGATCACTGCCCTTGGCAGGAAAAGGAGTATTTCCGACACCCCTGTCTTATCGATCCGCCATCCCGCGGCCCGCACGGCTCCGGGATTGACGCGATTCAAGCCTGCGGTTGTGATGCGCGGCCACACCGCATGGATTACCAGTCGAAAATCGCCCGCAACATCTCCGCCATTCCGCGCTCGGGGATCCGGGATTTCTTCGAACTGGTCCAGGGACGGGACGACGTGATCTCGCTCGGCGTCGGCGAGCCGGATTTCACCACGCCATGGCACATCCGAGAGGCGGCCATCTACTCGCTCGAAAAAGGACAGACCACATACACCTCCAACCTCGGCACCCTCGCCCTGCGCCGCGCGATCTCGCGATACGTTGGCGGATTCTTCGGAGTCGATTACGACCCGGACGGCGAGGTGCTGGTCACCGTCGGCGTCTCCGAGGCGATCGACCTCGCGCTGCGCGCGCTGCTCAATCCCGGCGACGAGGTCATCTACCACGAGCCATGCTACGTGTCCTACAGCCCGGGCATCGTCATGGCCCACGGAGTGGCCGTGCCGGTGGAAACCCGGCTGGAGGATGGCTTCTCGCTGCGACCCGAAAACCTCGCCGCCGCCATCACACCGCGCTCGCGCGTGCTCATGCTCAATTTCCCCACCAACCCCACCGGAGCCTGCGCCACCCGCGCCGACCTCGAGGGCATTGCAAAACTCGCCATCGAGCACGACCTCATGGTCGTTTCCGATGAGATCTACTGCGAGCTGCGATACGACGGCGAACCGCACCTATCCATCGCCGCTCTCCCCGGCATGCGTGAGCGCACCATCCTGCTCCACGGGTTTTCCAAGGCCTTCGCGATGACCGGCTTCCGCCTCGGCTATGCCTGCGCCCCGCAGCCCGTGATCGACGCGATGATGAAAATCCACCAATACTCGATGCTCTGCGCCCCCGTCATGAGCCAGAACGCGGCGCTCGAAGCGCTTGAGAACGGCGCACCCTCCGTCGCCACAATGCGCGAGAGCTACCACCGCCGCCGCGATTTCCTCGTCCGCGAGCTCAACGACGCCGGACTCGACTGTCACACCCCCGGCGGCGCGTTCTACCTGTTTCCCGACATCCGCAAAACCGGCCTCACCAGCCGGGAATTCGCAACCCGCCTCCTGGAGGCCGAAAACGTCGCCTGTGTCCCAGGCGACGCCTTCGGCCCGTCCGGCGCGGGCTTCCTCCGCTGCTGCTACGCCACCGCCTTCGACGACCTGCGCACCGCCGCGGACCGCATCGCCCGCTTCACCGCCTCGCTCGGCAACTGACAGCACATCCACCAACCCCTCCACACCCGCCTGTCCCATGCCCCAGTCCGCCACCGACCCGCTGAGTCCGCCGCGCCTCACCATGGCCCACGTCGTCCCGTTCGGGGTTTTCATGGCATTTCTTCTGATTTTCGAGCTTTTCGGCATGATCGCCGGCTGGGATCACCCGAACGCGCCGTGGTGGCGTCGCGCGCCCGAGCACGTCATCTATCCGCTCCAATCCATCGTCTGCCTGGCCCTACTCTGGCATTACCGTCGCAGCTTCACCTTCCACTGGTCATGGAAATGGTCGCTCATCGGCATGGGTTTCGGCGCGGTCGGCATCGGCTTCTGGCTGCTGCCCACCACCCTGCACGCATGGCTCGGTTTCGAGGGCGACCCCGGCGGCATCCTCGGCGTCCTCGGCATCGCCGAGCGCCGCGACGGCTTCGACCCCGGCGTTTTCGACCACCCCGCCGCCTGGTGGTCCACCCTCGTCATGCGCTTCGTCCGCGCGGTGATCGTCGTCGCCTTCATCGAGGAAATCTTCTGGCGCGGATTCCTGATGCGCTTTGTCCACGACTGGGAGGGCGATTACTGGAAACAGCCCTTCGGCAAACATTCCTGGAAAGCCTACTTCATCGTCACCGGGCTGTTCATGTTCGCCCACGCGCCCATCGACTACGCGGGCGCGCTCGTTTACGGCAGCCTCACCTATCTCCTCTGCGTCTGGAGCCGCAACCTCGGGGCCTGCGTGGTCATGCACGCCGTCGCCAACCTCCTGATGGGCCTCTACGCCATGCAGACGGGGAAATACGGGCTCTGGTGAAAATCCGGGTCATCTGTGAAATCCGTGGTCGATGAAACATGTGCGCTTGCGCGGCATTGCGTCCTTTGCGCACGGCTCGGGAATCAAGGAGGGCCGGCACTCCTGACTAACTTCCCCGTAGCAGGAGTCTCCGACTCCTTCTTTCTCGGGTGAAAGTTCGTCCCGCCATTGTCCGCCCATCGGCGGTGCGTGCTCCTGCCGGCCTCGCGAATGAGCGGCAGATGACCGGATGCCGGCAAGCTTCCCATCCACTTTTCATTCGCATGCACCACAAAGTGTGGCTGGCAACTCCATCACCCTGCCTTGCCATCGAGCTTGAACACCAGCGCCTTCAGTTGCTCGTCCCACTCCACCGGATAGCGGGCCGGTGCTTCATGCGGGATTTTTTGCGGAAAACGGCGGTTCGCCCGTGCCCGGCCACGCGGTCGGCCTGCCATAGGGCGAAGCCGCCTTGCTTCGCGGCGGGCTTCGCTTCGGTCGATGTGGCGGGCTTCGGCCCGGGTCGCTGGGCGGGGCGAGCGGCACGGGATCGAAGAACCAGGCGTCCCTCTCATCGAACCAGCCGCACTGGATCGATTTCAGCGGGATCCCGGCACGCAGTGCCAGCGCGTGGGCATAGAGCGTGAGCTGGGTGCAGACCTTGTCCGGCTTTTCCGCCGCGGCTCCGGGCTTGTAATCCAGGATCGAGCGGGATACCGCCGCCTTGCTCCGTTTCAGGCGGAACTCCGCCTGCAGGGCATGAAGAATCTCCGGATAACGGTAGCCCCGGCACGCCAGCGCGAGCGCACGCAGCATCGCCTCCGGGTCGGTGTGCTTGCCCGCCCGGTTGTCCGTCGAGTAACGGCGGTGGCACCTGGCACAGCGGTAGAGCTGGCGCTCCACCCCGCTCTTGAGTTTTCGCTTGCCCGCACGCACCGCGTGCTCGGAGCCGCAATGCGGGCAGGAGGCCGGCGTGCCGGCGGGTGCTACGGGGAAAATGACGCCGGAGGAGGGCGTTTCATTCACTGGAATTCTTCAGGACCCAAGAATCCGTTCGATTCGGCTTCCCAGATGGGCACACGCTGTGCTAACGACCTTGCGTGCATGGAAAGGGCCGAGGCGGGAGTCGTGTAGCGTGACGCGCTTTTTACGGGATTATCGTCACGGGGGTTTTTCACATTGCGAGCGGGGAAAGTCGATTTCCCAGCGGAGTAGGCCGGGGCGCGGCGGGGCAGTCAAGAGGCAATCCGGCATAACGC
>SLAV01000084.1 GCA_007126655.1 Haloferula sp. | reverse complement strand
TCCAAGACGCAATGCGGCGGAAAAATGAACTTGACCGCATGAAGACAATTCTTTTTTCCGTGATGGCGTTTGTCATTGCGGGTCATTGACGTATGTCACTTTCAAACGCATCACAAAAACCACCACCATGAAGCCGATCACATCCATTTTCGTCCTCACGGCCGCGTTGGCCGGAGCCTCGCATGCGGCGACCTTGTTCAGCGTGAATCTATGGAGTCCGGGCAGTAACAGGGCGGATGCATACCTCCAGGAGTCCTGGCGGGACACCGTCCGGGTCAACGGCAAGGAAGCCGGCGTCTGGTCAACCACGGTCTGGGACGACATCAATGTGTTCGCTTACCCGGCCCTCGGCACCGCGACCATTAACGGCTCGGATTCATCCACCGCCACTTTCGCCGTCATCGAGAAGCGCAACCAAGCGGAAACTACATCCATTACCGCAATCTGACCGGTGACTCGTTCAGCGCGCTGGTTTACGGAGACGGATTCAACCACGGCGGCGTCGCCGGGTTCCAGATCCTCGAGATTCCCGAGCCGGGCTCCGCCATCCTGCTCGGCCCGGGCGGACTGCTGCTCATGCGCCGACGCCGGATCTGATTTCCTCAAGACATCCACCTCCTCACCACGCCTGATGATCAGGATCGTCCCGAGGGTATCGAAAGATGATTCAATGGGAGCACCAAATCCGCGCGATGTGGAAGCGCCGACCAGTGCCGCTCTTGTTGCTTCGAAACAACCTGCCTCCAATGCCCCCCGGGAGTTGACGAAGGCATCCTTGCGATTAGGGTAATCTCTGCCCGCGGTAAAATAGTCATTTCACCCGAAATACAGCCCCGGTCCAGAAAAGCCGATCCATCCACATCATCCATGCACCTGCGAACCCGGCGCGTCACGCGCACGCTTCAAGCCACCGGCCTTTGTCTGAAACTTTCGGCTCTGATCCTGCCCGCCACCGCTCAGGACCTCTTCAGCGTGAATCTGTATGGATTCGGTCGCCAAAATTCAGGCGATGTATGGGCCCAGCCCGCGGCACAGGAGACCGTGCGGGTCGATTCGGGCGACGAAATCGGCGCGCCGGGATTCACCTCTTCCGGATGGCAGAATGTCAAAGGAAAGCCCGGTAAGAGCAACATCTCATCGGCCCTGGGATCTTCGGCCACTCTCCGGATCGTGCAAAGACGCAACGACTCGCCGTATCTCTGGACGAACACGCGCAGCGCGGCGACCCACGGCATCCCGACGGCCTCGATGCTCGACGGCAAGATCCACGGCACCTTCGATCCCGGCGACGGCTCGCTGCAAGCCATCATGGAAATCACCGACATCCCGTTCGAAGCATACGACCTCGCCGTCTATTTCGGCGTAAATGCCGGGCTGATCGGAAACGCCCGCGGCCGCATCCGCGTCAACGGCGAGGCGGAGCGCAGGTTCACAATCCTGGATTCCGAACCCGACGGTGAACTCGTGGAAATGACCGACCCGGACGAGCCGGGAAACTACATGATCATCCGTGGACTCTCCGGATCCACGCTGCACCTCGATGCCTATGGCGACGGCTTCAACCACCTCGGTCCGGCCGGAATCCAGATCCTCGCCTCGGACCGCGCGCGCGAGCCGATCGAGATCACCGACTCCGTCCACGACCGGGAAACCGACGAGATCACGCTCACCTGGACCTCCTTTCCTGGTGACATGTATGGCATCTATTGGTCGCCGGAAATGGAGGAGTTCGCGCCGATCATCAACCCGGCCGTGCCCGCCCATGAAAGCGACACGGTTACAACCTATGGTCCGTTTCCGAGTCCCGGCCCCGATGCCACCAAGGCGTCCTTCCGGATCGGACCGCCCAACCTCGATCCACCCGAACTGGAACGCACATGGGGCAACGGGGACACCATCCGCCTCACTTTCTCCGAGCCGATCGCCCCGGACTCCGGGCTCGACCCGGCGAACTACGTCGTCCAGCGCGACGGCGGCAGCTTCGCTACCGTCGAATCCGCGGAATTCCACTGTGACCGCAACACGATCGTGCTGACCACCACCGAACCTCTCGATCCCGATGCCGACCACACCGTCACCATGAACAACCTGAAGGATCTCGCGGGATATCCGCTCGATGGCCCGAATACCGGGCACTTCCGCACTTGGGACGACAATCCGGACGGGGTGCGGGTCTTCATCCTGGCCGGCCAGTCGAACATGGTCGGCCGTGGACGCGTGGAAATCGGACATGCCGGAGAAGCCGGTGCGATTGGCAGCCTCCGCTACCTCGCGGTGAACGATCCGGACAACTACGCCCGGCTGCTTGCAAACCCGGCGGAGCCGGCCTCCAGCTCCTGGCTCGCCCGGGATGATGTGAAGCTCTGGTGGAACCGCGCGGACCTCGGCCAGGGACCGAACATTGCCAAGGGAAACCTCGGCCCGCAGACCGTTGGGGAAAACTTCGGCCCCGAATACGGATTCGGCTGGGCCGTTGGCGACCAAACCGATCAACCCGTCCTGCTGATCAAAAGCTGCTGGGGTGGCAAAAGCCTGAACTACGACTTCCGTCCGCCAAGCGCGACACGAGCGCGCGGCGGCGATGTCGGCGCATATTACTGGCTGTTGCTCGATCAGGTCAGCCAGATCCTCCACAATCTGTCGTCCGAATTCCCGGAGTGGGACGGCCTTGGCTATCACATTGCCGGCTTCGGCTGGCACCAGGGATGGAATGACAGCCTAAACCAGCCACCCGCCGATGAATACGAAGCGAACCTCGTGGACCTCATCAACGACCTCCGGGAGGAATTCGACAACCCGGACCTGCCGATCTCGATCGGCGCGACCGGCCACGGCGGCTCCGACCAACCCGGTCCGCGCGCCACACTGGTCGCCGCACAGCTCGCGGTTGCGGATCCCGAACTGTATCCCGCATTCGCCGGCACCGTATTCACCGCCGACACCCGCCCGTTCTGGCGGGAGGGTTCGGTATCGCCTGTCAACGATGGCAGCCATTGGAACAACAATGCCGAAAGCTTCTTCCTGATCGGCGATGCGATGGGTGCGGGCATTTTGGGCATGCTCGAACCATGATGCCGAAACCAACTCACATCCCTTGAAACAGACCAAACGGAAAACCACATACCCGAAACCGATGAACAAGCCGATCATACAAAACATCCGCAACCTCTGCCTCGGTGCCGCCGCCCTCGCCACCAGTGGCGCGGCCGTGGCGGAGACCGCCGCCCGCCCCGCAGCCCCGGACCAACTCATGGGCAACCGGTTCCTCACGTTCAACACCATCGTGCGGGTCCACCAGATCGAGGTGAGCCGCGAGGTCTTCCACGGGCCCGACGAATCGAGCGTTCACAGGCCCGAGGACGCGCGCGTATTCCGCGAGGCCATCGAAAAGGCATGGCCCGGAGGCCGCATCACCTGGGCGTTCAGTTGGCAGGCGCTTCACGACGAACGCGAACAATACCAGGAACTGAGGGATCTCATCGTCGGCTACCACCATCAATTCGGCGATGAGATCACATACATCCCCGGCGCGTATTTCGCGCCAATGTACAACAGCCGCGAGCAGGTGAACCTCGACCTCCACGAGGGGCTCAAACGGGTTTCCGAAATCGTCGGCGACGGATACCGGCCGAATAGCGTCGTTGCCGGATTCCTCTCCGCCGACAGCCTGCGATACCTGGCGGAAGAGGAGGGCATCCACGTCGCTCAGGGCACCATCTGGAGCCAGTATGCCGTGGACAATGGCGACGGCGAGGGATCGCTCGCCTATCCCTACTACCCTTCGCGCGAACACCACTGCAAACCGGCCCAGAGCGAGGAAGACTTCATCGATATCGTCAACCTCGACGGCTGGACGGTTGATTTCCTCTGCGCCCGCATTCCCGGAGCGCGGATCGTCGATGGCGAGCGCTGGCGCAGCCGCCAGGGCGTGGGACCGATCGAGACCCTCCTCGACATGGGAACCGAGCGCGGATTGCACTCGATGATGACGACCACCGCCACGCATTTCGACGACGGCTTCGAGCGCAACGGCTTTGCCTGGGTGACCGTGGGTTGGGAAATGAGCCTTGTCGAAGCCCGCAAGATCTACGGATACGGCGACCGCAACGGCATGGAGGGCCTCCACCTGTGGCTCACCGGGATCCGCGAGCGTTGGCCGGACGCGCACCTTGTCACCCAGGGCGAGTTCGGAGAACTCTGGCGCGAGCATTTCCCGAACAACGACGAAATCGACTACCGGTTTGTGCACCGTGGCAATGGCATCCGCGCTTCCGAGGAGAACAAGGAGATCCGGTGGTTCATGAACCAGGATTTCCGACTCGCCATGCTGCGCGACTGGAAGGAAGACGGCCCGGAAAAAGTCATCGATTTCACACGCTACGACCTGCCCGCCAAAGAACCTGCCGACCCTGAACCCGGCCAACACTCGCGCAATTGGAGCCTGATGAACGTGCTCAACCAAAAGGGCACCCGGCCGCAGGACGTGCCGACGGCCCTAACCGAGCTTTCCGAGGATGACCAGGCATTCATTCGCAAACGCCTCCCGGAACTCTTCGAAGAACAGCCCTGATGAGCTTCCGCTGATGGTGTAGCCAGAACGAAAATCCGGGCGGCAGCCGCCTCGGCTTCGATACGCGGATGCATCGAAACCACCGGATATCCAATGACCCCGCCTTTCAAGGCGGGGTCATTCGTGCAGTTGCTGGCATGGTCGGCCGGCCCGCCACTCACACACCTATCACGGATGGGAATTCCAGCATCGTCTGAGGCAATAAGCGGCATGGGCACGGTAACCGTGGTCCGCCATGCCATTGTTGCCCCCCTGATACGCCCGCTTCACCATTCACACCGCATGGATGGGAAATGCGCCGGATCGTTGCAAAAAAAATTTCCGAATCTACTTGCGTTTCCATACTTTCAGTAATATCTGAAAGTAATGAACAGCAGAGCCCACCAAGCACAGCAAGATTCCCTGAGCCATGCGCGCGATGAATTCATCAGCCAATGGGGTGCCCTTGGCACCCAGTGGGGCATCAATCGGACCATGGCGCAGATCCACGCGCTGTTGATGACGGCGGTCGAGCCGATGTGTACTGACGAGGTGATGGAGTCTCTCGCAGTGAGTCGCGGCAACGCGCACACGAATCTCAAGGAACTCGTCGCCTGGGGACTTGTCCGCGTGGTTGTGCGGAAAGGCGAGCGCCGGGAGTATTTCGAAGCCGAAAAGGACGTCTGGAAAATCTTCACCATTGTGGCACGCGAGCGGAAACGCCGCGAGATCGATCCGGCGCTGGCCATCCTCAACAAGTGCGAGGAAGCCAGCCGGGGCATCACCTCTCCGGAAGGCAAAGCTTTTCACAGCCAGATGCGGGCGCTGCGCGAATTCGTCGGCTTCGCCTCGACGATGTCCGACAAGGTGGCCGCCATGAAACACGGCATGGCCATGCAGGTGGCAGCAAAACTCATCAAATAACCCGAACCATCCATCAACCCATGAACCAGACGATTGTCATTTTCGGAGCCAACGGCTTTCTCGGTCGCTACCTTAGCCGCTATTTCACCCGGCGCGGGCGGGAGGTCGTGGCCATCGCACGCAACCGCGAGGGATGGTCGGGCGACGGCATGTTCCTGCCGTGGGACGGCGTGAGCCAAGGCCCGTGGGCGCTCGCTCTCGAGGGTGCGGAAGCCGTCATCAATCTCGCCGGCCGCAGCGTGAATTGC
Organism: Haloferula sp.; assembly: GCA_007126655.1. Taxonomy (GTDB): domain Bacteria; phylum Verrucomicrobiota; class Verrucomicrobiia; order Verrucomicrobiales; family Akkermansiaceae; genus Luteolibacter. Next base: position 54,731 of record SLAV01000084.1, on the reverse strand, counting down.
CGCTACAACAGGGAAAACCGCAGGCAGATCCTCGACTCGCGCGTCGCCAGCACCCGCGCCGTGGGCGAGGCGGTGGCTGCGTGCCGCATCCCGCCGAAAGTGTGGCTGAACTCGTCCACCGCCACGTGGTATCGCCACGCGGAGGACGGCCCGCAGGACGATTGGCAAGGCGTGCCCGGCAGCGGGTTTTCCTGCGACGTTGCCCAGGCTTGGGAGGATGCGTTCTTCGGCTGCCCCACGCCCGCCGCCACACGGAAAGTGGCGCTGCGCACCGGCATGGTGCTGGCGAACGAGGAAGGCAGCGTTTACGACGTGCTGCGAAAACTCTGCGCCTTCGGACTTGGCGGCGCGATGGGTCGTGGCGGCCAGCGCGTGAGCTGGATCCACATGGAGGATTTCCTGCGCGCCATCGATTTCATCATACAAGACGGATTCCTCGACGGCTGCGTTAATGTGACCGCACCCGACTTCCCGACCAACCGCGAATGGATGCGTAATTTCCGCGACGCGGTCGGCATGCCGCTCGGGCTGCCCGCCGCGCGCTGGATGCTGGCCATCGGCGCCTGGTTCATGCGTACCGAGCCGGAGCTGGTGCTCAAAAGCCGCTGGGCCGCCCCGCTGCGCCTGCGCGACGCCGGCTTCCGCTGGCGCTGGTCCAAGGCAGTCGATGCCATCGCCGACCTCGAGCCGCGCCGCAATCTCGAAGGATTCTTCCCCGAGCCGGGTCCGCGAAGCGCGGGCGCCAGGGTCTGGGTGCCGGCGTCGTCTTGATCCGGTGCGCTTGCCTCGCCTATTTCCTCGGACCACTCGCGGAACTCTACATTCGCGGTCCTGCTGCTCAAGGGACGGCCCGCCAAGCCGCTGCGCGACCTCCTCTATTACGCCGGCCTCGTCTTCTCACTCCTTTTGACGCTCGTGTTCATCGCCACCGGGATACTCGTCCTGGTCGGCTGAGCACATCCACAAAGTCATCCCCCACCCGTTTGAACCGACCTTACTCCGCACCCCCGAAAATCTCCCGGTAAAACGCCCAATTCCCCGACCCGACGGCCATCAATGACTGCAACGGCTGGTGTCCGATTCCTTCGAGTTCGCGATATTCGTGCCGGATCTCCAGATCATTCAAATGGGCGTGAAACAAACGGTTGTTCGCCAACATCAAGTCCTCGGTACCGACCATGACACGGATCCGGAAGTCGTCCGGCAGGCCATCCGCATGCTGTTCCGCAAGCCGCCATGGATGCAGCGATTCGTAGTAGTCCATGTCCCCGCCATAGACCTCCTCGAAAATCTCCTGCCGCTTCGGCAAAGGGACAATCACGGACTCGGTCGTCAGAAAATCCAGTTGCATCGGCCCCGCGCCAAACATGGAAAACCCACGGAAATGCTCCGCATGTTTCAACCCCAGCCGCCCCGCCCCATAGCCGCCCATGCTGAAGCCCTCGATCAACCGTCCGTCCCGCGTGGCCAGCGTCCGGTAAGTGCGATCCACGTGCGGGATCAGATCCTCCATCAGAATCGACTCGATCGGAGTGGAGCCGTCCTTCGAGTCGCACCACATGCCGTTTGGCAGCCCGTTCGGGAAAACGAGGATCATCTGCGGAATCAGACCGGCATCCATCGCATTGCGCAAAAAGCGGCTGACCGGTCCCACACCCAGGATTCCCGCACCGGACCCATGCAGCCAGTAAAGCACCGGAAACTCCCGCTCATCATCCGACGCATAGGCCGGCGGCAGGGACACATGATAACTCGTCGGGCGGCCTAGCGCCGCACTGTGAAAAATGCGATACCCGGCCAACTCGGTCTGCGCCTCCGCCGTCACCCACTCGTGGACCGGTTCCGTGAAAGTGGCCACGCGGAAAAACCGCGGGGCCGTTTCCATCGGCAAAGATATTTCCACCCCACCGCCACCCGCTGTCCAAAACCGGTCAAGATACCTCCATCCCGATAAATCCGGCGATTCCTGGAAAAATGTCTCACGGCCCTCGCTCCGGTCAAACCCCACCACCGCCATCCGCGCGCCCGCATCATCCTCGAAACGGATCGCAAGCTCCGGCCCGGAATCCCCCGCCAGCGTCGATACAATCATGCCGCCAGCCAACCATGCCACCAGCGCGGTTCTCATGATTCCAAGATTCATCATTCAAAAATACCATTGATCAAACCCCGGAAGCATCAAATCGACTCAATTTTTTCAGGTCCATTCATCAGCTCAATTCACGCTCAACGACCCGCCGTTGTCCCCCGGCCCGAGGGATTCGAGAAACGGCACCGCGCGTTCCGCCCAGGACGCGGGACCGGGATGATCTGCTGAAGCCGGGCCGAACGCGCTTCGCAGCATGTCCGTGTCGATGACGCCCGGATTCAGCGCAACCGACGCCATCCCGTCGGGCAGCTCCAGCGCCAGCGCCTTGGTGAGGCCCTCCACACCCCACTTCGTGCAGCAATACGTCGCGACCTCCGGCGAGACGGACCGCCCCCAGCCCGAGGAGAAATTCACCACCACGCCGCACCCGCGCCCGATCATCGCGGGCAGGAACGCGCGCAGCACGAGGTGGATCCCCTTCAGGTTCACATCGATCACTTTCGAGAATTCCTCCGGCGGCACTTCCCACAGCGGCGCGTTCGCGTTGATGAGGGCCGCGTTGTTTACCAACAGATCAGGCGGTCCCGCGGTGGCGAGGATTTCCCCAGCCATGGCCTCCACGTCCTCACCGCGCGTCACATCACAGGGGCGGATGATGTGTCCGCCTCCGATACTATCCAGTTCCTCCACCAACCGGGCCACACCCCCGGGCTTTGTCCCGCATCCGGATACCCGCCAGCCCCTGGCCGCGAACGCCCGGGCCATCGCCAGTCCCAACCCGCGTGTGCAGCCGGTGATCATCACATGCTTGTCCATGCCACGTTCATAACCCGGTTCGCGCCATCCGGCAGCCGGAAAATCCATACCGGATAATCCAAATTGCGCGATTCCGGGCTGGATTCATCGTGCCCCAGGTCGGACGATACGGCATGAACCTGATTGGATTGACCGGAATCGTCATGATCGCCGCGGGCGCGTTTTTCCTCGCTTACGGCGGTTTCACCACCACCGAACGCGAGAAGCTGATTGATGTCGGGCCACTCCAGTTGGAGGCCGATGTCGAGAAACGCCACAACGTGCCGCCCGCGGCAGCGTGGGGCTTGCTCGGGGTCGGTGTGCTCGTACTCGTCGTCGGCATGAAACGCCGCTAACCCGAACTTCAGTCTAGGAAAGGTATTTATCCCCCCGCAGGACGCGCGCCTCCACGGTGTATGCGATGAGCGCCCAGTCCTCGAAGAATCTTTCCGAGACCTCCTCAAGAATGGCGTCGGCGGTTTCACGGGAGACGAGCGTGTCGATCTGCACGTTGCGCCCGGCCCATTCGCTCGCGCGCACGCCGCGCGATCCCTCGCCCTCCGCGAGCGTGATCGTCCAGCCCGAAACGCCGTGCCTGCGGAGCACGTCGAGCAGTTGGTCGCGCAGCAGGCGCTCGCCCACCATGGTCAGCTTCTGCAGGGTCGTCATGGGTTTATGAATTCTGAAGCAGTGAGGCAAGCTTGAGGAACAAGGGCACCCCGATCGCGAGGTTGAACGGAAACGTCACGCCCAGCGCGAGGGTGAGATAACACGCCGGGTTCGCCTTCGGCAAGGCCACACGCACCGCCGCCGGAGCCGCGATGTAGGAGGCGCTGCCCACCATCGCGCCGAACACCGCCGCCCCGCCCGTCGATAGCCCGGCCAGCGTGCCCATCACCACGCCGAGCGCGCCGTGGAACAGCGGCAGCAGGCAGCCCAGCACCACCAGCCGGGCACCGGTGTGGCGCAGGTCGCGCAGCCGCCGCCCGGTGGCCAGACCCAGCTCAATCATGAACAGGCAAAGCGCCCCTTGGAACGCGGAAGTGAAGAACGGCTGCACCCCTTCGAGGCGTCCCGGCCCCGCCACCATGCCGATCAGCAATCCGCCCGCCAGCAGCACAATGCTCTTGCCGGTGGCCACCTCATGTAGCGCGCGCTTCCAGCTCCCCGACGCCTGCGACCCCGCGAACAGCAGCGCCACGATGATCCCCGGCACCTCAAGCACCGCCACCAGAGCGGGCAGGAAATCCTCGCCCGCGTGGCCCGCCCGCCGCACCGCCTCGCCCGCCGCAAGGAAAGTAACCACCGAGACCGATCCGTAATGCGCCGCGACCGCCGCGGAATCCGTCGCGTCAAGCCGCCCGAACCGGCGCATGATATAGAACGCGGAGACCGGCGTGAGCACGCCCGCCAGCAGCGTCATCGCAGCGGGCAGCGCGACCTCCGCCGGGCTGGCCACCGCCAGCGCCGAGCCGCCCTTCAGACCGATCGCCAGCAACAGGTAGATCGAAAGCCCCTGATAGACCGGCTCCGGGATCGACAGGTCGCTGCGGAGCAGCCGCGCGGCGATGCCAAGCGCGAAACACAGCACCACCGGGGATAGCAGATTGTCCGCGAGCGCCTCCATGATTGCGATGGATTCAGTTGGCCACCAGGTTCATCAGTTTCCCCGGCACAAAGACGATCTTGCGGATGGTTTTGCCCTCGATGAATTCCGCGACCTTCGCACTCGCCAGCGCGGCCGCCTTCACCTCCTCCTCGCCGGAGTCCCTGCCCAGCTTCAAGCGCTCGCGCAGCTTGCCGTTCACCTGGATGATGAATTCGATCTCGTTGCGCACCAGCGCCGCCGGATCGTAGTCCGGCCACGCCATTTCCGAGAGCATGCCCTCACCTCCGACGCGGGCGTGGATTTCCTCCGTCAGGTGCGGCGCGAACGGGTTGAGCAGCTTAAGGAAATCGACGAACTCACCGCGAGGCACCACTTGCGCCTGCGTGAACGCGTTGGTGCAGATCATCATCTGCGAGATCGCGGTGTTGAAGCTCAGCTTTTCGATGTCCTCGCCCACCTTTTTGATCGTTTCATGCACCACGCGGCGCAGCTCCGCGTCCGCGCACGGCTCGTCCCGCAGCTTCGGCGAAATGGCGTATGAGCCGTCCGCCCCCTCGTCGAGGGCGACGCGCCAGACGCGCGCGAGAAACCGGGAGACGCCCTCCACGCCTTTCATCTGCCAGGGTTTCACCTGTTCCAGCGGCCCCATGAACATCTCGTAAAGCCGCAGCGCGTCCGCGCCGTATTCGCGGATCACGTCATCCGGGTTCACCACGTTGCCGCGCGACTTCGACATCTTCTGGCCGTCCTCCCCGAGGATCAGCCCCTGGTTGACGAGCTTTTGGAACGGCTCGCGCGTCGATACGTGGCCGAGGTCGAACAACACCTTGTGCCAGAACCGCGCGTAAAGGAGGTGCAGCACCGCGTGCTCGGTGCCGCCGACATAGAGGTTCACGTTCTGCCAGTATTTCTCCGCCTCTTTTGAGACAAACCGCTCCTCGTTCATAGGATCGCAATATCGCAGGTAATACCAGCACGACCCGGCCCATTGCGGCATCGTGTTGGTCTCCCGCAGCGATCCATCCGGCAGTTCCACCCAGTCCTTCGCCTTGCTGAGGATCGGCTCGGGCGAACCGCTCGGCTTGTAATCCTCGAGCGGCGGCGCGAGCAGCGGCAGCTCGCCCTCCGGAATCGCCTCGTGGCGGCCGTCCTTCCAAACGATCGGAAACGGCTCGCCCCAGTAGCGCTGCCGCGAGAACAACCAGTCGCGCAGCTTGTATTGGATCCTCCCCTTCCCCTTCCCGTTCGCCTCCAGCCATCCGATCATCTTCGCCTTGGCTTCGGAAGTGGGCAGGCCGTCGAGGAAATCGGAGTTCACTGCGGTGCCATAATCGGTGAAACCCCGCCAATCGACATCTTCTCCAGGCTGCACCACCTGCACAATCGGCAGCTCGAACTTCGTTGCGAACTCGAAATCCCTCTCGTCATGCGCCGGCACCGCCATGATCGCGCCGGTGCCGTAGCCCATCATCACGTAATCCGCGATCCAGATGGGGATTTCCGCACCATTCACCGGATTCACCGCATGCGCGCCAATGAAAACGCCGGTCTTGTCCTTGTTCAGGTCGCCACGATCCAGGTCGGACTTGGTGGCGCAGGTTTTCCGGTAGGCCTCCACCTCCGCCATCCGGTCCTCCGTGGTGATCCGCTCGACCAGCGGATGCTCCGGCGCGAGCACCATGTAGGTCGCCCCGAACAACGTGTCGGGCCGGGTGGTGAAAACTTCGATTTGAGATTCGAAATTTGAAATTTGAAATCGGACGGTCGCGCCCTCCGAGCGCCCGATCCAGTTCTTCTGCAGCAGCTTGATGCCCTCCGGCCAATCCAGCCCGTCGAGTTCGTCGATCAGGCGCTGGGCGTATTTCGTGATGCGCAGCATCCACTGGCGCAGCGGACGCCGCTCGACCGTGTGCCCCTTCGCCTTCCACTCCTCGACTTCCTCGTTGGCGAGCACGGTACCGAGGTCGGGTGACCACCACACCGGGGTGTCTGCGACGTATGCGAGACGGACGTTGTCGATTTCCTCGCGCGTCCAGCCTTTTGCCTCCAACTCCGAAACCGGGCGCGCCCGGTTCGTTTCCCCGCAGAAATACGATTGGTAAATCTGCAGGAAAATCCACTGCGTCCAGCGCACGTAGCCCGGATCGGTCGTTGCGATCTCCCGGTCCCAATCGTAACCGAAACCCAGGGCCTTAAGCTGGCGGCGGAACGTCTCAATGTTCTCCGCCGTGGTAACCGCCGGGTGCTGCCCGGTCTTGATCGCATATTGCTCCGCCGGCAGCCCGAACGAGTCGTAGCCCATCGGGTGCAGCACGTTGAAGCCGTTCATGCGCTTGTAGCGCCCGATGATGTCCGTCGCCGTGTAGCCTTCCGGATGCCCCACGTGCAGGCCCGCTCCGCTCGGATACGGAAACATGTCGAGCACGTAGTATTTCGGCTTGGCCGGATCAAATCCCTCGTCGCCCGGCCCGGGCGTGCGGAATGTCTTCTCGGCATCCCAGCGCGCCTGCCAGGCGGGCTCGAACTCGTGGAACGGAAATGGCTTGCGGGTCTCGGACATGATCGTGATTCGGGGGCGCGGAGACTGTCCGATCCCCCGCCCGAAGGAAAGCAAAACCGCTACCGCGCGTCAGACGTGTCACGCCGCCCCACATCCCAGGGCACAAGCCAAATCCAGCCGCGGTTGTTTTTTTATTCCCGCTCGGAATCTTCGGCCTCCGTTGCCTCCTCTTCGGCCGCATTATCCTCGCCCTCACCCGCGGGGACAAAGCGCAACCCCACGCCATTGATGCAATAGCGTTTGTCGGTCGGCGTGTCGAATCCCTCGCCCTCGAACACGTGGCCGAGGTGTCCGTCGCACACCGCGCACACCACCTCGATGCGCCTCATGCCGAGCGAGAGGTCGATTTTCCGCACCACGTTTTCCGCATCCGCAGGATCGTAGAACGACGGCCAGCCGCAGCCGGAGTCGAACTTCTGGTCCGAGGTGAAGAGCAGCGCGTTGCAGCCGGCGCAGTGGTAGGATCCCTCGCCCTGGGCCTTGAATTCGCGGTAAACCTGCCCGTTCGGACGCTCGGTGCCGGCCTGCCTGAGGATCCGGTATTGCTCGGGCGTCAGGCGTTCGCGCCATTCCTCGTCGGTGAGTTCGACTTTTCCGGCGGGTTCCTCGGGGGCTTCGGACAGGACTTCCATGACAGGTGCTTCGTTTTCACCCGCTCCGCAGGAAACCACGCCGCACCACAGAAGGGCGGACGCAAAAATCATCGGGGTGGTTTTCATCGGAATTCGCGGGTTTCGGGTTCATGAGAATTGCTCGGCAACCACGGCCTTCGCGTAGTCGCGGTTCATCCTTGCGATGTGATCCACGCTGATTTCCTTCGGGCAGGCGGCCTCGCACTCGTATTGGTTGGTGCAGTTGCCGAATCCCTCGTCGTCCATCTGCCGCACCATCGCCAGCACACGCTTGTTGCGCTCCGGCTGCCCCTGCGGCAGGTGACCGAGGTGCGAGACCTTCGCAGCCACGAAAAGCATGGCCGAGGCATTTTTGCAGGATGCCACGCACGCGCCGCATCCAATGCAGGCGGCCGCGTCAAACGAGTTTTCCGCGTCATCCTTCGGAATCGGGATCGCGTTGGCGTCCACAGCCGCGCCGGTGCGCACGTCCACGTATCCGCCCGCGGCCACGATCCGGTCGAATGCACCGCGGTCCACAATCAGGTCGCGGATCACCGGGAACGGATTCGCCCGGAACGGCTCAATCCAGATTGTGTCGCCGTCCTTGAACTTGCGCATGTGGACCTGGCACGTCGTCACTCCGCGATCCTTCCCGTGAGGCACTCCATTGATCGTCAACGAGCAAACGCCGCAGATGCCCTCGCGGCAGTCATGATCGAAATGAATCGGCTCTCCGCCCTCCTCGACGATTCGCTCGTTGACGATGTCCAGCATTTCGAGAAATGACGCCTCTTCGGGGATATCGCGGGCTTCATGGGTTTCAATGCTTCCCCGGGCATTTGGCCCGGACTGACGCCATACTTTCAGTGTGAGATTCATGGATGATGCGAATGGATGAATTGACGACCCGGATCCTTTTCCGGGACCGCCGAACTTAACGCGCATTCGCCGCCCATCCACAGAAAAAAGGAGAATCCGCGCGGATATCCGCAGAATGGACACGATGAAGAAAAAAATCGTGAATTTTTCAAAATACCCCTTGCCAACCCCGCATTTGCGGTGTTGTTTCCCGGCGTCGCAAGACAAGGCGACCCGACTGAACGTCCCTTAGGGTTTTTGGGTTTTTCCCGGGGATGTGCTATCGGGTCGCCTCTTTTTTTTGCGCCTGTTTTGCGTTTTGGTTTCCGCCGCTTTTCCTGATCTTTTCCGGGATTGCCGCCAAGCCTGCAAAATGCCAGAATGCCGATCCCGAATGGAAATCGACATCAAATCCAAGCATGAAATCGTCGGCAGGGCGCTCGCGCTCGCATGTGCCAGGGCCGCCGAAGAGATCCAAGCCGAGGACATTCGCGTCTGGGACATCAGCCGGATCTCCAGCATCACCGATTACATGATCGTGTGCTCCGCATCGTCCATGCCCCACCTCCGGGCCGTCCTGCGAGAAATCTCGCGCCACATCCGCGATGAACATGGCACCCGCCCGGTCAACAAGGAGGGAAACCCGGAGGCGCGCTGGGTGGTGCTGGATTTCATCGACGTCATGGTCCACGTGATGCACGCCAAAACACGGGATTTTTACGGGCTTGAATCGCTTTGGGCCGACGCGGTCGAAGTCAATTGGCACGAATCGGAGGCATGACACGGCGCACCATCGGTGTCATCATTGTGTAATGCGAATCTTGATGCCTGCCCGGATCGAATGCCGCGCCACGGCGCGGGCGCGATGGTTGGCCATCCTATCGCCCGCGATGATCCTCGCGGGGATCTGGCGGATCGACGGCGTGCTCGGCGCGCTCGGCGTCGCCGGAATCGCCCTGCTCGTGCTCGGGCGGCTTCTGGGCACGGCAAACCTGCGCCGGCTCGCCGTCAATATCGAGGCACCTCACCGCGCCACCTCCGGCCTCGCATACCCACTGCGCATCACCCTGACCAACACCCGCCGGTTGCTCGATGCAGTGCGTATCTCTTGCTCCGTCACCTTGCCGGGTGGAGCCGTCACCCGTTTCCACACGCCATGGATCGCCGCCGGGTCCGCCGTGGATTTCGACGGTCGCGCCACCCCCACCATGCGGACGGACGGTGGAGGGATCGGTCTCAAGCTTCACTCTGCGTTTCCACTGGGCCTGTTTTCCTTCCACGCGTCGGCCACGCGCGAGCACCCCATGATCGTGCTGCCGAGGCCACGCGTGCCGCGCGATTCACCAGGCCATGGCGTGCGGATGGACGCCACCCCGCTCGTCGGCGCCACACCCGGCGGTCTCGACGGTGACCTGCGCGGGCTGCGGGTATGGCGCGCTGGCGACAATCCTCGCCGCATTGCATGGCCTGCCACCATGCGCTCCATCGCCCGTGGCGCCGAGCCCGTAGTGCGCGAGAACGATCCACCCGGATTTCTCCCCCGCCACTGCCTGCTGGTCGTCCACTCCCACGCCGGTGGCGGCGCATTGATCCGGCCGGATCGCTTCGAGCGCACGCTTGAACTCACCAGTGGCTGGCTCGAACGCCTCCACGCACTCGGCATCCACGCCCGGCTCACCGCGGACTTCGACGCCTGGGAGGTACGCCCCGCACACACCCGCGCCGGCATCATCCGATGCCGCGAGCAACTTGCACGCGCCAGCCGATGCGCGTCCACGGAGGCCCACGAACTCCACCAGGCACTCACCCGCATCGCCACTGATGAGGAAACCGTGATCCTGCTTTCCGACATGCCGCCGGAATACTGGATCGCTCATCTTCCACACGCCGTCCGCCCGCCGGTGATCACAAAATTCTAATTCCACTGCCAATGTTCTTTCTCATTAAAATCCTCTGCCTGGCCTCCGCGCTCGTCGCCGCATACACTCTCATGAGCAACGCCCTGCCGGCCGGACCTCTCGACGCGCTGCCGCTCGCCGCGCGCGGGTTTATGGCACTGGCCGTGCTCGTGCTCGGCATCCTTGCGTTCACTGCGGGCGGCCGTATCATGCCTGGCCCGGTAGCCGCCTGCCGCCGAACGCGCAACCGGATCGATCAAGCCGCCACGGCGGGCGTCCGGCTCGTTATCCTCGCCGCATTCCTCTGGCTGCTCGGAGCCGCCCCGCGCGCCGTCGAGCGCGTCGGACTGGCCGCCGAACCGTGGCTGCGCCCCGCGGTGGCGGAAAAACGTGCGGAACTGGAGCCCGCTGCTGCGGAAACCACCCGCGAGGGAAACTGGCTGTGGAGCGACCGCCGGTCGCGCGCGCTCCCCCGGCAAACCAATCTCCGCCCGGGCAACCGTCCAGAGGTTTTCCTCCGCTTCGATACCCCGGAGGATGCCGCCGTTGTGCTGGAAAGCCAGGCCTATCTCAGCGCGTTCGCACTCTCAAAATACGAGCGGGGCAGGTGGACCGTTCCGAATGCCTCGCCAGAGCCTCCGCCCGTGATCAGGGAAAAAACCACAAGTTTCACCACACCCGACTCACGCACCCGCTTCCCATTGGTTTCCCACGAGGTGTTCCACGGCGCCAGTGCGGCGGGGCAAAACCTCCTCACCGCGCTGCAGGGTGTCGAATCGGTGGAACTCACATCCCTCGATCCGGCCGCTGACGGATTCACCATTCTCCCCGACCCGTCCGGAACCGGAATCGGATACCGCTACCGCGCGAGGTCCCGCCCGCTGACCTTGTCCGATCTGCCGCCGGATACTGTATTTCCCGTGCGTGACGGCACCCCCTCCCGCTTGCTCGATCTCCCGGAAAACGAACGCGTCTCCACCCACCTCGCCACTCAGGCCCGGGAAATCGCCGGAGAAATCCCGACCGCCGGTTCGCTCGCCCGCTTGGAGGAATGGCTCCGCAATGCATACGATTACTCGCTACAAACCTTCAATCCCGGCGATCTCGACCCGCTCGAGAACTTTCTCTTCGCCGAACGCGCGGGCCATTGCGAACACTTCGCCATCACCGCCACCTTCATGACGCGTGCACTGGGCCTGCCATCCCGCATCGCCTACGGATGGGCCGGCGGTTCATGGTATCAGTCCTCCAGCCTGATGGTCTTCCGCTCGCGCGAGGCCCACGCCTGGACGGAGATTCACCTGCCCGAATACGGGTGGGTCGTCATGGACGCCACCCCTCCGTCCGGCATCGACGGCACCCGCGCACGCGTCGCCCCGGCTGACGAAACTCCGCCCGACCCCGAGGAGGAATTCGTCTATGATGCGGAAGCCATCGACACCAGCCGCATTGATCACGCCGCCGCATGGCTGCTCGGCATCCTCGGCCTGCCAGTCCTCGCCGTGCTCAGAATCCGCGTTCGTGGTCACAGCACACATTCAGCCTACCGGGCGGCATCATCCGGTAGTCGGGGCAACGCTGCTGAAGGCTATCTCGACGCATGGCTCGCCGCCTGCCCGCCGCATCACCCCGGCGAAACCCTGCGGGAACAAATCCGCCGTCTGGACGGGCCGGAGCGCCCGCCGTTCGCCGAACGCCTCACCGGATACCATTATCGCGTCCGTTACTCGCGCGAACGCCGCGACCCTGCGACTGAACGCGAACTCGAACGCGCCATCCGCAAATGGCACCGCAACCGCGAATCCTCCGGTTTCCGGGAATAACCCGGCCGATCTGGAACTCGCATGACCACGGATGATTGATTTCCAAAAGCTGGTGGACGACCACTACGAAGCCCTCTACCGCTTCGCGCTGTCGCTCACCCGGAATCCGGACCGTGCAGCGGACCTCGTCCAGGAAACATTCTGCATCTGGGCATCGAAGGGCGGGCAGCTCCGCGATCCGTCCAAAGCAAAATCCTGGCTCTTCACCACCCTGCACCGTGAATTCCTCGCACACCGCCGCCGTGCCTCGCGTTTCACCAGCGACCAGGACGCGGCCGAAGCCGCCATTGAAAACACGCAGGCCGACGAGGAAACCGGCGACCGCCGGCTCGATGGCCAGCACGCCCTCGAACAACTCGGCCGCCTCGACGAAATGTTTCGCGCGCCACTCACACTCTTCTACCTGAAACAACACAGCTACAAGGACATCGCCGAGATCCTCGAAATCCCCATCGGCACCGTGATGTCGCGCATCTCGCGCGGCAAGGAGATCCTGCGCCGCAGGATCGTCCGCGCGCCCTCCGCCGCCCCACGGAACATCCTCCGACTCGAACCCGGAAAACTCCGGAAAAACCATCATGGATAAAGAACACGCCAAATTCATCCTCAGCAGTCTGCACCCGTGCGCCGACGAAGCGCGCGACCCGGATCTGGAAAGCGCGCTTCAGCTCGCCGCCGAGGACCACGAACTGGCTGGCTGGCTCGCCCGCGAGCGCGCGACCGACGCCGCTTTCTCGGAGGCCCTCCGTAGGATCGAAATCCCCGAAAACCTGCGTAACGAAATCCTCGATACCCTCGCCTGGCAGCGCGGGGACATGCCGCCCGCCGAATCTCCGGAGGACGAGACGTGGTCTCTCGCCCTCTCCAGTATCAACCCGCCCGCTGGCCTGCGCAAAAAGATCCTCGCCGTGATGCGTGCCAGCGAACCCGGTCCAGGCCGGGCAGCCACCACGTGGAAGAAATACGCCATCCCCACCGCCGCCGCAGCTGCCGTTGCGGTCGCATTCGCCATGCCGCGTGATGTCTGGCAAAACAACGCCAACAGCACACCCGCAGAGTCCCACACCATTGAGGACGCAGGCCATGACCCGATGCCTGTTTCTCTCGTTCGCGCGGGATTCCTCGACATCCTGGGGGATCACGAGGAATTCACGCTCGATACCGGTCGCGCCTCGCACCGCGAAATTATCCGTCATCTCGAGGAAAGAGGACTCCCCTGCCCCAGTTGCATCCCGCCCGCACTCCGGGAAATCGACGGCCTCGGTTGCCGCGAAATCATCATCGACGGCCGCCGTGGAGCGGTCGTCTGCTACGAATATGGTGAAGACGGCATGGTCCACCTCGTCATCTTCCGCGCTGACGACATTCGCTGCGAACTGCCCCGCCGCCGCGAGGCCATCTTCGCCCAGTATGACGACTGGGCCGCCGCCACTTGGCGCAACAACGACAACGCCTTCCTCCTTCTCGGCAACACCAGCGTTCCGGTTATGGCCTCACTGTTTTGAGGCAAGACCAGGCTCCTGTCGGCTTTGCGGACCAACCGCATGACAGCAGGACTCTTCCGGGATTTTTCATGCGGGTTCAACCCGGCATACGGCAGTTAGGGCACCGCGGAGCGCAGGCGGATTTCATTGAGTGTTTCATATTCGCGGTCGGTTATTGGATATGGACCGGCGAATTCAACGGCGTCGGAACGGCTGGAAATCGTTCGACAGGCGAAGGCCTGGCGCTTGGAGAGGTAGTAGAGGATCATGTATCGCTGAGAGCGGTCGCCCGTCTCCGCCAGGAAATCCGGCAGTCCGCGCTGGCTGACGAATGCGGCCAGGTCGGGGTAGTCGCGCATCATCGTGATCAACCGCTGGTAACCGAAGGTCGGCGGCGAATGCCGCACATACATCATCTGGTCGTGCGCGACCCGTGCTTCGACGCGGGTGAGGACGCTGTCTGTAATCGGCGTGCAACCGGCGAACACGAGCAGCGGCAGGACAAGAAGGCTTTGCGGGACGCGGAACATTTGGCTGTCGAAAAGGATTACGCGTGTCAGCGGCGGATGTTTCGCGCCTGCCGGTCGCGCCGCATCACGGCCTCGATCTGCCGAATGGAGGGACGGTTGCCCTCGGAATCAACAAAAATGGCGGTTTCCATCGGAACGATGAACTCGACGGCGGAGTTGATACCCACGAGGCCGCCGTATGCATCAAGGACCGGACCACCGCTGTCGCCGGGTTCGAGCGGGATGTCGATTCTGAACCGGCGGGAGCCGGTGAACCGGGTTTCGGGAGCGAGCGAGGTGCGGAGCCTGCCCACGGGAGCCTTGAAACCGGTGGCAATGCCCCCGTGGATCACGTGGTGGCCGGCGCTGAGCCAACGACCCGGATCGGTCCAGCGGTAATAATAAGGAGTGGCCGTGTCGATGTGGATCAGTGCGAGATCCGCCCCCGGCGACTGCCAGACGACGCGCGCTTTGTGGGTCGCCAACCTGCCGCCGCGACCGTATAGGACGAAAATGTTGCGCCCGTCCGCATTGGCGAGCACATGGTCGGCAGTGAGGAAATACCCGTCCGGGCTAACCGGTGCGGCGGAACCACCGTCGGCGTCGCCGGGTTCGCCGGGACCGGAGAACTGGTTGCCTACCCAGCGGTCCACATCATCCCGCGTGGTTACAATGACGGCGCTGACCCGCTCGAGCATGATCTGGCGCGCCATTCTTCCCGGAACCGTCGGGTCCGGCGGTGGCGGCGTGACGGTGCATGCCGCTGTGACGAAGCACAGGATAGCGAGGATGGCCCAATGAAG
The DNA here is from genome assembly GCA_007126655.1 of Haloferula sp. GTDB lineage: Bacteria > Verrucomicrobiota > Verrucomicrobiia > Verrucomicrobiales > Akkermansiaceae > Luteolibacter. The sequence continues at coordinate 39,689 of SLAV01000084.1, read as the reverse complement.
CAAATGACGCATGATCTGGCGTGATGTGTTGATGCAAGCACAGCGGCGCACGTTCGTCACATGGATTTGTCGGCGGATTCCAACAATCTCGTAATGACTCGACGGTATGGCGAGGGCATGGCGATCGAGGCGATCTCGCCGGGCGCGAACCATTTTTCGTTCGCAGCGGTCTTGATGCGGCGGCGCGAACGGCGCGCGTCATACACCGCGAGGGAGACCTTGTAGCGTGTGATGGTGTATTGCTCGCTCTCGATAACGGGCCACGGCGCGAGCATGCCGCCGTCGGATAGCGGTGGCAGCTTCCAAAGCCCGTTGCGGCGGCTCCCGTCCTCGCGATGAAGCAGGACGCGGCCGCACGCATCGGTGGCGAAAATGACGCGCTCTTCGACCGCGGTGAGAGCCACCCTGCCACGTTTGACCGGGAGTTTTTCCGGCGTCCGAGTGGCGCACCAACCGGCAACCGGGCAGGAAGGACAATCAGGCACTCCGGGTCGGCAGACGAGCTGGCCGAGTTCCATCAAGGTCGAATGGTGTGTCCGCGAATGCTCCGGGCATGCGAGTTTCCCGGCGACACGCCAGACGGCTTTCCGCCCCGCCGCGGTATCGATCGGATTGCGGCAATCGCTGAGCCGGGCTATGACGCGGGCTATATTGCCATCAACCAGAACGGCCGGCAGGTCGAATGCAAACGCACGAAGTGCTCCGGCAGTGTAGTGCCCAACGCCCGGCAGTGAGAGCAGCGCGTCAGTGTCAGAGGGGAAAAGACCGCCGTGACGCTCAATCACGACCCGCGCGGCATCTCTCAGCAAGCGCGCGCGCCGGTAATAGCCGAGCCCTTCCCATGCCTTGAGCAACTCGTCGTCGCCAGCGGCTGCAAGGACTTCCACCGTAGGGAATTTTTCCAGAAACCGGGTATAATACCCCCCGGCCAGCACGGTGGCCACCTGCGTCTGCTGCAGCATGATCTCGGAGACGAGCACCCCATAGGGATCCCGAATGCGACGCCACGGAAGATCCCGGCCGTGGTTGAGGAACCAACGGCCGAGCGCGGAGCGGAATCCGTCCGGGTCGCGGGTCGCCTTGGCGTTGCAGCGTGGCTTGAGGATCATCTTGTCGGGGCGCCAAAGCCTTTCGGATGCGCCCCTTTTGATCAACGATCCCCGAAAAATTGCAACCTCAGACCATTACCGCCTTGGAATCGCTCGATGTTGAGGCGTTCGATACGCTCGCGGACGTCATCTGGGGCGGCGGCCTTGTCTTGGTCGGTATCCCACGGGCCAGTCCAGATGATTTCGTTGTCCAGATCGCGTACGGTAACCTCCTTGCTATCCTCGACTGCCTTGAGTTCGACGCTTCCCTCGGCATCCATCAGCCGGACGGTGGTGCCCGCGTTCATGCGGATGTTGCCGAAACCTCGCCCATCCCCATCGAGTGGGGCAAATTGCTCGGGATCCTCAAGCAGTTGACGCATCTGGTCCTGCATCCCGCGGAAGGCGTCATTGAACAGTTCGTCCTCCATGAGGCCGCCCGGTTCGCGGAGTGCGCGCAGGTTGCGCTCAACCATATCGCGGATCCTGGCTGCTTGGTCTTGCGGCAGATCTTCGAAAAACATTTCGTTCATCCCGAGGCCGTGAGCGTCGCGTCCGCGCGGCTGCGCGGCCATCGGGGCTGCGGGCCTGGCATCGAGCACAGCCTCGACAACCTGCCTCTCGCCTTTGCGAAGGAATTCGAGTTCAACAGTCTCTCCAGCCTGGTGGCCGGCGACGATTCGCGAAACATCCTGATGGCTGGCGACAGCCTCACCCGCCACCTTGAGAATCACATCGTGAACGCGCATCCCGGCCTCGTCAGCCGCACTATCCGGAGCAACGACCCGAACGAGCACGCCCTGCCCTGCAGGGACATCTATGTGCACGCCAAGCATGTCCGGAATACCGGAAACATTGATGCCGAGGTAACCGGCTTGTTCGCCGACTGCCGGATCGGCCTCGGGCATGTCTCGTTCAACTTGGTCCGAAGGTGCCGCTTCGCCGGCTTGAACAGGAGGAGGGGGCGGCGCGTCATCCGCCGGTGCCTGGAAGGCTTGGGACGCCGGCATTGCGAAGAATGCCGTGAGATATGCCATATGGGTGAGTCGGATTTTCATGGGTCTCAATCAAGATAGGATTTCATTGATGGAGCGAAACCCGCGGCCCCGATTGTTTGACGATGTCACTGCGATATGTGCCGCGGCTGAGAATCAGTCCACTTTTTTCGGGACCACGATATACTCCACGCGGGGCTGCTCGACCTCAACGGTCTCACCGGCTTCATTCCGCAGGGTGATCGTGTCCATGTAAACAATGCGCAACACCCGATGCGCGGCATTGTCCCTCCAGACGACTCCTTCGTCACGCGCATCGCTCAGGCCGCGCTGATAGGCCGCTGGCACGAACGAACGCGGATCCATCGCCGGGCCGGGGTCCACTCGGGTTGCATCCACCGCAATTGAGGACAAGGCCGTGTCATCCGTCATATCCCCATTCGCGCCTGTGAGTTGTGCCCTGCCGTCATCACCACCGATCGGTGCAAACAACGCGAGGGCGGCGCCGACCGCGGCCACGGCAGCCGCCGCCGCGTAGCGCCGGATGGGCATCACCCGGGCCGGTTCGGCAGTCGGCATCGATCCAACAACGGGATCGGCAAGCGCGGAGAGGCGCGACTTTAGGCCAGCCGGCAGAGCCGCTGGTTTCGCCACCGCGATGGATGCCTCGAAGGCGTGGTCCATTTCGCGATCCGTTGCCGATGCGTCCTCGATGGCGACCATCAATCGACGGGTAAGGGGTGCGTCGAGGCGGCACGGTCGGATCCGGCACAACGCGTCTTCGTAGGTGGCGTCATCGTGGCTCATGGAAAAGTCGTTCTATTGAGGTTCGCGGTTCGGGGTTCGGCTTTGGGAAACTAAGCACTGAATCGGGAGTCTCATGGCTCAATGGCTAGATCGCCGCGCCGCAATGCGCTTCCCAACTGGCGCTTCAAAGCTTCAAGTCCATAGCGATACCGGGACGCCGCAGTGTTTTGCGAAATGTCCAGTGCCTCACCGATTTCTGCAAATGTGCGCTCCCCCCAGATCTTCATTACGATCACCTCGGCGAATTTCTCGGGAATTTCCCGGAGCGCGCGCTCGAGTTGAACGAGCGTCTCGTCATCCGACGCATCGCCCTCGAACCATGGGTGATACGCCCCATCGCGCTCAACCTCGCTGTCCGCGCTGCTGGTATCCTCCCGCCGCTTGCGGCGGTCGTCGCGGCGCGAAAGGTCGATCGCCAGACGCCGCAGGGTGGTGTAGAGATAGGGCATCCACGATTCGCGGCCACCTACGAACTCGTCGGCGCGCAATTTATCCACGAGCTTGACGAGGGCCTCCTGGAGAATGTCTTCGGCATCCTCGTGAGTGCGCGTCTGCTGCCTTGCGAAAAGCAGCAGGCGGGGGCCGAATTCATCGAGCCAATCACGCCATTCGCGGGAGCTCGGCATTTGACCCTCTCCCGTTTCCGGCTCGGATGGATTTTGTGATTCCGGCATGACGGCTCAGTCCGGTGGTTGGAAGCCCGCCAGCCCGCACACGTATTTGAAGTGCGCGGCCTCGACAGGCGTGATTGAAAGCCGCGTGCCTTTCCGGCACACCATCATGTCGGCCAGATGAGGATCCGATTTCAGGGTGGCCAGCGGCACCAGTTGATCGAATGCCGCCACGAAGTCGAAATCGACGAGCCACCAGCGGGGTTTGTCCTCACTGGCTTTCGGATCGAAATATTCCGAGGCAGGGTCGAACTGGGTGGGATCCGGGTAGGACTCGCCGGCCACACGCGCGATGCCCGCCACGCCCGGTGGCTTGGCATTCGAGTGATAGAACAACGTCGGCTCGCCCTCGCGCATCTCGCGCCACATGAAGTTGCGCGCCTGATAGTTGCGCACCCCCGTCCATGGTTCACGGCCGGCCTTTTCAAGGTCGGTGATCGAGAAAACATCGGGCTCGGATTTGATCAGCCAGTATCTCATGATTCGACAGGCCTCGGGCGATTCGCTTGCGCGCCAGAGTTCACACTCCGGCTGTGAGGATGCCTTTCTTCGGCTCGGGCAACCGCAGGTGTTCCGGACCAACCTCGATGCCACGGTCCTCCCGCAACGCGGTCTCGACCGCCTCAATGATGTCCAGCTCCGGACGGAAATCCGCGGCATGATACGAACTGCGTACCAATGGCCCGCTTGCGACGTGCTTGAATCCTTTGGCAATCGCGACTTCCTTGTAATCTTCAAACATTTCCGGGCGGATGTATTCCACCACCGGAAGATGCCGCGGCGTCGGGCGCAGATATTGGCCAAGTGTGAGGACGGTCACATCGTGCTCCAACAGGTCATCCATCGCCCGCAGGACTTCGTCGCGGCGTTCGCCCAAGCCGAGCATGATTCCACTTTTGGAGGCCACCATGCCGCCTACCATCGCCTTGGCCTTGCGCAGCACGGTCAGGCTGCGCTGGTATTTCGCCCGCGAGCGCACCAGCGGCGTCAAGCGTTCGACCGTCTCCAGGTTGTGATTGAAAATGTGCGGGCGCGCGCGCATCACCATCTCCAAGGCCCAATCGCGGTCGTTGAAATCGGGCACCAACACCTCGATGATGATGCCCGGGTTGGCTGATCGGACGGCTTCGATGGTGTGTTTGAAATGCTCGGCTCCGCCATCTTTCAGGTCGTCACGGGCGACCGCGGTGATCACGACGTGCTTGAGCCCCATGCGCCGTGTCGCTTCGGCGACACGTTGCGGCTCGTCCTCTTCCAGCGCGTCCGGCTTGGCCGTCTTCACCGCGCAGAATCCACAGGCACGCGTGCATTTCTCACCCGCGATCATGAATGTTGCGGTGCCCTGGCTCCAGCACTCCCAGCGATTCGGGCATTGTGCCTCCTCACAAACGGTCACCAGCTTCAAATCCGTGATGAGGGATTTGGTTGACCAGAACTCCGGGTTGTTCGGCAGCCTCACTTTGATCCAATCGGGCTTCCTGTCGCGGTGCAGCGACGGATCCATCTTCATTTTCGGTCCACAATGACTCATGTCGCGGCAAGCGTAGGGCGGGCGACGCCGGATTGCCAACTTAATCGACGCGACGGTGCCCGGAGCAACCTGCCGCGGCTCGGTTCCGATCATGCGGAAGCACCACAGGCCTCGGCAAAGGCCGGCCCGGCGGGGCGCCCGGGATCCGCCTCCGGCGCTTCCATGCCCGGATTCGGCGCCTGAGTCCGCAGTCCCAAACTCGCAAGCAGCTTCCGGTCCTTCTCAACGGCGGGATTTTTCGCGGTGAGCAATTTTTCACCGTAGAATATCGAGTTCGCCCCGGCGAAGAAACAGAGCGCCTGGGTCTCATCGGACAAACGGGTGCGCCCGGCGGACAGACGCACCTTGGCGCCCGGGATGGCGATGCGGGCCAGCGCGATCATGCGCACCAGCTCGAAGGGATCGAGCGCTTGGTTTTCCGCCAGCGGTGTGCCGGGCATCGGCATCAGCGAGTTGATCGGAACGGATTCGGGCGGCGGATTGAAGTTCGCGAGGATCTCAAGCAGCCGCAGGCGGTCCATCGTCGTCTCGCCCAGACCCAGAATGCCGCCACAGCAAACCGACATGCCGGCGTCCTGGACGTTGCGAATCGTTCGCAGGCGGTCGTCATATGTGTGGGTGGTGACGATGTTCGGGTAATGTTCGGGCGAGGTATCCAGGTTGTGGTTGTATGCGGTCACTCCCGCCTCGCGAAGCCTCCGGGCTTCCTCGGGGCCGAGCTCGCCAAGCGTCACGCAGACCTCCATGCCGAGCGAGGACACGTCGCGCACAATGTCGAGCACCTGCTCGAAGCGCCGTGTGCCGCCGCGCACGCCGCGCCAGGCCGCGCCCATGCAGAATCGGGTGGACCCGTTCTTACTGGCCGCCAGCGCGCGTTCCATGACCGCCTCCCGTTCCATCAGGCGCCCGGCCTCCACGCCGCTGTTGTATCTGGCCGACTGCGCGCAGTATGAACAATCTTCCGAACATCCACCGGTCTTGATCGACAAAAGCGTGCACAACTGCACTTCGCCTGCGGGCCAGTGCCGCTCGTGGGTCTCGCGGGCTTGTTTGAGCAACTCGAAGAGCGGAAGCGCGTGCAGCCGCTGAAGATCTTGAAGAGTCATGATTGCGTTAAAAAAATCGGTCAGCTGTAAGAGGATTCGACGCGCTGAGCGACATCGCGGTACCCGTAGTCCACCTCGTAGATCTGCTTGAAGCAATCGAGCGCGGCGTCCTTGTCCCCCATCTCGTCGTGCGTCATGCCTTTTTCATAGAGGATTTCTTTTTTGGTGCCGTCCATCGTGCTGAGGTCGGCAAGGGCATCGGTGAGCTGTTTGATCGCAAGGTCGAACATCGATTTCGCCTTGAACGCGCGGGCCAGCAACAACAGCACCTTGGTGCGGATGTGCGGGTTGCGGGTGGCCTGCTGGAGATGCGGGATGGCCGCCGAGTGATCGCCGGCGTTATACAGCGCGCGACCCAGGTCGTAGCGCAATTGGGGATCGGTCGGGTTCTGGTCCACCCGCTGCTTTGCCTCGGCAACCTGCTCCTTGAGCCGGTCCTGGCGGCGGGCATCGAGCTGGGCCTTGAGTTCCTCGTTGTCGGGATCGGCGGCCACCGCCGCCTCCAGATTGGTCAGGTCCGCCTCAAGCGCGCGGTCCTTGATTTCCGCGGCCTTGGTCGCCAGCGCGACATCGCCATTGCTCAGGCTGTGCGCCCACTCGTAAAACGTGTGGGCGTTGTGCCAGTCCTCCAGTTGCTCGTAAAGCAACGCCAGTTCCTTGGCCGTGCCGAGATGGTTCGGGTCGGCATTGTATTTTTCGATCACCGCGTCGCGCCGCTCCTCAAGCTGCTCACGCGTGAGGCCGGTCCGCGAGGCTTTCTCGAGCGCCTCGGACTCCTCCTTGTTACGCAGTAGCGACCGCATGTCCGAGTTTTCATCCCATTTCTGTTTCTGCATCGAGGCGCGGGCCGAGGCGTCCTTGGCTCCCTTGAGCGCTTTGCCGTCCGTGGGATGGTGCTTGATGATGAAGTTGAATGTGTCGTAGGCCTTTTCCGGATCGTCGTTATTGAGATAGAACTCCGCGAGCTTGTGCAGCAGCTTGAGGTTTTGGGGATTGGTCTGCCGCACCGTCTCCAAAGCGAAGGCAGCGGTCTCCATGAAACCGAGCTTCAGACACACCTCATGGAGCAGGTCGTTCAGGGAATCATTGGCGGGATCCTTGTCCAGCTCCTTCTCGATCAACGGCAGGGTGGCCGCCGGATCCTTTTTCGCCTGGGACTGTAGCTTCATCGCCGCCATGCCCGGCGTCTTCATGCCGAACAATCCGCGCTTCTTCTCACCGCCGGCGACCTGAAGCTGGCATTTCCTCAATACTTTCCGACCTTCCAGGAACTCGGGAAACTCGGCGAGGATGGGCTGGATCAACGGCATGGCGTATCCCGGATTGTTGGACTCGATGGCGGTGATAGCCTTGAGCCAGTATTTCTTGAGATTGGCGGGCAGTTCTTTTTCGGTGACGAGAGGCATGGCTTTGTGAAACTGGGTCTTTTTCCGGACGTCCGCACGGACACGGTGTCCAATACGCAGCGAAATTGCAGCCCTGCGGATCATTTTGCAAGCATGTCGTGTCGAACTGGCACTACCATTGCCGCGAACTTTCGTTTGACGCCCCCGTCGGGCGGCGGAATGTCGCGCCATGCAAGGGAATTATCTGATCATCGGCGGCAATTCGGGCATCGGCCTTGAACTCACAAAAATGCTCATGGACAAGGGTGCACGCGTCACAGCCGCCGCGCGACACCCCGAACCGCTCGACCAGCTCAGCGTGCCGACCCAGCCATTCGATGCCGACAATCCTCCATCGCTCGACCTTCCGGAATCTCTCGAAGGCCTGGTCTATTGCCCCGGTTCCATTACCCTCAAGCCGTTCCACCGTTTGTCCGCCGAGGATTTCATGCGCGACCTGCAGATCAACTGCTTGGGCGCGGCCATGGTCATCCAGCAGGCCCTGCCCGCTTTGAAGGCATCCGGAAATGCGTCCATCGTCATGTTCTCCACCGTCGCTGTTGCGCAGGGGATGCCTTTTCACGCCTCAATCGCCTCGGCCAAAGGAGCGGTCGAAGGTCTCACCCGCTCGCTCGCCGCCGAACTCGCCCCTAAAATCCGGGTCAACGCCATCGCACCCTCGCTCACCGACACCCCGCTTGCGGAGAGCCTGCTGAGCAATGATGCCAAACGCGAGGCATCCGCGAAACGCCACCCGCTCCAGCGCGTCGGATCGGCACGGGAAACCGCCGCCCTCGCCGCATTCCTCCTCTCTGCCGAGGCTGCGTTCATCACCGGCCAGGTCGTTCGTGCGGACGGCGGACTGTCCAGCCTTCGCACGTTCTGACGGGAAAACCCAACCCTCTCGGAAGACCCCATGCGAGTTTCCCTTGTTTACCCCCACCAGCTTTTCAGGGAACACCCCGCGATCACGCGGTCACGCCGTTGTCTGCTGCTCGAGGATCCCATGTTCTTTGGCAACGATGCCCGCTGGCCGATGCCGATGCACAAGCAGAAACTCGTGCTTCACCGCGCTTCCATGGCCGCCTACGCCGACGGCCTTTCCAAAGCCAGCGTCATCGAAAATCCGGGAGGAACCGGCATCGATGGTGCCGCCTGGCTCGACGATGTCATCCCTTCCGGAGTGAAAACCATCGACTATTGCGATCCCGCCGACGACATCGTCCATCGGCGCCTCACTAGCCTTGCCGAGAGCCGCGGCATCACCCTCAACCGCCACCCTTCACCGAATTTCCTCACCCCGGAGGATTTTCTCGAATCCCACATCGGCGGACGCGGGAAACCGTTCATGGCGAAATTCTACCAGAAACAACGACTCCGGATGGACATCCTCATCGAAAAGGACGGCGTACCCACCGGTGGCAAATGGTCCTACGACACGGAAAACCGGCGCAAGCTGCCGAAAAACGCATCCGTCCCATCCCCGCCCGCCGCTCCGTCGAACGAATGGGTTGAACGCGCGGTCGGGCACGTCGAATCGAAATTCCCTGACCACCCGGGCGAGACCGGTGAATTCCGCTGGGCCGTCACGCACGACGATGCCGAAGCTTGGCTCAATGAATTCCTCGCCGAACGCTTCGGGGAATTCGGAATCTACGAGGACGCGATCTCGCGCGACCACGCGTTCATCAACCATTCCGCCTTGTCCCCGATGCTGAATATCGGCCTGCTCGACCCGCAGGCCGTTATCGACGCCGCAATCCGCGCCGCCGGCAAAAGATCCTCCGTCCCGCTCAACTCGCTCGAAGGCTTCGTCCGCCAGATCATTGGATGGCGCGAGTTCATGGCCGGCATCTACCGCCATCGCGGCACCACCATCCGCAACGGCAACTTCTGGAAGCACAACCGCCCCATGCCCGCCGCCTTCTACGACGCCACCACCGGCATCCCGCCCATCGACCGCGTCATTCGCCAGGTCCTGCGCGAGGGATGGTGCCACCATATCGAGCGCCTCATGGTCCTCGGCAACTTCATGCTGCTCTGCCGCATCCGGCCCGACGACATCTACCGCTGGTTCATGGAACTCTTCATCGATGCCTACGACTGGGTCATGGTCCCCAACGTGTATGGGATGTCACAGTTCGCCGACGGCGGCACTTTCACCACCAAACCCTACATCTCCGGGTCGAATTACATCCTCAAGATGTCCGACGAACCGAAAGCCCCGTGGTGCGCCACCTGGGACGGGCTCTTCTGGACGTTCATCGCCGACCACAATGACTTCTTCACCCGCAATCCGCGCCTTTCCATGATGGCCCGAAACTGGACACGCATGTCATCCGAAAAACAGGACGCACACCGCCAATCGGCAGACGATTTCCTCAACTCGCTGCGCTGAATTGGTAATGGCAAATAGCCTGCTTGACGCATTCCACGACACATTCAAGTATAAGCACCGCCACGCGGAGTCCGCGTCGCACAAAACAACACGCTCATCCACGCCAGCCGAAACATCATGAAATTTCCGACCTACCTGCCATGCGTCGCAGCCGGCATCGCCTTGTTGGCTTCCTGCTACCCGGTTCCCGACACGCCGCGCCAGCAACAACGCCAGGCCCCCGATCAAACCGTCACACCCGCGCAACAGCAGCGCAGTATCGAGGAACAGCGTGAACGCATGCGCGAGCAGGCCGAACGCCGCGAACGCGAACAAAGAGAACAACAGGCCAGCCAGGAGCAGGCCTCCGAGACCACGGAAACCACCGCACAGCGCGAAACACCCGAAACCCCGGACACACCCGAACCCGTCCGGCGCGAAGATTACGACTTCGCCACTCCGGTGCCCGGTAAAGAAGGTTTCGTCTTCAGCCCATACAACAACAAGGTTGTCGATGTGCGTGACATACCCAGCGGCACCTTGGTCCAAGATCCGACCTTCCCGCCTTCGGAGAAAAAATACTTCCGCGTCCCGTGACCGGTTGCGGCCGGTTGTTCAGGCCTGCCGCATCCCGCATGACTCCCGCCCGACCGGGCCCTGCGTGCAGCGGGTCCGGTCGTTTTGTTTCCACCATGCAGTCAGATTTCCAACGCATCGCGGTTCTCGGCGGCGGCCTGCTCGGCGGTTCCATCGCGCTCGCCGCCCAGGCACTCCCAACCGCGCCCGATATCCGCCTCTGGGCGCGCCGCCCTGAAACCGCCGCCCGCGCCCGCGAACTCGGCATCCACCGAGCTCATGACGCCCTCGGCCGGAGCGTCGCCGGCGCGGACCTGTGCATTCTCTGCGTCCCCGTCGGGGCCATGCCCGGCCTGCTTGCCGCCGCCATCGACGCCGGCCTGCCCGGAGCCTGCACCGTCACCGACGTCGGCAGCGTCAAATCCACCCCCCACCGCGATCTCGACCCGCTCATGCTCGGGCGCGAAGGCCGTTTCATCGGCAGCCACCCGATGGCCGGCTCCGAACGCAAGGGCATCGAGGCCGCCAGACCCGGGCTTATGGAAAACGCCGCCTGCATCCTCACCAACGACGGCGGCGCGCCGCCGTCTGCAGCCGCCCGCCTCGAGGCGTTCTGGCGTTCCCTCGGTTGCCGCACCTCGTGGATGGATGCCTCGGCCCACGACGCGCTCGTCGCCCGCATCAGCCACCTCCCACACGTCATCGCCGCCAGCGCCGCCCGCGTCGCGCTGTGCCAACCCGAAAAGGGAGCCTACGGCGGCGGCGGACTCCGGGACACCACCCGCGTAGCCGGCGGGGATCCCGCCATGTGGGCCGAAATCCTCACCGAAAACCGCGCCGCACTGCTCGACCCGGTGCGCGAAACCCTCGCCGACCTCACCGAAATCCTTGCCTTGCTCGAAGCCGGGGATCAAGAAGCCGTGCGCAAATGGCTCGGGCACGCCGCAAAACTGCGGGCCGCCGCCCGCATCGCCGACTGAGAGTGCGCCGCCAGCCGCCATCCATCCCGCATTTTTCCCGCATGTCACAGCTCCAGGTCCGCCCCATCCGCACCCTCGACGCCGCCTTCGGCGTACCGGGGGACAAAAGCATCTCCCACCGCGCCGCCATCCTCGGCGGCCTAGCCAAAGGCACCACCACCATCCGCAACTTCCTGCCCAGCGAGGACTGCGTGAACACCCTCAACACCATGCGCGCGCTCGGTGCAGGCGTCGAAATCCTCCGCGAGCTCGACGGTCACGGCCCGCTCGACCTCCGCATCGAGGGCCGCGCCATGAAGCTGCAACCGCCCGCCGAACCCGTCGATTGCGGCAACTCCGGCACCGGCATGCGCCTGCTCGCCGGAGTCCTCGCCGGCCAGCCGTTCGAGTCCTCCCTCTTCGGCGACGCCTCGCTCTCCTCCCGCCCGATGGGCCGCATCACGACCCCGCTCGGCAAAATGGGCGCCCGCATCGAAACCCGCGGCGAAAAACCCGGCTGCGCCCCGCTCCACATCCACCCCGCCACCCTGCGCCCCGTCAGCTACACGCTCCCCGTCGCCAGCGCGCAGGTCAAAAGCACCGTGCTCCTCGCCGGCCTCTTCGCAGACGGCCGCACCACCGCCATCCAGCCCGCCGAAACGCGCGACCACACTGAGCGGCTCTTCGAAACCTTTGGCATCCCGGCCGTCCGCGACGGCCACGCCATCCACATCGACGGCGGCCGCGTCCCCGCCGCCTGCGACCTCACCGTCCCAGGCGACATCTCGAGCGCCGCCTTCTGGCTCGTCGCCGCCGCCGCCATCCCCGGAGCCGCCCTGCGCGTCACCAACGTAGGCCTCAACCCCACCCGCACGGCCATCCTCAACGTCCTCGCCCGCATGGGAGCCGCCATCCAGGAGCACGCCCACACCACTCACGGCGAACCCATCGGCGACATCGAAATCCGCGGCGCTTCCCTCCGGGGCACCGACCTCCGGCTCCGCGAAATCCCCAACCTCATCGACGAAATCCCCGTCATCGCCGTCGCCGCAGCCCTCGCCACCGGCACCACCACCATCCGCAACGCTGCCGAACTCCGCGTCAAGGAAACCGACCGCATCTCCACCGTCGTGGAAAACCTCCGCCTCATGGGCACCGACGTCACCGAATTCAACGACGGCATGGAGATCCGCGGTGGAGCGCCACTCCGGGCCGCCGCCATCGACAGCCACGGCGACCACCGCATCGCCATGGCCTTCGCCATCGCCGGCCTCTTCGCCGATGGCGAAACCACCGTCACCGGCACCGACTGCATCCACACCTCATACCCCGGCTTCGCCGCCCACCTCGCCGCCGTACAAAACCACCTCACCGACCCCGCCGCATACCAGCTCCCCACCCGGACACCCGCATGACGCCGCCGCCCACACACCACGCCATCGCCATCGACGGACCCGCCGCCTCCGGCAAAAGCACCCTCGCCCGTGAACTCGCCCGCCGCCTCGGCCTCGTCATGGTCAATTCAGGAGCCATGTACCGCGCCGTCACCTGGGCCGCCATCAACCGCGGCATCGATCCCGCCGACGCCCCGGCCGTCGTCCGCATGCTCGATTCCCTCGAAATCACCTGCGGCAGCGACGGCAGCTCGTCCACCATCCTCATCGACGGCCGCCACCCCGGCGACGAGGCCCTCCGCGCCGAGGCCGTCAACTCCGCCGTCTCCACCGTCGCCGCCATCCCCGAGGTCCGCGAGCGCCTCGTCGCCCTCCAGCGCGACTACCTCGCCCGCACCTCCGTGGTCATGGAAGGGCGCGACATCGGCTCCGTCGTCTTCCCTGACACCCCGTTCAAAATCTACGTCACAGCCGACGAGGCCGTCCGCGCCAAACGCCGCCGCGCCATGGGCGAGATCGACTCGGTCTCCACCCGCGACGCCGCCGACTCCAAGCGCAAGACCGCCCCCCTCGTCGTCGCCCCCGGAGCCGCCGTGCTCGACAATTCCGCCCACACCATCGAATCCGGCGTCCAAGCCGCCATTGACATCCTCAAACAACAGGGCTGGAACCAACCGGTCGAACCCTGAGAATCACCCACACCCGTACCATGCGAACCATCTACTGGCTTGGCTGGCTGCTTTTCGGCTCCGCGTTCCGCACCGTCTTCGGCCTGCGCGTCATCGGCGGCGCAAACCTTGTCACCGAGGGCCCCGTGCTCGTCGCCTCGAACCACCAGAGCTACCTCGACCCGCCGCTCGTCGGCAACCTCTACAAGACCGAGATGGTCTTCCTCGCCCGCAAAAGCCTCTTCCGCGGCTTCTTCAAATGGCTCTACAACCAGTGGAACGCCATCCCCGTCGATCAGGACAATCCGGACATGCGCAGCCTCAAGTCCATCATCCGCAAACTGCGCGAGGGCAACCGCGTGCTCGTCTTCCCCGAGGGCGCGCGCTCGTTCGACGGCTCGCTCGGCACCGCCGCCCCCGGCATCGGCCTCATCGCCGCCAAATCCGGGGCCGTCATCCAGCCGGTCCGCATCCACGGAGCCTTCGAGGCCCTGCCGCGCGGCAGCGCCCGCATCCGCTTCTCCCGCATCACCGTCACCGTCGGCCCGCCCATCCGCCTCACCCCAGAGGAACTCAAGGCCGCTTCCGGCAAGGACGGCTACGCCGCCCTCGCCAACCGCATCATGGACGCCATCGCCGCACTCTGAACACGCGACGGCCGCGAATCACGCTCCCACCACGCGTGCGGCGAAAAAACCCCGGGAAATTCCATAGAAATCCCGCGCGTCCGCCGTATCAAGCTGCCATCGATGCGGTTTATCCTCTTGATCCTTCTTCTCGCCGGCACGGCACACGCCATGCCGCGCAATGCCACCGCCTGGGACGCCGACGCGGAAATCCCCCGCGATTACCGCCTGCGCGTCGAATTCCACGATACCGGCGGCAAGGTCCGCGTCGCCCCCGGCATCGAAATCCCGCTCGCCGCAGACATCCGCCACGACATCGCCGTCGAACACGACGAGGATGACGAAGAAAAAATCGTCCTCCGCCACTGGACCGGCGATGATCTCGTCCGCGGTCCCGAATCACATCCCGGCCCCGCGCCGGAGCGCCCGGTCATCCTCCCGGAAAACGCCGCCTTCACCGCGTGGGTGCAGCCGATCGAAGCCACCGGCCACGCCGAGATCATCCGCCGGTGGAACCGCGAGTCCATGCGGCACGGACGCACCATCTACGAGCGCGACTGCCGTGTCTGCCACGGCACCCTCAACCAGCCCGGTTCCCTGCCCACCGCCCTCGACTTCGCCGAAGGCGAGTTCCAAAACGGAGCCGACCCGCTCTCCATGTTCCTCACCCAGAGGGACGGCTACGGCCAGATGGTCGCCCAACCCTGGCTCACCACCTACGAGCACTACGCCGTCATCCAATACATCCGCGGGCACTTCCTTCGCCGCCGCAACCCCGGTCAACTCACCGAAATCGACGACGCCTACCTCGACGGTCTCCCCCTGGGCAAAGTCACCGCCCCACCCGAAAAATCCATGCGCCCGGTCGATCCATACCGCCAGATGGACTTCGGCCCCGCCATGTTCTGGACCTTCGGGATCGCACCCGACCACATCGCCCGCAAAGGCATCGCCATCCGGCTCGACCCCGGCGAAGGCGGCGTCAGCCAGGGCCGCGCGTGGATGATCTACGACCACGACACCCTCACCCTCGCCGCCGCCACCACCGGAGACTTCATCGACTGGCGCAACATCGCCTTCGATGGCAGCCACGGCACCCACGTCCGCCTCACCGGCGAGAACCACCTCATCCAGCCCATCTCACCCGGTTGGGCATCGCCCGACGGCTCATGGGACGACCCGCGCCCGATCGGACGCAACGGCGTCCCCTACGGCCCCGTCCCCGGTGACTGGCTCCGCTACGAGGGACTCTACAAACACGGCCACGACATCCCCGTCATCGCCGCCACCGTCGGCGGCACCCGCGTTCTCGAATCCCCCGGCTTCATCGAGCACGAGGGCACCCCCGTCTTCACCCGCACTCTGGAAATCGGCGCGGGAGACCGGCCGCTCAAACTCCGCGTCGCCCCCGCCGACCAATACGCCGCCATCGAGGGAGACGGCACACTGGAAAAATCCGACGGCTTCTGGGTCGCCACCCTCGCCCCTGAAACCCGCACCCGCCTCCTCATCACCGCCGGTCCGGACACATTGGAAAACCTGATCCTCCCTCCCGTCCGCGATCTCGCCGCAAAAACCCAAGGCGGCCCGCCCCGGTGGGACGCCGAAATCACCACCACCTCCGTCACCAGCCAGGCCGATGGCCCATTCGAAGCCGATACCTTCCCGCTCCCCGATAACAACCCTTGGAACAGTTGGATGCGGCCCGGTGGATTCGATATCGCACCCGACGGCAAATCCGCCGCCGTCGCCACCTGGAACGGCGACGTCTGGATCGTCGAGGGCGTCAAGGAACCCGCACCCGCCACTCTCACCTGGCGGCGCGTTGCCACCGGTCTCTTCCAGCCGCTCGGCGTCCGCTACCGCGACGGCGCGCTTTACGTCCTCTGCCTCGACCAGATCGTCCGCCTCGACGACCTCAACGGTAACGGCGAATTCGACTTCATCGCCAACTTCAACAACGACCACCAGCTCAGCGAAAGTTTCCACGAATTCACCATGGGCCTGCAAACCGACGAGGACGGCAACTTCTACTACGCCAAGGCCGCCCGCCACGCTCAGGACGCCCTCTTCCCCCACCACGGCACCCTCCTCAAGGTCAGCGCCGACGGCTTGTCCACCGACATCATCGCCAAGGGATTCCGCGCCCCGAATGGCATCTTCCGCGACGACGACGGCACCCTCTGGGTCACCGACCAGGAGGGATACTGGACCCCGAAAAACCGCATCAACCGCATCCGTCCCGGTAAATTCTACGGCAACATGCAGGCATACACCGACATCACCGACGAGTCCGACGATGCCATGGAGCCACCCGTCGTCTGGATCACCAACGCCAAAGACCGCAGCCCCGCCGAACTCGTCCGCGTGCCGGAAAACCTGTGGGGCCCCGCCGGCGGCACACTCCTCAACCTCAGCTACGGCACCGGCCGCGTCTTCGCCGTGCCATACGAGGAAGTCAACGGAGTGTTCCAGGGAGCCGTCGTCGAACTCCCCCTGCCCGCCTTCGAGACCGGCATCATGCGCGGCCGCTTCGCCAACGACGGCGCGCTATACGTCTCCGGCCTCTACGCGTGGGCTGCCAACGTCACCGCCCCCGGCGGTTTCCATCGCATCCGCCACAATCCGGAAGCCCCCGCCCATGTCCCGCTCGAGGTTCGCGCCACCCCCGGCGCTCTCACCGTCGTCCTCAGCGATCCCGTGGATGCGGCGTCCGGAATCTCCGCCTCCTACCGATCCTGGCAGCTCGTCCGCAGCCGCCGCTACGGATCGCGCCATCACGATGAAAGGAAGCACCCGGTCGGCAAGACCACCCTCTGCGAAGATCACCGCACCCTCACCGTCGAAATTCCCGACCTCGCCCCCACCGACAGCTACGAACTGCTCCTCGAATTCAAATCGACCTGCGGCAAACGCGTCGAACGCTCCCTCCACGGCACCATCCACACGCTCGGCGGGTAAACTCCTTCCGGTTTACATCCGGATTCCCCGAGCCCAACATCGCCGCATGCTCCCCACCGAACAAGACGTTCTCGACGCCATCGGCGAATCCGGCGTCCGCGCCATGGTCGCCGCGTTCTACCGCCGCGTCCGCAACGACGACCTCATCGGCCCGATGTACCCCGCGGACGACTGGGAGGGGGCCGAGGAACGCCTCGCCGGATTCATGCTCTTCCGCCTCGGCGCGTCCGACGATTACATCAAAACGCGTGGCCACCCCCGCCTCCGCATGCGGCACATGCCGTTTTCCATCGGAGCCGCCGAGCGCGACCGCTGGCTCAGTCTCATGGGCGAGGCCATGGACGAGACCCGGGTCCCTCCACACGCCCGCCATTTCCTCGACGCGCTCTTCAACCAGATCGCCGATTTCATGCGCAACCGCCCGGAGTGATCCCGGTTGTCACCCGCCGGAAACGAACATCACCTTCCCGCGCCGGTCCTCCGCATGCTGCCGTTCCATCGCCGCGGCGAAATCCTTCCGCGCGTAACACGAATCAACCGGCTGCTCCAGACCGCCCTCCGCCACCCGCGCCGCAAGCCCGCCATACACCTCGCGCAGTTCGTCCGCCCCGGCGGATTCGATCCACCGCGTCACCCACAATCCGCGCACCGCGATGTCCCGGAAAATCAACATCCCGTTCGGCACCTTCAGCGGCCTGCGCGCCATCGCGCCGTAGGTCACGTGCGTCGCGCCGTCCGCCAGCAGGTTCATCAGCCGCAGCGCGCTCTCGCCGCCCACCGCGTTGCACGCCAGCGCCGCCCGCCGCCCGCCCATGATCTCCAGCGCCGCCTCCGGCGCGTCGCCGTCGTCCGCCAGCACATGATCCGCCCCGAGCGCCTGCAATTCCTCCGCCAGCTCCAGGTTCCGCACCATCGAGATCGTCCGCACGCCCGCCGCACGCGCCAGTTGGATCACGCACCTCCCCACCCCGGAATTCCCCGCGTTCTGCACCACCCACCCGCCCGGCTCCGGCGCGCGGAACCCGTGCAGCAGCCGCCACGCCGTGGCCGGGTTCACCTTCAGCATCGCCGCCTGCCGCTCGTCGATCCCGTCCGGCAGCCTCAGCAGCCGCTCCGGCGCCAGCGCCACGTGGCTCGCCCACGTGCCCGCCCGCACCAGCGGCACCACTAGGTCGCCCGGCGAAAAATCCGCCACCGGCGAATCCACCACCACCCCGCAGCCCTCGATCCAGTTCAAATCCGCCGGATTCACCGGCGCGGCCCGCATTTCCACCACCACCGCACCCGCCGGCGGCTCCCACTCCACCCCCTCCTCCCATGCCAGCACGTCCGCCGGACTGCCGGAATCCGCAATTCGCAATCGGTCGATCCTCATGCCCTCAATGTATCCCTCCCGACCGGCCTTGACGACCGAAACCCGGCGGAAAAATAATTCTCCACCCGCGAGATTCGCGCTTTACGCGCAATCACACGCTCCGCTAAAATCATGGCAGCGCCGCTGTCATGCGGGCAATCCATTCCCAAAATCCCATCCGCATCACCATGACCCGCATTCTGACAACCCTCGCCGCCGCCGCCTTCACATTCGCAATCGCATCATGCTGCTGCACCAGCGACACCGAACCGGTCGGCCTTCGCTCGCTTCCCTCATTCCAGGAAATTCCGCAGGCCACAGCGCCGCCGGAACACACCCCCGCCCCGATCCGTGCCACCAAATAAGCGCACTCCGGCGGAAATCTTCATTCTCAAACCCAGCCCGGACGCGACAGCCTCGCGTAACCGGGCGATTTTTTTACAGTTTGCCCACCTCCGCCACCCGGCGGTTCCCAGCCGCCAAACCCCTGGCTGAAAGCCAAACCCACGCCACCGCCTCATGAAACCCCTGCTATTCGCCTCACTGCTGGCCGGCTCCGCCATCGCCGGAAAACCCAACATCCTTTTCATCCTCGCCGACGACCTCGGCTATGGCGATCTATCCTCCTACGGCCAAACGTATTTCGAAACCCCCGCCATCGACACCCTCGCCGAAAACGGCATCCGCTTCACCGATCACTACTCCGGCAACACGGTCTGCGCGCCCGCTCGCGACTCGCTCATGACCGGTCGCCGCCCCGGCCACCTCACACTGCGCGGCAACGGCGAGTTCAAACTCCTGCCCACCGACACCACCGTAGCCACCCTGCTCAAGCAGGCCGGCTATCGCACCGCCCTCATCGGGAAATCCTGCGTCACCGGCAACACACAGACGCCCGAAACCCTCGCCGAGCACGGATTCGAATACTTCTTCGGCACCACCCACCACGTCGATGGCCACCACCGCTACCCGCGATTCATGTATGAGAACACCACCAAGGTGATGTTTCCCGACAACCACCTGCACCACGGCTCCGATTACGACCTCGACATCCACACCGGGAAAACCCTCGCCTATCTCACTGAGCAAGCCGGCAACGACGACCCGTTCTTCCTCGTCCTCTCGCTCACCGTGCCCCACGCCGCCATCAACGTGCCCGAGGAATCCATGGATCGTGTCCGCGATACCATCCCGTCCGAAACCCCGCGGCCCGAACCCGAAACACAACCCCACTACACCTTCGTCGCCGAACCCAAGGCATCCTACGCCGGCCTCATGACCCGCATCGACGAATCCGTCGCCGCCATCACCGCCAAGCTCCGCGAAACCGGCCAGCTCGAGAACACCCTCGTCATCTTCACCTCCGATAACGGCCCCCACGCCGAGGGCGGCTACCACCCCGACATGCTCAACTCCAACGGCCCCCTCCGCGGCCACAAGCGCGACTTCTACGAAGGCGGCATCCGCGTCCCCTTCATCGCCGTATGGCCAGGCGTCATCGAGCCGGGCCGCGAATCCTCCCACCCCTCCGCCTTCTGGGACTTCCTGCCCACCGCCTGCGAAATCGCCGGCATCCCCGTCCCCGAAGACATCCACGGCCTCTCCTTCCTCCCCACCCTCAAGGGCAGCGGCGAACAAGCCGAACACGAATTCCTCTACTGGGAACTCAACGAAGCCGGCGGCCGCCGCGCCATCCGCATGGGCGACTGGAAAGCCGTCGAATACCGCGTCAACGACCCCGAAAACCGCGGCCCCGTCGAACTCTACAACCTCGCCGAAGACATCGGTGAAACCAACAACCTCGCCGCCGAACACCCCGATCTCGTCGAAAAACTCACCGCCAAAATGGACGCCGCCCGAGTCCCCTGCGAAAACTTCCCCTTCCCCGGCCTCGACGGACCCTGAATTCAGAATTCAGAATTCGGAGTTCAGATTTCAGATTTCAGAGTTCAAAAGTTCAGAGTTTATCACTCCCTGCGAACTTCCCCGTAGCAGGAGTCTCCGACTCCTTCGTTTTCGGGGAAAAGTTCGTCCCGTCGTTGTCCGCCCATCGGCGGTTCGAGCTCTCGACCCGCGACGACCGGTTCTTCCAACCATTCCACGGAATGACCGCCAAAGGCGCGTCGCGCTACAGCGCGGGATTCCAATGCGACGAACTCAACGGCTTCTCCACCAGCCCTGGCAAGCCATGCGGCAGCCATTGGCTTCTCATCTTCCTTTGAGACAATTATTGTCGCGATCGCGACAATAATTGTCCTTCAAGAAAGAAACGGACGCACTTGAAGCATCACGCAATCCTTGTCTCGGCCGATACAAAAATTGCAAATCCTCGGCAATGAACTGCCATAGCCGGTTTCCTGTCTCACGCCCCCAACGCAGTTCATCTCGGATTCGCCCTTGGGACCACGAATCATTGGTCGAACGAATCGCGGCGAAGTGGCGAGGCAATGGAACGGGCGGCTGGGCAAGGTGGACTACTGCCAGGTTGGCGTATTTGCCGCGTTGACCGATGGAAGCCACTCCGCGCTGGTGGACAAGCGGCTTTACCTTCCCGAGACGTGGACTTCGGACGCCGGATGCTGCAAGGCGGCCCGGATTCCAGAAAAGGAGTGCCAATACCGTTCGAAGACGCAACTGGCCTGGGAGATGATCCAATCCGCCGCGGACCGCGGAATGCACTTCGGCTGGGTGGCGGTCGACTCCCTGTATGGCTCGGCACCCTGGCTGCTCCATGCCATTGACGACCCCGGCAAGCGATACGTCGCGGACGTGCGGAGCAACCAGAGTGTCCACACCATGGAACCCCGCCCCCGGCTGCCGGAGCGGGTTGGATCGAGGGGTCGCAGACCGACGAAGCCACGCCTGGACTCCCGGCCCGTCAGGATCGACCGGCTTTTTGATCGCGAGGACATCAGGAAATGGCGCAGGATCCGCGTTCGGTAGGGCACCAAGGGAAACGTGGAGGTTTGCGCGAGTCGCCGCCGGGTCTGGATGGGGGACGAAGAGAACCAGGTCGCAAGGGAGTCACATGTCGATGGGCATGTTGGCCATGCTGTTCATGATGAGGGAGCGCAAGGTCAACCAGAAGCAGGTGGAGCTGCTCAGCTACACCGACGTCGTCGAAATGCTTTGCGTCTTTTGCTGCCGAGAGGCGACGTCAGGCCCGGGGATGTGTATCGCAATATCGCGCGCAGGCACAGAAAACGACGGGCGACCCTGAAATACCAAAAAGCTGAAATTGAAGAAATGAGTATCGTGCGGGGTGCCGTCGCCGTCGCGTGTGGTCGTGTCAACCTTGAGGGCGTAGAGCCGTTCGATGGCGTCCCCCAGAGTCGTTGGGGGGGAGTGAGGATGAGACGGCGGGGGCGGCGGGGAAGGGCAAATGGGTGTGAGTGATCCGTGATCGGTGATAGGTGGGCGGATTTCCAAGGTCCAAGGTCCGAGTTCCGAGGACGGAGGTCCGAGTTCGAAGTTCAGGGTCCCGCATGGCGTGGGGTCGAGATCGACGAGGCTGGATAGGGAAGAGATCCGGAGCAGTATTCTCCACGGAGCAGGATTCTCCGGGGACGGCCTGGTGCGGGACGCGCCAGCCACCGCACTTGATTTTGTGATTCTTGTGCCTTTTGTGGCCAATCCGGGTGGTTTCCCCGGGACCGGCTGCGGGCGTGGCAGCTTCTTTTCTCCCGTGATCACCTCTCGAATTCGTCGAGGCGTTTCGAGTCGGTTTCGGGAACGGGTTTCACGCCGGCGTGGCGGCCGGCGCGGGCGATGAGGTGCGCGGCCACGGGCATGGTGCTGTAGAAGAAGGCGATCATCAGTGCCACCTTCACCCACACCATCGGCTCGCCGAAGTGGACGCCGGCGGAGAGGGCGAGGATCGCCCCGCCGAAGGCGCCGGCCTTGGTGGCGGCGTGCATCCGCTGGTAGGCGTCGCGGAAGCGCATGACGCCGACGGAGGCGAGCAGCACGAACACGCTACCGATGACGACGAAGACGGACAACAGGATCTCGGTCATGACTTGGCGCTCCTTTCCATCAGGCGGGCGATCGCCACGGTGCCGAGAAAGGTGATCACGGCGATGGCGAAGGCCACATCGAGAAACAGGGACTCGTCCGATTCGATGGCCACGATCACGGCGAACGAGAAGACGATGCCGGCGATGAGGTCGAGCGCGATCACGCGGTCGGGCAGCGTCGGCCCGCGGAACAGGCGCACCGAGCCGACGATCAGCGCGGCGACAAGGAAAACCTTGGCGAGGAGCAGGGCGGTGGCGGGCAGGTCGTTCATGGCGGGGTGCGGGAAAAATCAGCCGAAGAGGCGTTGGATGACCTTGACGTAGCGTTCGACGAGGTGGTCGCGGGTTTCATCGGGTCGGCCGCGGAGGTACATGGCGTGGATGAGCAGGCGGCGGCGGTCGTGCGAGAGATCGAAGGAAAGCGTGCCGGGCGTCATGCTGATGAGGTTGGTGAGCAGCAGGATCTGCATGTTGCTCATGGGGCCGAGCGGCAGCTCGATGAAGCCGGGGCTGGCGTGCGACTTCGGCCGCATGATGTCCATGGCGATGTAGAGGTTCGCGGTGACGACCTCCCTGACGTAGAACAGGGCGAAGCAGACGAAATCAAGAATCCACTTCATGGCTCCACCTCCCCTCCAAGCACGGTGCGGATGTATCCGGCGGGATCGAGCAACTGGCTGGCCGCGGCGTTGCACACGTCGAACACCGCGCCGCCGGCGAAGCTGAGCGCGAGGATGATGCCGACCATGGCGACGACGGGCGCGAGGCCGAGGCGGGTGACCGGGCCGCGTTCCTCCTCATCCTCCCAGCCGCCGGGTTCGGGTTCCTTTTTCCAGAACGCCTCGGCCCAGAGCTTGGTCATCGAGAAAAGCGTCATCATGCCCACGGCGAGGCCGGCGAGGACGAGCCAGCCGAAGCCGCCCTCGATGCCGGCGCGGACGATGCCGAGCTTGGCCCAGAACCCGCTGAGCGGCGGGATGCCGGCCAGGGCGAGCGCGGAGATGAGGAACCAGATGCTGAGCCAGGGCGCGGCCTTGTAGAGGCCGCCGACGCGGTCGAGCCGCGAGGTGCCGCGCTTGCGCTCGACGACCGCGCTGATGAGCAGGAGGTTGGTTTTCGCCACGTTGTTGTGGATGAAGTAGAACAGCCCGGCGGCGAGGCCCGCGACGGTGAACATGGCCACGCCGGCCATGATGTAGCCGATCTGGCTGATGATGTGGAAGGCGAGGATGCGGCGCATGTGGAAGTGCGCGGCGGCGCCGAGCACGCCGGTGATCATGGTGAGCGCGGCGGCCCAGAGCATCAGGTTCTGCCACGGCGCGAAGCCATCGGCCAAGAACAGCGAGGAGGTGCGGTAAAACGCGTAGATGCCGACCTTGGAGAGCAGCCCGCCGAAGAACGCGGTGACCACCGCGGGCGGGGTGTGGTAGGCGGCGGGCAGCCAGAAGAAGAACGGGAACAGCCCGGCCTTGATCGCGAACGCGCCGAACAGCAGCAGCACGCCGCTGTGGGCGAATGCGGGTTCATCCAGCAGTTGGATTTTCACCGCGATGTCCGCGTAATTGAGCGTGCCGGTGATGCCGTAGAGCATCGCCACGCCGCCGAGGAAAAACCCGGAGCCCACCAGGTTGATGACGACGTATTTGAGGCCGCCCTCCAACTGCGCGCGCTTGCCGCCGAGGATGAGCATGACGAACGAGCCGATCAGCATCACCTCGAACCAGACGAAGAGGTTGAACAGGTCTCCGGTGAGCAGCGAGCCGTTCACGCCGAGCATCACGAAGTTCGCCAGCGGGAAAAACCACTTGTCCAGCGCGCCTCGCATCGGGTTGAGCAGCGCGTGGAAAAACACCAGCGAGGCGGTGACGGCCGCGGTGAAGAGGAAGATCGCCGCGGTGAGGTCCGCCACCAGCACGATGCCGAAGGGCGCGCGCCAGTTGCCGACGGCGAGGTGCGCGATGTCGCCGCCGAGCGTCTCCACCAGCACCAGGAACGCCGCGGCGGGGACGCCGATGGCGGTGAGCAGGCCGACGGCCCGCCTGCCGCCCGCGTGATTCCTCAGCGCCACGCCGAGCAGGGCGAGGGCCACCGGGATGATCAACGGCATGGCGAGCAGGTTCATAGTTCCGAGTCGGTCGTTTTGTAGTCGTTGAGATCGTGCGACCGGATCGCCCGGGTGGCGCGGTAAACCAGGGCGATGGCGAAGGCGAGCATGCCGAAGCCGATGACGATGGCGGTGAGCACGAGCGCCTGGGGCAGCGGGTCGGCGGCGGCGGCGGAAAGCACGGTCTCGTCCGCGGGGATGATGCCGGATTGCCCGGTGCGCAGCCCGGCGGTGGTGAAGACCATCAGGTTCGCGGCCTGGGAGAGCAGCATCACGCCGATCACCAGGCGGAACACGCTGCGGCGCAGCAGCGAGAAGACCGCCCCCGCGACGAGCACGCCGATGAATATGGCCATCCAGAATTCCATGGTCAGCTTTCCTCCTCCTTGTCCCTTCGTTCCTCCGCGTCGGAGCGTTCGTAGTCCTCGTCGAGCGCGCGGGCGCAGTGGACCACGAACCCGGTCACCGCCAGGTAGATCCCGATGTCGAACGGCAGGAACGATCCGAGATGGATCGTCCCTAGCCCCGGCAGGCTGAACTCCGGCAGCCACACCCCGGCGAAAAACACCCCCTCGACGACCCAGCCGGCCACCGCCGCCAGCCCGGCCATCGCCGAGCCGACGACCATCCAGCGGATCGGGTTGGCGAGCAGCTTCAGCGAGGCTTCCGGGCCGTTGCCGAACGCGTGCAGCAGCACCGCGCCCGCGGCGGTGAGCCCGCCGATGAACCCGCCGCCCGGCAGGTTGTGGCCGCGCCACAACAGGATGATCGACATCACGAACATCACCGGAGCGAGCACCGCGGCGGCGGCCGTGAGGATCGGCGAGTGATCGGGATCGCGGATCATGATTTCGCCCTCCTTCCCACCGTCATGAGGATGCCGACGCCGAGCGCGGCGATCACCAGCACGAGCACCTCGCCGTAGGTGTCCAGCGCGCGGAAATCGACGAGGATGACGTTGACGACGTTCTTGCCCTTGGCCAGTTCGTAGCTCCAGTCGCCAAGCTGGCCGGCGATGGAGGGCGCGGCCTCGAGCGCCACCGCCTTGAGCACCATCAGCGTGGTGAGGCCGCCTGCGAGCAGGGCGACGCCCGCGTCGAAGAGCATGGTGCGCCGCTTCGAGATGCGCCGGATTTCCGGAATCCGCGCGAGGATCAGGAACAGCAGCACGATCGTGAGCGTCTCGACGACGATCTGCGTGATCGCGATGTCCGGCGCGCCGAAATAGGTGAACAACAGCGAGATGCCGAAACCGATGATGCCGAAGGAGATCAGCGCGGTGGTTTTCGACTCCGTGACCACGACGACGGCGGTGGCGGCGGCCATCACCGCAAGCAGCATCAGGTAGTAGCCGTGGACCGGCAGCACGGTGGCGAGCACAGGTTGGATGGCGACGAGGTCGATCTTCCAGATCACCAGCACCGCCATGGTGGCGAAGATCATCATCAGGTAGTTGCGCAGGTGGCCGTTCTGCAGCGTTTTGGTCTGCCATTTCGCGAAGCCGAGCACGCCGCCGTAGAAACAACGGTCGTAAACCGCATCGGCGCTGACCGGGCGGATGAGGTCCGGGTTGCGGCCGAGCGCCCAGAATTTCGCGCGGAAACGGTAGATGACCAGGCCGATGGCGACGGTGATGCCGCTGAGGTAGAGCGGCAGGTTGAAGCCGTGCCAGAGCGAGAGCTTGTTGTCCACGTCGGCGGCGAGGATGTCGCCGGCCGCCGGGCCGAAGAACGGCCCGGCCAGGGTAGTCGGCATCAGGCCGAGCGCGAGGCCGAGCGCGGCGAGCACCACCGGGCCGGTCCACATGGTGAAGGGCGCCTCGTGCGGGTGTTTCGGCGTGTCCTTCGAGACCGGGCCGAAGAACGGATGCAGGCCGACCTTGAGCATCAGCGAGAGCATCATCGCGTTGCCGACCACGGCGATCACCAGCAGCGGCACCGCGCCGGTGGCGAGATCGACGCCCGCCTTGAGGATGTATTCCTTGCCGAGGAATCCGAAAAACGGCGGGAAACCCGCTCCCGAGAAGCAGGCGAGGCCGGCCGCCGCAGCGGTGATCGGCAGCGCCTTGCGCAGGCCGCGGAGTTTCTCCACCTCGCGGGTGCCCGCCTCGTGGTCGAGCGTGCCCACGACCATGAACAGCGCCGCCTTGTAAAGCGCGTGGGCGAAAAGGAACAGGGTGGCCGCCTTCACCGCCAGTTCGGTGCCCACGCCCAGCATCATCACCAGCATGCCGAGCACGCCGAGCGTGGTGAAGGCGAGCACGGTCTTGAGGTCCGTCTGGAACAGGCCGCGCGTCACCGCCAGCAGGAACGTGATGCCGCCGGCGGTGCAGAGCGCCACCGTCCATTCCCGGGTGCCCGCGAGCACCGGGGAGAGCACGGCGAGCAGGAAGACGCCCGCCTTGACCATCGTCGCCGAATGCAGGTAGGCGCTCACCGGGGTGGGGCCGGCCATGGCGTTGGGAAGCCAGAAGTGGAATGGGAATTGCGCGGATTTCGTGAAACACCCGGCCAGCACGAAGCCGAGGATCCACGGATACCATTCGTGGCCGCGCAGCAGGTCGCCGGTGGCGAGCACGCCGGTGAGCGTCCACTCGCCGGTGGCGAGGCCCATCATCACCACGCCGGCCAGCAGCGCCAGCCCGCCGGCGCCGGTGACCACCAGCGCCTGGAGCGCCTTTTTCCGCGCCGTCGGGTTCTCGTGGTTGAAGCCGATGAGCAGGTAGGAGGTGATGCTCGTCAGCTCCCAGAAAATGAACATCAGGATCAGCCCGTCGGCGAGCACCAGCCCGAGCATCGACGCCATGAAGAGCATCAGGATCAGGTTGAATCGCCCGTATTGCGCGTGGTTCCCCATGTAGCCCGAGGCGAAAAGCACCACCAGCGCGCCGATGCCGGAGACCAGCAGCGCCATCAGCCGCGAGATGCCGTCGATCCGCATGTCGGCCGGGGAATTGAACGAGGCCATCCACATCAGCGGCTCCTGGAAGTCCCCGCGCCCGAGCGTGGAGAGCAACACGCCGAACACCGCCAGGGGCACCAGCGCGAGCAATTTTCCGGAGGCGGCGCCAATCACCCGCGCGAGCATCGGCGCCGCACAAGCGGCGAGGGCGATGCTGAGGACGCAGGACAGTAACAACATGACGGGAGAAACACGGGCGGAAACAGGTTATCGCGGGCGCTTTCCGGCGCGCGGCGGCAGTTGCTTACCCCGAACTTCGCCGATTTCCACCCAAAATCGCCCCGGAGGGTCCGATTTTCGCAACGCGCGCTCAGTCGAGCGGCGGGATGCCGTCCAGCGCGGCTTCCAGGCGGTCGAGCGTGCCGTGGCCGCCGCACCATTCCCGGATGTATCCCATGTCGAGCGTCTCCGGCCCCTGTACGGCGAGCACGTCGCGCGCGTCGTCGAGATCCTTCGGGCGCCCCCAGCGCAGCTTCTGCACCACTACGTCCTCCGGCGTGGGGAGCCACGTCTGGCGTTGGAGAATCGGAACGAATATCCGTTGCCGCCGGGAAAATTCGGAGCGCACAAATGGATCGTCGAACGTCTCGAACAACTCCACCTTGAACGAGGGAGCGGACTGGCTTTTGCCGACATGCCGCCGTCCCCAGGTGATCGTGTCGAAGGTCACCTGCCCGTCGAACCGCACCAGATCGGAAAGCCGGCGGATCAACGCGGAAACATTGCCCGGAACTTCCACGCTCACCAGCAGATCGATGTCGCGGGTTGATCGTGGCACGCCGTACGCGCCCGCCGCGATCGCGCCGACGCCCATGAAATCGACGCCCTCCGCCTCGGCGGCCTCGATTACCCGCACCGCCAGCTCCTCCAGCTTCAAGCACGCCTCCTTTCGGTGGTGTAAAAGCGGTGCTCCCGGACGCGGTCGAGCCGCTCCATCCAGCGGTCCAGCTCCTCCCAGCCTTTCCGTGGGTTCGTCGTGCCGAGGCGGTGCATCGCGCCGCCGTGCATCATGCCGAGCTGATGATTCGAAAGCTCGAACACATCGGCGAGGCGCTGTTCCGGCGTCATTTCCCGCGCGCGGAGGATTTTCTCGCGGTAGATGTCGTCCTGCATCGCCTTGAGCGAGGCGGCGGCTTCGGCATCGGTAACTTTCATGACGCCACAACCTAGCCGCGACAGCCGCGCCGGATCAATCCTGAAGCGCGGGCGGGCCACGGGAAAAAGCCTCCCGGGCCACAGTGCCATCCTGTCCGGAAGTCAGTGGCACAGACATCTTTCCTGAAACAATCCACATCCAGCCAAAATCCATAACGAGTCGCCACGCGTTCCTCATAACCTCCTCTCCGACGCCACCCTCAAGCCAGCTCAGACTGCTCGCGCTGTGAAAACCCAACCCGTGGTCCCAAAAACATCTTGATTACCTCAAGGCCCCTCATCGTCCTTCGATAAATGCATGTGCCGTGGTTTGCATCGGTCATTGACTCACCCCGCCGCGGCACGGTTGCATTGCCACATGGCAAAGCGGAAGAAAAAGCCGGGCAGCGGCGGATTCGGAAAAAACAAAAGCGTGCGCGGCAACACCACCGAAGAGCCGGAAATCATCGACCGGACGCGGACCGCGGAAACGTCACTGAAACACATCGACCGCATCCTGAGTCTCAAGGACTTCGGATCGGAAGAGGAAATGCAGGCTTACTTCGAGAACGAAATCCTAACCAGGCAGCCGGAAGAACTCGTCCGCATCGCCGACGAAATCGACCCGCCGGATGAACTGGAGAGAGCCAACCGCATCATCGAAGACCTGCCGGACGGAACCACCACGGAGGAACTGATCGACGCCGCCCGCAAAGCCATCCGGCTCTCGCCCGACTGCCTCACCGGGTGGCTTGCGCTCGCGGTCAACGAGCCGGACGATGACAAGGCGCTGGAATTGACCGACGCGGGCATCGGCTTCGGCAGGGAATTCTTCGCGGAAAAGATCGACTCGATCGACGATGAACTCGGTCTCTGGGGGCATATCCCCGCGCGCGATTTACTGCGGCTGATGTTCAACAAGGGGAAATTGCACGAGGAGCGGCGGGGCGAATTCGACGAGGCCGAGGCCGCATACCGCAAATGCCTCACCTGGAACCCGCGCGACAACCAAGGCGTGCGCGGCCACCTGTTGTGCGCACTCATGGTGCGGCGGCGGCTCGATGAAGCTCAGGACTTGATTGATCTCTACCCCGGCGACAACAGCACCGCGATGGCATGGGGCCGCGCGCTTCTTGCGATCGTGCGCGCGATGGATGGGACCGGGTATGAGCCGCCTGAAAGCGATATTTCAGACGAATACTCAAGCCCCCGTGACTACCTGAACTCGCTTGGCCCCGAATTTGATGATGCGAAACAACTCGTCCGTGAGGCGGCCCGCCGAAACCCCTTTGTGCCATTGCTCATCATGGAGGCAGGATTGTTCGAACTTGAAATCCCCGGAATGTTCGTCGCCAACGGTCCTTTCGATGCCGCGGATTACCTCCGGAAATGGGCGATTGTCTGGCAAATTTCCGGTCTGCCGATGGTGATGATGTCGGACGCGGTGCCGAAGAACATGAAGGCCCGTCTCAATGGGCCGGGCATTCAGGAGGAATTCATGGATATCGCCGCGCAGCTTGATGAACATGACGGCCAGCCATGGTGGGAGATTCTTCACGGTCACGTCGAGGACGAAACCAATCCCTGACGGCGCGGTCACTTCACGCCATGGCGGGCGAGGAATTCGCCGGCAAGGTTGCCGTAGGCCTTCGCACCGAGCCCGCTGGCGTCGTGCTCGAAAATCGTGCGTCCGTGGCTCGGAGCCTCGCCAATACGGATCGTGCGCGGCACCAGCGTGCGATAGACATGGTCCGGAAAATACTTCGACACCTCGTCCACCACCTGCCGGGAAAGCAGCGTCCGCCCGTCATACATCGTCATGACGATACCCTCCAGCTCGATGGCCAGGCCGGTGTCGGACGAGCGGATCTGGTCGATCACATGCACGATCTTCGCCAGCCCCTCCAGGCCGAACCACTCGCATTGCAGCGGGATCAGGATCTCGTCGGCCGCAGCCAGCGCCGACGTCATCAGGACGCCGAGCGACGGCGGGGTGTCGAGGATGCAGTATTCATAGAGATCGTTCGGCTTCAGCGCCTGCAGGATGCCGCGCAGGCGGGTCAGGTGGTCGTCGCTGCGGGCCAGCTCGATCTCCACGCCCGCGAGGTCCATCTCCGATGGGACCAGCGTGAGATTCCCGCGTCCGGTCGGCAGCTTCTGGTCATGCACCGAGCATTCGCCGAGCAGCACCGGATAGATGCTGCCTCCCTCCGGCGGATCGATGCCCAGGCCGCTGGTGCAGTTCGCCTGCGGGTCCAGGTCGATCAGCAGCACGCGCTGCCCGCGCAGCGCCAGACCGGCGGAAAGGTTGAGCGCGGTCGTGGTTTTCCCCACTCCTCCCTTCTGGTTGGCGATGGCGACGACTTTCATGGCACTTGGAGTAGTGGTGGGTTGGGAACGCGTGGAATCGCATGCGGGTGAAGCCGCGCGAGGATCAAAGACCGGTCAGCCGGTGCTGGCCAGTCGGAAAATCACCCGGACCGCCCCCGCTCCCGGCGCTCAGGCATTTTCCTTCGCGAGTTTCTCACAACCCTTGATATCCAGCTTGCCGGAGGCCAGCACCGGAATTTCATCGACCGGCACGATGGCCTTCGGGCACCAGAGCGAGGGCACCCCCGTGTCGAGCAGCTTGTAGCGCAGGTCAATGCACTCCTGCTCGTGCGCCACCCCCGCGACGGTCGAGAGCAGCAGGATGGCCTCGCCCTTCTTTTCGTCCGGTACGCCGACGACGGCCACCTTGCGCTCCGACTCCCCGTCGAGGCCCAGCACCTTCACGATGGCGGCCTCAACCGATTCGTGGGGAACCATCTCCCCGGCGATCTTCGAGAACCGCGAGATCCGGCCCTCGATGTAGAGGAAACCGTCGTCGTCCACCCGGCCCACGTCCCCGGTGCGGAACCAGCCGTCGCTGAGCACCTCCTTCGACTTCTCCTCGTTGTCCAGATACCCGCCGAACACGTTGGCCCCGCGGAACCAGATGATCCCCTGGCGGTCGATCGGAATGTCGCGCCCGGTCGCGGGATCCGTGAGCCGGATCGCCAGCCCAGGAAGCACCTGCCCGACCGATCCGGAACGGGACGACGGAATCACCACCTCGTCGTGGCCCGGCTCGGGATCCGGCAGGTTCACATTTGTCGCGGGTGATGTCTCGGTGAGGCCGTAGCCCTCCTGCGGGCGCATGCCGAATTTCTCCTCGAACGCGTCCGCCAGCGACTGCGGCAGCTTTTCGGCGCCGGTCACCACCAGCTTCAGCGAGGCCAGCCTCGCCGGGTCGATGCGCTTCATGTAGCCGCGCAGGAACGTCGGTGTGGCCAGCAGCAGCGATACCTGGTGCAGCGCAATCAACTCGGCCAGCCGCTTGGTTTCCAGCGGGCTCGGATAGGTCACCAGATCGATTCCCTCGATCACGGGATACCACAGCGTCACGGTGCAGCCGAAGGAATGGAACAGTGGCAGACAACCCAGCACCGAAGCGTCGCCGGGCATGTCCAGGCGACTGGCGAACTGGCAGACGTTCGCCAGCACATTGCGGTGGCTCAGGGCCACCCCCTTCGGCTCGCCGGAGGATCCCGAGGTGAACAGGAGGATCGCCTCGTCCTCGCCACGACGCTTGTTCAGCCCGAGCAGCACCGTGAGCACCGGAGCCGGCAGCACCTTGCAAACCATCGCCCAGGTGATGATTTTTTTCTTCAGCAAGGGCAGCTCGCGCTCCAGCAGGATCAGGTCACGGTTCGGCGGCCACGGAAACGACGGCACCTTGCGCACGAACGGGTCCGCCGTGATGAAACGATCCACACCCGACTGGCGGATCGACGAACGAACCGCTTCATGGGAGGCCGTGAAATTCAGGTTCACCGGCACCTTGCCCGCAAACAATACCGCAAGGTTCGCGATGAGCCCGCCCTTGCCGGGCGGCAGCACGATCGCCACGCGCGGCGCGTCGGTCTCCTCCCGGATGCGTTTCGAGAGCACGATGGCGGCGGCGAGAATCCGGTCGTATCCGAACTCCGAGTCGTCCGAACCATCAAACACCCGGCGCCGTGCGCCGTGGCGTTTCAACCCGCGCAGCAGCACGGATGCCAGCGAGGCCTTCAGCAGCGGGCGGGATGCAAAGCCCTCCTCCGCCGCCTCCAGCAACCCCTTGCGATACGCCGCGAGACTGCACTCCTCACCCGGAATCATCCGCCCGATTACCATCTGGTTTGCCGGAACCGACGAGGCGGACTCCACCGAAAGCAACGCCTCGCGCGGGCAGTCCACAGCCACCGGCAGTACCGGCAGCCCGAACGAGCAAATCGCCTTCAGCACGTGGGTCGGAATGTGGCAGGGCGTCGCGTTCCTTACTGCCGCGCGACCGTGAACATGGATCAGCACGCCGCCGTCAGCCAGATTCTCGCGGAGTTGGCCACCGGCACCCGTCGGATTCGAGTCCGCGGCGGAGAACAACGCCCCGTGATCGGAAGTCTCAAGATACCCTTGCAGCGCGGGGTCGAGCGTCGCGTTCTCTTCGATCAGCCAGGTGATCCGCCTGCCGGAAAACAATCGTTCGAGATGCAGGAGTTGCTCAAAATTCAGGCGACCGGGGATGACCAGCACCCCTTCTTCGGGAATGCGGTCGCGGTGTAGGATCTGGATGGACGTGGCGGACATGGTGGGAAAAATTCTCGGTCTGGGCGGGTTGCCGGGGCAATCCCCGCGGACGGGAAACTCCCCGCCCCCGATTCATGCGGAAAATTAACGCGAACCGCACGGAATTTTTTCAGCCAATCCCCCGCCGTTCCCGACACGCAAAGCGCACAAAGGAGGCCGCTCCGGCTCGGGGATCTCCATTTCCACCGCCACCGGCGAGCCGTTCGAAAAATCCCAGCTCCGGAACACCTCGGGAAAACCGCCCGGGCCACCCGACCTCCCATCGCGCTCAATCCGCCGCAGCATCACACGCATCAGAGCGAAGGCCATCCCACCCAGCTCGCCGTCCGGACGGTTCCGGTGAACCCGTCGCACCAAGTCCGTCTGCGCCAACCGGTCGATCGCGCCCAGTGCCAGGATGTCGATCAAATGCGCGATCTCCACCCCGTAGCCCGCCGGAAATGACAACCGCTCCAGCAACTCGCGCCGGGCCGCATACTCGCCCGCCAGCGGCTGGATCACCCCTGCAAGCTCGGGATAGAATAGCGAAATCATCGGCCGAACCAGGATCTCCGAAACGCGCCCTCCGTTCCCGCAACGATCATCGATGCCAAGTGGTCGCTCATAGTAAGCCTTGACGTAATCGACCGAGTCATCCGCCAGCAAGGGCCCGATCAGCCCGGCCACGAACCCGGCGTGAAATCCGCATAAATCGCCGTCCACCCAGCACATCAGTTCCGCGTCACTTGCCAGCAGGGATTTCCACAGGTTCTCGCCCTTGCCCGGCAGCGTGCCGTGCTCGGGCGCGACCGCCGCCGAAAGCAGCACCCTCGCGCCCGCTTCCGCTGCGATCCGCCGCGTCCCATCGTTCGAGCCGGAGTCCACCACCAGGATCTCGTCGAGAAGTGGATTCTGCTGCATCAGCTCGCGCCTTGCCGTCTCCACGATCGGCCCGATCGTCGCCTCTTCGTTGAGCGTCGGGATCGCAAGACAGACTCGCCGTCCGCGCTTGAGCCGGACCAACGCCGCGTGGTCCGCGTAATCCTGATGGTGATGACGCTTCATGATGCTCAGAACCGGCACCCGCATCATTCCGCCGGGGCGCGCGGCATTCCACAAAAAACCCCGGCCGTTGAGGACCGGGGCTGGATTCATTCCACATGGCCGCCGGCATCACCGGCGACCGCGGGGAAATCAAAGGCTGCTCTTCAGCGCCGACGATGGTTTGAAGCCGACCGACTTCGAGGCAGCGATTTTCATCGACTCCCCGGTCTTCGGATTGCGGCCCATGCGGGCGGCGCGCTTCTTCACTTCGAATGTCCCGAATCCGATGATCTGCACCTTCTTGTCCTTCTTCACGCCTTTGGCGATCGTGTCGAGAACGGCGGACACGGCATCTTCCGCGCCGCGCTTGGTGGTATCGGGTCCGAGGGCTTTTTGGACAGCTTCAATGAGTTCTGCTTTATTCATGGCGGGAAAGTCTGTGCGTGCGCGGGGGGGGCTTGGCAAGGCAAATTCTCCCTTCAACGAAGGTTTTTTCAGGGCTTGTGAAACTTTTCACAAATAGCGCTTGCGAACCCGCCGCCCGGTTCGCTATCCCCTGCCCGCCCGACCCACCTCCTCAGGAAACCCGCATGCGTCTTCTTCTCACCACCCTGTCCGTCTGGCTGCTCGCCCTGCTCGCGTCCGCGAACGCGGCCCCGGAAGGCTACGTCCTGCCGCTTTTCACCGAGCCTGTCTTCCCCGGCCAGCCGGACTGGCTGCCCATCACCAACTCAATGGTCATGGTCTGGCTCTCGGTAGCCATCATCATCTTCTTCAGCCGCATCGCCACCCGGAAAATGGAGATGATTCCGAGCGGCTTGCAGAACTTCGTCGAGTGGCTCGTCGAATCCGTTTACAACTTCCTCGAAACCCTGCTCGGATCCCACCTCGCCAAACGTACCTTCTGGTTCTTTGGTGCCATATTCTTCTTCATCCTCGTCAACAACCTGCTCGGACTGGTCCCCGGCGTCGGCACCATCGGCTGGGACTATAAGGACGCCGAGGGCAACTACGTGGATTACACCCCGGTCCTGCGCGGCGGCAGCGCCGACCTGAACCTCACCGTCGCCATGTCGCTCACCTTCGCTCTGCTCTGGTTCTACTGGGCGTTTTCCGAAAACGGCACGAAAGGCTTTTTCGCACACATCTTCGCGCCGAAAGGCTCCTTCTCCGGCGTCATGTTCATCCTGCTGGTGCCGATCTTCCTCTTCGTCGGCCTCCTGGAGATGATTTCCATCGCCATCCGGCCGGTCGCCCTTAGCTTCCGCCTCTTCGGCAACATGTATGGCGGCGAGCAGACGCTTGAGACGCTCATGACGCTCATGCCCAAGTACCTCGCTTTCCTCCCCGCCCTGCCGTTCTACTTCGTGAAAGTCCTCGTCAGCTTCGTCCAGGCGCTCGTCTTCATGCTCCTCGGGGCCATCTTCGTGAAACTGATCTGCGACCACGGCGACGAACATGAGGCCCACCACTGAAAAATTCCGACACTTTCGCGCGCTCGACCATGGATAGGAACCGTGGGAGTCGCGAATCCCACACCAACAAACACAACAACCCCGAACCACACACATCATGGAACTCGAACTCTTCCACGTCGCCATCGCCGCCATCGGCACCACCCTTGGCATCGGCATTCTCGGAGCCAAGGCCGCCGAAGCCACCGGCCGCAACCCCGGAGCCGCAACGCCCATCCTCGTCCTCTCGATCATTCTCGCGGCCCTGATCGAGGGCGTCTTCATCATCACCGCCTTCGCGGTTTAACCCGTCCCCGCAGCCTCCGCCGCGCGCGCCATCACCCGCGCGCGCGGCGCATCCCTTCTCCGCCTTTTTCTCCACCAGCCACCCATCCGCATCCGCCATGATCCACGTTCTTGCCGACCAATCCTCGACCCTCGAGGGCATTTTCCGGACCTTCGGGGTCCACTGGGCCTACTTCATCGCCCAGGTCGTCAACGTCATCCTCGTGATCATCGTGCTCAAGGTTTTCGCCTTCGGGCCGATTCAGCAGATGCTCGAGCAACGCAAGGCCCGCATCGCCGAAGGCGAGGAGAACCTCAAGCGCATCGAACAACAGCTCGCCGAATCCGAGGCAACCACCGCCGCCGCCATTGCCAAGGCAAACGAGGAGGCCCAGCGCCTCATCGAGGAGGCCAAGGCCGGAGCCGAGGCCCTCACCGAACAAAAAGCCCGCGAGGCGTCCACCCAGGCACAGCAGATCCTCGCCAAGGCCGAGGCCGAGGCCAAGGCCGAACGCCAACGCGTCTCCGCCGAACTCAAGAAGGAATTCGGCCGCCTCGTCGCCCAGACCACCAGCCAAGTCACCGGCAAGGTGCTCTCCGACGACGACCGCCGCCGCATCAACGAGGACTCCATGGCAAAGGTCGAGGCCTGATCCACCCCGCCCATAGTCCAGCCACCCGTGCCGCAAGCCACAACCCATGAAAATCTCCAAAGTCGCCGCCGCCAACGCCCGCCGCCTGTTCGGATTGTGCCAGACGGACGGGCGGCTCGATGAGGACAAACTCCGCACCGCGTGCGCGGAAATCGCCGCGAAAAAACCGCGCGACCACCGCGCCATGCTCGCCGCCCTGCACCGTCTCGCCCGGCTCGACCTCGAGCGCCGCACCGTCACCGTCGAGAGCGCCGAACCGCTCTCCGCCGCGGACCAGCGCCGCATCAGCGCCAACCTCGCCGCCCGCTACCACGACCGGCTCGTCTTCAACTTCTCCGTGGATCCCGCGCTTCTCGGCGGCCTCCGCGTCCGCGTCGGCAGCGACGTCTTCGACGGCACCGTCCAGGGCCGCATCGACCGCCTCGCCTCCGTCTTCAAATGACCACCCGCACCTCTCCCGATAAATCGCAACCCGCACCTCTTCCATGAGCAGCATCCTCCAAGAACTCGAACAACAGATCGCCGGCATCTCCGGCTCCGTCGAAAAGTCCAATGTCGGCGTCGTCCGCAAGGTCGGCGACGGCGTCGCGATCGTCGAAGGCCTCTCCGAAGTCTCATACAACGAGATGATCGAATTTGACGGCGGCGTCACCGGCATCGCCCTCAACCTGGAGGAAAGCGAAGTCGGCGTCGTGCTCCTCGGCGATTACGCCGGAGTCTCCGAAGGCAGCCAGTGCAAAACCACCGGCAAATTGCTTTCCGTCCCCGTCGGCGAGAACCTGCTCGGCCGCGTGGTGGACGCCATCGGCACACCCATCGACGGCAAGGGCGACATCTCAGCCGACGCCAGCTACCCTCTGGAGAAAATCGCTCCAGGCATCATCAAGCGCAAATCCGTCTCCGTCCCCGTGCAGACCGGCATCATGTCCATCGACGCCATGATCCCCATCGGCCGCGGCCAGCGCGAACTCATCATCGGCGACCGCGCCACCGGCAAAACCACAATCGCGGTGGACACCATCATCTCCCAGGCCCGCCAGAACAAGGCCGCCGAGCAAGGCCAACTCAAGGACCACAAGCCGATGTATTGCATCTACGTCGCCGTCGGCCAGAAACTCTCCAACGTCGCGCGGATCCAGAAGACCCTCGAGGACGCCGGGGCCATGGAATACACCACCATCGTCTCCGCATCGGCCTCCGACGCCGCGGCCATGCAGTTCCTCGCGCCATACGCCGGCTGCGCCATCGCCGAGTATCTCATGGACCAGGGCAAGGACTGCCTCATCGTCTTCGACGACCTTTCCAAACACGCCGTCGCCTACCGCCAGGTTTCGCTCATCCTCCGCCGCCCGTCCGGCCGCGAGGCCTATCCGGGCGATGTCTTCTACCTCCACTCCCGCCTGCTCGAGCGCTCCGCCCGCCTCTCCGAGGCCGCCGGCGGCGGTTCGCTCACCGCGCTGCCAATCATCGAGACCCAGGCCGGCGACGTGTCCGCCTACATCCCCACCAACGTCATCTCCATCACCGACGGCCAGATCTATCTGGAGACCGACCTGTTCTACCAGGGCATCCGCCCCGCAATCTCGGTCGGCCTTTCCGTCTCCCGCGTCGGCTCCGCCGCCCAGACCAAGACGATCAAGTCCGTCGCCGGAACCACCAAGCTCGACCTCGCGCAATACCGCGAACTCCAGGCATTCGCCCAGTTCGGCTCCGACCTCGACGCCGCCACCAAGGGCAAGCTCGACCGCGGCGCGCGCATCGTCGAACTCTTCAAACAGAACCAATACAGCCCGCTCGCCATGGAAATGGAGGCCATCTACCTCTTCGCCATGCAGAACGGCTTCTTCGACGACGTCGAGGTCTCCGACATCAAGCGCTGCCAGGCCGACATGGGCGAATACTTCAACACCCGCAAGGCCGAGCTGCTCGACACCATCCGCAACGAAACCCCGGACCTCAAGAAGAACAAGGAAATGGTCGAGACCGTTAAACAGGCGATCACCGACTTCAAGGCGAGCTGGAAGTGATCCGCTCCGGATACCGGTTCCCGACTCTAAAATCCAAGGAAATATGGCAAACCTCCGAGACATCCGCCGCCGCATCAAGTCCGTCAAGAACACCGCGCAGATCACCCGCGCGATGCAGTTGGTTGCCGCGGCGAAGATGAAGAAAGCCCAGGACCAGGCGCTCGCCGGCCGGGAATACGCGGAGGAACTCACCAAGGTGCTCGGCAATATCGCCGGCGGCGACCACGAGCTGTCCCACCCGCTGCTCCGACAGCGCGACGGCAAACGCGAACTCGTCCTCGTCATCTCCACCGACAAGGGCCTCTGCGGTCCGCTCAACACCAACCTCTCCCGCCATTACCGCGAAATCGTCCCGAAGGACGCCGGATACGTCACGGTCGGCCGCAAGCTCCGCGTTTACACCGAAAAGACCGGCGGCCGCCTCCTCGCCGACTTCACCGTCAAGGATCCCGTCTCGTTCTCCGAGGCGCGCGCCATCGCGAAATTCCTCACCAGCCAGTTCGCCGACGGCCACTTCGACAAGGTCACCATCGCCTACACCCGCTTCATCAACACCCTGCGCCAGGAACCGGACACCTTCACCCTGCTTCCCGTCCAGCCCCCCGCCGCGCAACCCGGTGCCGATGGCCCGGCGGGAGCCACCGATATCGGCTTCGAACCCTCGCCCGCCGAGGTGCTCGACGCCATCCTCCCGCTCTACATCAACTACCAGGTCTATCAGGCACTCCTCGAGGCGCGCGCCTCCGAGCACTCCGCGCGCATGGTCGCCATGAAGTCCGCCACCGACAACGCCAAGAAGTTCATCAAGGAACTCACCCTCGAATACAACAAGGTCCGCCAGGCCGCCATCACCTCCGAACTTCTCGAAATCACCACCGCCATGA
>SLAV01000030.1 GCA_007126655.1 Haloferula sp. | reverse complement strand
GGAGGGATTTATTGTCGATTTTGAAGCAGAGGGCTTCGGGTTGGAGGCGTTTGCCGCGGCAGGTGGCACAGGTGGTGTAGGAGCGGTAGCGGGAGAGGAAGATGCGGACGTGCATTTTGTAGGCTTTGGTTTCGAGCCAGTCGAAGAAGCCCTTGACGCCATACCATTGGCCGGATTGCCAGAGTTCTTCGAGGGCTTCCATGTCCGATGTCGAAGATGCGGGCGAGACGCCCGCGCTCCCTTGGAGATCGCCGTAGTTGATCCATTCGCGAGTGTCTTCGTCGAGGTCTTCCCAGGGGGTGTGGATGTCGATGCCGCGTTCGCGGCAGTTGCGGAGGAGGTCGCGCTGGCATTCCTCGCCGCGCTCGCCTTGGAAAGGTTTGATGGCTCCTTGTTTGAGGGTGAGGGTGGGATCGGGAACGGCTTTTTCGAGGTCGATGCCGATGACGCGGCCGAATCCGCGGCAGGCGTGGCATGCGCCGAGGGGGGAGTTGAAGGAGAACAGGGCGGGGGTGGGGGGGCGGAGGGTGAAGTTGGTTCTCGGGTTGTGCCAGGTGGTGGAGAAGGTGGTGGGTTCTGGAGCGAGACGCTCCAGAGACGGCCTGGAGCGGGACGCTCCAGCCACGCTGGCTGACGCTCCAGGCACGATGCTTGCCGTGCCTTTGCCGTGGTGGAAGGCGGTTTCGAGGGCTTCGAGGAGGCGGGATTTGGTGGATTTTTTGAGGGTGATGCGGTCCTGGATGACGTGGATGGTTGCGGGCGGACCAAAGTCCGCGCTCCAGGGTTCGTCGGTGCGGTGGATGGTGCCGTCTTGGAGGAGGATGCGGAGGTAGCCTTGGGCGTTGAGGAATTCGAGGAGTTCGGCGGGGTTGGTGTTGGTTGGGACGGGGATCGGGAAGGTGATGAGGATGGGCTGATTGTTGAGGTTTTGGAGGGCCCATGCGGTGGCGGATTCGGGGGTGTCGGGGCGGATTTCCTCGCCTGTTTCGGGATCGAAGGCGGTGGCGAGGCGGGGAAAGAGGATTTTGAGGTAGTCGTTGATCTCGGTGAGGGTGCCGACGGTGGAGCGGGTGGTGCGGACGTGGTTCTTCTGCTCGATGGCGATGGCGGGGGGGATGCCATCAATTGAATCGACGGCGGGTTTGTCCATGCGGTCGAAGAACTGGCGGACGTATGGGGAGAACGTCTCGACATAGCGGCGCTGGCCTTCGGCGTAGAGGGTGTGGAAGGCGAGGGAGGATTTGCCGGAGCCGGAGGGGCCGGTGACGACGGTGAGTTTGCCGAGCGGGATTTCGAGGTCGAAGCCCTTGAGGTTGTGCTGGCGGCAGCCTTTGAGCGTGATGGCGGGCGTCGTTTTTCGCGTTTTTGCTGGCACGCCGTGAGGATAGGCAGGTATCCCATGCCTGCCAGTGGAAGATTGCGGGATGGGGTCAAGGCATGGGGTTCAGCGATTGCGCAAATCCCATCGGCGGCGGCGCTCCGGCCTGGCGGCAGGCTCCTCATCCAACGGGTAATGCTCCATCATCAATTTGCCCAGATGGTGTGGATCATCCGCGGTACGTGCCATTTCCCGGCGAACGGCTTCGGCGGCTGCGAGACGGTGATCGCCGACAAAACGTTCGACCTGGCGTTCGAGGCCGATCAGATAGACTTCGGACTCTTCGGCGAGGGCTTTGGCGAGTTTTTCATCGATTTCCATTTGTCTGGCGAGAGCGTCTTCGTGAACTTCGTTCGAGCCGGAAATCAAATTGAGTTGCTCGTCGATTGTTGGTGGGATGCGATGATTGTTCCCGGCGATGTCGTTCCGGAGTCGCTCAAGGCGCTCGTTTGCGGGGTCGCGGAAGCGGGTGTCGATGCGCCGGATGAGTCTGCGGAAATCGCGGTCGAAGGTGTCGGCATTGGCTTCGATGGCGGTTTTGTATTCTTCGATGGCCGGGGCGCAGCGCTCACTCATGATGTTGCGGGCGCGGGTGAAGAATTCCTCGACTTCGGCGGGATCCTCGGGTTCAAGATCGCGGGAATCGAGCGTATTTACGGAGCCGCGCAGCGGGCGTTGTTCTTCCCCATGGTTGCTCCAGGCGGCGAAGCCAACCCAGACATCGGCGGGCAGGCCGGGCAGGGTGATGGATTCGCCGAGGATTTGCCAGGATTCGCCGTCGCCCGAGATGGATGCGGTGACTGTGTCGCCGGACCGAACGACGCGGAGGAACGTGTGATCCGTGCGGGCCGCGGCGGATGTGGTGGTCGTGCCGGATGTTGCGGTGCGGGTGAGCAGGGCAGTGCCCTCTTCAGGCGAGCGTGCGATGAAAACATGCCGTGCGTTGTCTTCGAGTGATTCGCGCAGCATCAATCCCGCCCTTGCCTCGGGGCCGCCGTGGGTCAGTTCGGGCAAAGCGAGGGTGAAAACCCCGTCACCGGACCAGGGGACGTGGCGGAAGGCGGCGTTGTCGCGCGTCGCCGGGATCGTACCCGAATGGATTTCAAAGTCGCTGAATTCGTCTTCGCGCTGTGTCCATTCGGACGTGGCCCCGTTCCAGTGGATGACGCGGGTGCCATCGGGAAGATCGATTTCATTCTTCTCGTCCTCCCCCTCCGCAACGGGATCGGCTTCGCTGTCGGGGTCGGGCATCGGGATTTCGCGGGGGGTGTCGGATTCCGGGGGATCGGGACGGGTTTCGGTGGTTTGGGATGTGTCCGAGTTGGTATGGGTTGACGGAGCGGGGGCCTCCGTCTGAATTCCGGAGGTGTCCGTGTCTGTGAAGTCGGTTTGTATTTGGGGTGGGGGACTGGTTTGATTGAGAAACCAGATCAGCCCGCCGACCCCCAGGATCGCGAACAGAAGGGCGGCGACGACGGGGCCAGTGGAAGAAGATTTGGTGGCAACGGTTCTGGTTCGCGGGATGACGGCTGGCCGCCTGGCGGCGGCGGTCTGCAGGATGCGGCGACCGCCGGCGCTGGCGATGGCGTCGAGTTCGGCGGCGAGTTCGGCGGCATTTTTGTGGCGTGCGGCCGGATTGGGCTGGGTGGCCTTTCGGACGAGCGCGTCGAAGCGTGGATCGCACTGGGAAATGGCCGAAGCCGGGCGCGGATCCTCCGAAGGCAGCTTGCCGGTGAGCATTTCATGGACGACGACGCCGAGGGAGAAGATGTCCGCGCGGTGGTCGATGCCCTGGGGGTTTTGAAGCACTTCGGGTGCGGTGTAACCAGGAGTGCCAAAGATCTCCTCGCCTTCGCGGATTTTGCTTTCGAGGGGCCTTGCGAGGCCGAAATCGCCGATTTTCGGCTGGTTGTGGGAGTCGAGCAGGATGTTGGCGGGCTTGATGTCGCGGTGGATGATGCCGTTTTCGTGGGCGTGGGCGAGGCCGCGGGACACACCGGCGAGCAGGCGGGCCGCTTCGGGTGGGGCAAGCGGTTGGTCGTTGACCCGGTTGAAAAGCGACAGGCCGGGCACGTATTCCATGATGATGAAAAGCATTCCCTCGACCTCGCCGAAGTCATAGACACCGATGAGATTCGGGTGGTTGAG
This sequence comes from Haloferula sp., assembly GCA_007126655.1. Classification (GTDB taxonomy): domain Bacteria; phylum Verrucomicrobiota; class Verrucomicrobiia; order Verrucomicrobiales; family Akkermansiaceae; genus Luteolibacter. The sequence continues at coordinate 5,274 of SLAV01000030.1, read as the reverse complement.
GCGTGCCATGGCCTTGGCTTCCGACTCGAAGGCGTTGCGGAATGTCTCGTCCGCGGTGAATTCGCTGGGGAGAATCTTGATGGCGACGCTGCGGTCGAGTGAGCGCTGGACCGCTTCGTAAACCGCACCCATGCCACCGCAAGCGATCAACCGGACGATGTCGTAGCTCGGGAAAAGTCGCGCGAGGTGCTCGGGATCCGGTGGGGTGAACCCGGTTTGTGATGTGGGGGCGCTCATGGATGAAATCGATGAAGGTGTGAGCCGGATGTATGTCAAGACCGCCTTAGCAGGATATCGAGGTATGGTTGGTGCGTCTGCATTCAAGTCATTACGGGAGCGATCACATCGGTCTTGCGGGCACGTGCGGGATCGTGTGGAATCTGTTCGTGCCGCTGGGTTACGTCCACACTTTTGATCCCGTCGCGCTGCCGATCTACGGGAACCTGGCGCTACGATGGTATGGGCTGGCGTATCTGATCGGCTTTGTCGGCGGCTGGTGGATGTTGCGGGAGATGGCGCGGCGGCGGCTGTGGGTGCTGGCTCCGGAGCGGACAGCGGATTTCATCGCTGCGGCGGCGTTGTTCGGTGTATTCCTGGGCGGGAGGCTGGGGTATGTGCTTTTCTATCAGATACCGAGGGACGGTTTCGCTTCGATTGTGGAGAACCCGATGGTTCTGCTGAGGGTGTGGGAGGGCGGGATGGCGAGTCACGGGGGGATCCTCGGGCTGGTGGTTTTCTCGTGGATTTACGCCAAGCGGGCCGGGGTTTCGTGGACGGGGCTGGGCGATGGCCTGTGCCTTGCGGCACCGATCGGGATTTTCTGCGGTCGGATTGCGAATTTCATCAACGGCGAGCTTTACGGGCGGGCGGCGGGCGTGCCGTGGGCGGTGAAATTCCCGCTCTCGCTGGCCGAGGAGGACCGGGCGACGCAGGCGGCGGCGTGGCAGGCATGCGAGCGTGCGAGTCCGGTGCCGCTGGACGGGACGATGGCGGGGCTGGTGGGCGCGGCGCGCGAGTTCCCGGCGGTGGCGGCGGAGCTGGGTGATTACCTTACGCCGCGGCATCCGTCGCAGATTTACGCGGCATTGTTGGAGGGTCTGCTGTTATTCGTGATCCTGCTGGTGGTGCGTCTGCGCTGGAGGGACTCGCCGCACGGATTGCTGACGGCGTTGTTTTTCCTTGGCTACGGATTGTTCCGGATCATCGGCGAGATTTTCCGCGAGCCGGACGCGGCCTGGGTGGTGGAGGGCTGGGTGACGCGCGGGCAGTTTCTCTCGGCCTTCATGCTGGTGGCGGGTGGTTTGTTCCTGTGGCACGCGCTGCGGCGGGGAGGCGGCGGAACGCAACGGGAATCATGACGCGGCGCGGATGGCGGCGACTTCGCGCGCGATGACGCGGAGGCCGTCGCGGACGTCGGATTCCTCCATGGCGTATGAGACGCGGATGCATTCGTGGCGGTGCGGCCAGTCGGGCGTGTCGGGCAGGCCGAAGAAGAAGTAATGGCCGGGGATGACGAGGACTTCGCGCGCCTTGAGGCGCTGGTAGAGTTCGGCGGACGAGCACGGCAGCCCGGGGAACCAGAGCCAGAGGAAGAGCGCGCCTTCGGTGACGTGCATGCGCCAGTCGCCCGCCCCGGCTTCGTCGAAGGCGCGGACGGCCTCCTCGCGTGCGAGCGCGGCCTTGCGTTCGTAATACGGGCGGACAATCTCGTCGCTGATGGAGAGGATTTCGCCTGATTCGATGAGGGGCAGAATGATTTGCTGGCCGGTGCTCGGGTTCGAAAGGCCCGCGATGGCGCTCATCGAGCCGAGTGCGCGGATGATTTGGGGAGGGCCGATGACAATGCCGGTGCGGGTGCCCGGCAGGCCGATTTTCGAGAGGCTGAGGGTGAGGATGGTGTTGTCGTCCCAATAGGGGGTGGCGTCGTGGAATATGATGCCGGGGAAGGGCACTCCATAGGCATTGTCGATGATAAGCGGGATGCCGTGCTCGCGGGCGATTCCGGCGAGGCTCCTTATCTCGCCGTCGGTGAGGACGTTGCCGGTCGGGTTGGTGGGGCGGGAGACGCAGATGGCGGCGATGTCGGGGGTGATTTCGAGGTTGTCGAAATCGACGCGGTATTTGAATTCGTGATCGCCGGATTCCACGATGCGGGGCGGGACGGCGTGGAAGAGGTCGCCATCGATGCCCTGGTTGGCGTAGCCGATGTATTCTGGGACGAGCGGCAGGAGGACGCGCCTGCGGGTGCCATCGGCGGCCATGCGCCCGGCGAGCAGGTTGAAGAGGAAGAAAAAAGCGGTCTGACCGCCGGTGGTGACGGCGACGTGTTCCTGGCCGACTTGCCAGCCGAACGTATCGCGGCACATGGCGGCCACGGCGTTGAGGAAGCGTGGGTTGCCGCGCGGCGGGTCGTAGCTGGTGATGGCGCGGTCCAGGCCGCCGTCTTCTTCGAGGATTTCCTCCATGCGGCGACGCCATACCTCGTTCACCTCCTGAATCCGGGCGGGCTGGCCGCCACCGAGCATCTTGAGATCGGGTCCGCCGGTGGCGAGCGCGTTGCCAAGATCGACCATGAGGTCGCTGATGCCGCTGTCGCCGCCGAGATGGCGGCCGAATTCGGAAAATTGATATGACATGCCGGAAAGAAGTCTTATGATGACTCCGCCAACCACACAACCCCCGATCAATACCATGCCACTCAATCCTGGAGACACCGCCCCTGATTTCACCCTCGTCACCATCGGAGCCGACGGCCCGGAACTGATGAAGCTGTCCGAACACATCGGAACATCCAACCTCGTGCTGCTCTTCGTGCCGATGGCCTTCACCGGCGTTTGCACCACCGAGTTTTGCGATGTTTCGGCCGGTATTTCCGATTATGAAGCCCTCGACGCCAAGGTTCTCGGGATTTCCGGGGACAATCCGTTCGCGCAGCAGACGTGGGCGGAGAAAGAGGGCATCAAGATTCCGCTTCTGAGCGATTACGAGCACAAGGTTGCCGAGGCCTATGGCGTGGCCTACGACCAGTTCCTGCCCGAAGTGAACCTGATCATGGGCGGGGTGGCCAAGCGCTCCGCGTTCGTGATCGACAAGTCGGGCATCGTCCGCCACGTCGAAGTCTGCGAGAGTCCCAAGGAAATGCCGGATTTCGATGCGCTGAAAGCTGCGCTCAAGTCGCTGCAGGGCTGACGGACCTTCTGTTTTCGCGAATTGTAGATTCGCGCGATTCGTCGCTGCCATTTGCCCCGCCTCATCCCGCCGCGAGTTCGGCGTGGGTGGGGTGGTTTTTCAGTTCGTCGAGGCACGAGTCGAGCAGCGAGGTGTCGAGTGAATCCACCTCGATCATTCGCCCCGGTTCAGTGGGGAGGAGGATGGTGAGATCGCCGCCGAGATGTTCGCGGAATTCGTCGAGTCCATCGTAAACAATGCGCCGGCCGTGTTTGTCCCGTTTATCGAGCAGCGGGTGGTGAAGTGGCATGTCGAGTGCGATGAGGATGTCGATGATGCGCCTGCCTTCCTCCACATCGAGATGGCCGGCAGCGGTGGCGTAGGATGTATCGATGGCCATGCCGATGGAGACGGCGTCGGCGTGGGACAGCCGCATCGAAGTCATGGCCTCCAGCTTGTGGGCGGCCCAGTGGCCGAAATCGAGTGGCCGGGAGGAGCCGTGTTCGAAGGGGTCGCCGCCGGAGGCGATGTGGGAAGCGTGGGCGAGGGCGGATTTTTCGACGCAGGCTTCGAGGGTTGCGGGGTCGAGCGCGTACAGGGCTTCGGTGTGGCGCTCGATCCATTCGAAGAATTTGCGGTCCTTGACGAGCGCGACCTTGACGGCCTCAACCAGACCGGCGCGGCGGGACGCCTCGGGCTGGCTGTGGAGGAAGCGGAAGTCGCTGACCACCGCGAAGGGCACGGCGAACGAGCCGACCCAGTTTTTCTTGCCGAAGTAGTTGATGGCGCACTTCACGCCGACGCCGCTGTCGTCCTGGGCGAGGGTGGTGGTGGGAAAGCGGACGAGGCGCACGCCGCGGTGGGCGGTGGCGGCGGCGAAGCCGACGGCGTCGAGGAACGCGCCGCCACCGATACAGAGTAGATAGGAATGGCGGTCGAGACCGGCGCGGTCGATTTCGCGCCAGACGCGTTCAACGAGCGCGGTGTCGTTTTTCACGGCCTCACCGCCGTCGAGGACCAGTGGCGCGGCGGTATCGAGTCCCTGGCGGCTGGCATATGTGGCGGCCTCCGCAGCGAGATCGGGCCATGCTTTGGCGACGTTTTCCTCCACGCAGACGAGGGCGCGACGCCCGCCGCCTTCGGCGAGGATTCGGGCAAGGTACGGGTTGGCGGGATCGAACACATTGCGGGTGAATGCAATGCGGTGCTTGAAATGGACGGGAATCTGGAAATCGTGGCGGCTCATCCGTGACTGGGTGGCGTGCGATACGTTGCCGGGCGGGTTTTTCTTCGCAGGAATGGTTATTTCATGTCTCACCCCGATCAAACCCTTTATCAAACACAGTGGCTGAGCCTGCACCGGCGCGGTCGCTGGGATTATGTGTGCCGCCCGCACGCCGAGGCGTGCGTGGGCGTGCTGGCGGTGACGGACGAGCGGGAGATCGTGCTCGTCGAACAATTCCGGATTCCGGTGGGTCGAAGGGTGATCGAGGTGCCGGCCGGGTTGTATGGCGACGAGCCGGAGCACGCAGGCGAATCCCCAGCGGAATGCGCGGCGCGCGAATTGTTCGAGGAGACGGGGTTTCGCGCGGCGTCGGTTGAGCCGCTGATCGCATCGCCGACCTCGGCGGGCATGACTTCGGAGTGGACACACCTGTTCCACGCGACGGGCCTGACGCGCGAGGGCGATGGCGGCGGGGTGGGCGGCGAGGACATCCGGACGCATCTGGTGCCGCTGGACGGGTTGCGCGGGTGGCTGGCGGCGCAGGAGGCGGATGGCGCCGGGGTGGACTTCAAGATCCACGCGGCGCTGTGGCTGGCGGGGCTGGGTTGAGCGGCGCGGATGCCTCAGGGCGTTTGGCTTGAGAGTTCATGGAAAGGGGCGGGCGTTGAGAACGGGTTCGACCGCTAATCGCTTGCAATCAAGATCACACCCGGCCCCCGACGGCCGGTTCTTCTCCCCATCGCACGGAATAATCGCCAATGGCGCGTCGCGCTTCAGTGCGGAATTCCAATCCGGCGAACCCAACGGCTTCTCCGCCAGCCCGGTCAAACCATGCGGCAGCCATCGGATTTTCAACTTTGCTGAGGACAACTTTTGTCGCG
>SLAV01000256.1 GCA_007126655.1 Haloferula sp. | reverse complement strand
CCGTGGACAAGCGGCTGCGGCAGCGGCGGCGGATTCACCACGCGCTGCGGCATCCGCCGCCGGGCGCGCGCATCGACCGGCTGTATTTCCTGGATCCCGGCGCGGCGGCGGCGATGGAGAAGCTGAATTCCGCGGTGGCCGCCGTGCCGCTTCCCGATCCGTGGGAAAAGCTCCCGGAAATGACGCGAGGCGAGGCGCGCGAGCGTTTCGGACTGCCGCCGGACCGGGTGGTTTTCCTGCACATCGGCAGCTCGGAGAAACGCAAGGGCTTGTCCGACGTGCTGGAGGTCTTCGAGCGGTTTGCGGCGGACGACGGGCGGGATGGCAGGCGTCCGTTGTTGCTGCGGGTCGGGGAAAACGACCGGCTCGGGCGGGCCGACCGCGAGCGACTTGCGGCGCTGGCCGCGGCAGGTGCGGCCGTGGTGGTGGACGGGTTCGTCGATGAGGCGGACTTCATCGAGTATTTCACCGCGGCGGACTGGGTGCTGCTGCCCTACCGTTCGTTCCGATTTTCATCGGGGATTCTATCGAACGCGATTGCCGCCGGAAGGCCGGTGATCGCGGCGGATTACGGGCTGATCGGGCGCGCGGTGCGGGAGGGCGGGAACGGGGTGTTGTTCCGCCACCGGTCCCGGTCGTCGCTGGGCCGCGTGATGCGGCGGGCCATCGAATCCGGGGCGTTCGCGTTCACATTCGATCGGGATGCGATCAGCCCGGAGCGGTTCATCGCCCGGTTGGCGGCGGATCGGGAGGGTGCCTGAGCCAGTCATCGACCAGCGTTTTCCGGAAACGATCCGGCGAGTTGGCGGCGGCGAATTTGCGGATGCCATCGGCGCTCCACCCGCAGGCCTGGCCGCGCGCGACGCGGTCGAGGGCGGCGGCCAGCGCGTGGGTGTCGCAGTGGGGGACGAGCATGCCCATTGCGTGCTCCCGGGTGGCCTTGCCGATCCATCCGTGGTCGCTGGCGATCACCGGGCGGTCGTGGGCCGCGGCGTGGACCAGCACGCCGGACGTTTCCTTCTGGTGGCGGTATGGCAACAGCACCCGGTCGCACGCCGCGTAGGCGCGCAGCAGCTCGTCCTCCGCGACGTGGCGGTCGATCACGCGGGCGGCCCCGGTTTGTTCCAGGCGGCGCAACTGCGTCGCGTCGCGTTGGTCCACCGTGCCGACGCGGAGCAAAAGCAGTCGTTCGCGGGCGTCCGGCGCGAGCGAGAGCATGGCCTGGCAGGTGTCGTCGAGGCCTTTTTCCGGTCGTGAGGTGCCGATGTGGAGCAGGACCACGCGCGATGGATCGAGGTCCAGCGCGGCGCGCGCCTGTTCGCGGGTTTCGCGGCAGCGGTCGAGCCACGGGTCGCAGAGCATGCGCTCCTCGCCGGGCAGCATGAGCGCGCCGACATCGCGGGCGGCGGCTTCGCTGGTGAAGAACAAGCGCACCCGCGCGACCCGGCGTTGATCCGGCAGGAAGTCGGCCAGGCCCCGGTGGTTGTTGCGGACGGCGCGGGCGTGCTTCCTCTGCAGTTTGTTGGCGCGCGAGCGGACGAGTTTCTCCACCAGCCGGCGGAGCGGGCCGCGTGGTTCCGCGCGCAATTCCGGCCGCAGCCAGATGCCGCCGACGTCGAGCCCGTCGAGCGCGCCGCGCACCCGGCGCTTGCCCATCTCGTAGACCACCGAGTCGAAGTTCGGGAAAAACACCCGTTGAATGCCCTCACGCCGGGCCAGCGCGGCGGCGTCGCCGGCGTGGCAGAAATCGCCCTCCGGCATGGCAACCACCCGGCACCCGTCGGCGGCGAGGCGGTCCGCCCACGGGCGCACCCCGGCGTCCCCGGTGCGGCAGCACGCCACCACCTCCGCACCCGCCATGCGGAATCCGGCGGCAGCTAGATACATCCAGCCCGGGCAGTGGCCGCTCGCGTTGAAGTCATACACCAGGACGGGCCCCCGGATGTCCGACGCCGGATGCTCGGGTTTCATATTTGATACCAGCAGCGTGGCAGAACCCGCGTTTTTTTCGCGCAGCAGTCGCGATCGAGGGGATGCGGGAACGAACAGGCGGGTGTGAGTGAAGCCGCGCGATCCCGGCGGAGAAAGGTCATTTCGAGCAGTTCGGGGATCTCGATGCCGTGGTTACGGCGCGAGCCGAGATAGTTGTTGGGGTGGGCGTGCGCGCAGACGTGGGATTGGGAGAGTTTTTCAAACACCGGGAAAACCGCGTCGTGAAACGACCGGTCGAGCAACCTCGCGAGCCCGTGGAATTCCACGATGATGATCCGGAAGCGCGACAACACCGGCGCGGGAATCGAGGCGAGCACTTCGTATTCATATCCCTCGATGTCCATCTGGAGCATCAGGTCGCCGTCCGGCGCCGCACGACGGGATACCCAATCGGTGAAATCCATGATCTCGCCCCGCGGAAACCCACCGACGTGACGCTTCTCGAAGTGGAATCGCGCGTGCTCCCGCGCGGGGCCGTCCACCGACGCATCCGCCATGAAGACGTCCATCCCGCGGTCCGCGCAATCCAGCTCGAAGTCGGATTTGACGTCCACGCCCGGGGAAAAACACTGCCCGATCCCGTCGAGGTCATCCGGAACGAGGTATCCGCCATCCGACTCGGCCCCGATCCGGATCAACTCATGGCCGGTGGCCATGGGACGCAGCAGTTCCAACAGATCGAGCAGTTGGTGCTTTTTCGTCGCTCTGGTGAGGCGGTATTTCATTCCTGTGCGGGAAAGATCCTGTCCGGATGCCGTGTGAGTTCAAGCCTCCTTGGCGCGATGATGTCGTTTTCGCCGGGGGAATTTCCCATCGCAGTGTGAATCTGAAATCCGTGGCCTTGGATCCGGATTTTCAGTAACGCGCGAATGGCCGGATGGTGCGGGTCATTCAGGGGAATTCGCCGCGCCGCCGGTCGGCCAACATGGCTTGCAAGCGCGGAGGGAGCGTCCTAGCATGTGACATGCCGCAGCACACGAGGGACGATCCCGGTCTTCAGTGGAAATGCCCGATAGCGATGCGGACGCCGGGGAATTGATGCGATGAAACGCCTGATGGTCCAGATCCTGAGACAAGCCGCCAAAGTGGAGCAATCGGCGAAAAAGTGCATCATCCGCTCCTCGGTGAAAAGGGCCGGCGTGTGGTTCGTCGATATCCCGCGGACGGGGTCCACCTCGATCAAGCACGACCTGGTGCGGCGGTATGGGGAATGTTTCGACAAGGATTTTTATCGGGAGGATGCCGAAGGGCGGAAGGGCAAGCGGAGGATTGGCAGACCCATCTGCCCCGAGGCGCACTCGACGGCACGGGAAATGAGGCGTCTGTTGGGCGCGGGGTGTTTCGATTCGCTTTACACCTTCTCGTTCGTCAGGAATCCGCTGGACCGTTTCCATTCGCTTTTCCAATACCGGCGGATGGCCGGGGATCTTGGCAGCGGGGTGTCCTTCAAGCGGTATGCCTGTTCGCTGGCGACGCCGAGGTTCCGGGATCCCGACTCTCCCTTTTACAAGCGCCCGTATTATCTCCCGATGTGCGACTATCTGCTGGATGGCAATGGCGATCCCATCATCGACGCTTGGTTCAAGTTCGAGGAGCGCGAGGCCGCGCTGGGAAGGATCGGGGAGGAAACGGGAATCCGTTTTTCGGACGCGCACCTCGAGTCGGGAAAGTCGCTGAAGTCATACACGGAATGCTATGATGCCGAATCCGCCGAATGCGTCAGGACGTTCTACAAGGATGATTTCGCATATTTTTCCTACGACGGATGATCCGGCGCGCGCGCCCCGATTCAGCGGGGTATCGCGTTCCGGCTGCAGGCTGCCGCGCGCAGCCATTCGCCGCCGGGGCCATCACCCCGGCCGGCCCGGTCTAACCGGTGCCGGCGGGCTGGTATTTGTTGCTGGCGAACACCGGGTGGTCGTTTCTGAGAAAAAAGAAATCCGCCTGCCAGAAACACTGGTCGCCCGGTCTTTTCATCGGATCGACGATGCCCGCCACGCGAAATCCCCTCGAATCCATGAGCGCGCAGATTTCGTGAAACAACAGGCAGGAATCGGAGATGCGGTGCCCGTAAACCTCGATGACCGCCAGATCAATCCGGTCCAGAAGCCGGGTCGCCCCATCCAGGATCGGCACTTCGTAGCCGTGGGTGTCGAGCTTGAGCAGCCCGCGCCCGCCGTCGGGCGCCACCGAGTCGAGCGCGCGCACATCGACCTTGCGTTTCTCGCCCGGTTGGTCGGAATAGACGCCGCTGCCATCCAGGTCGTCCGTGATGGTGAATTCCACCGTGCCGTCGCGCTCGCCGGCGACAAACGCCTCGTAGCGCCATCCGTTCGCCGCAGCCAGCGCGGTCAGGGTGGCGGCGTGTTCGGCGAGCGGTTCGACGAGCATGTATGAGGCCGAGGGCCAGACCGCCGCGCAGCGCCCGCTCCATTTCCCTTCCGCGGCGCCGACGTCGATGACGAAATCCGGCCGGATGCGCCACAGGTCCCTCGCGGTCTCCAGCATGGCGGCCATTTCCGGTTTTTTTTTCTTTCGGAAGATTCTCATCGGGCGTGGAGAAAGATGATGTTTTGCGGGTGGCAGGGCCAGCAGGACGATGTGGCGTCCGCGGCGTTCGGGAGGCTGTTGCGGTGCGGGTGGATGGCGGGCGGCGCAGAATCCCGCTTTACAGGTCCCGGGGCAACCCACACGTTTCGCGGGTGATTGTCAATTTGATCAGTTGGATGTTGTTGGGGCTCGTGGCCGGGTTTCTGGCAAAGGTGATCATGCCGGGGCGGCAGCGCGGCGGTTTTCTGGCGACCATGGTCCTCGGTGTGATCGGCGCGCTGCTGGGCGGCTACATTTCGCAGGTGGTCGGCATCCTGCCGGAGGCGGACGGGTTTTCGCTCGGCGGGATCATCACCGCAACCATCGGGGCGCTGTTGTTTCTGGTCGTGCACCGGGCGCTGACGAAATAACCCGGCGGCATCGATGCGGCGCGCATTCCATCGCGGACGACGCCAGGGCGCGGAGGACGCGGATCTGACGCTCACGTGCAGGCGCAACTGCCTTGCGCTGGGCCACCCCGGGCTGGCGGATGCGGTGCGTGTGTTCTGGAACCCGCGGATGCGGACGAGCGCGGGCCGGGCGTTCTGGCCGTCGCGGGTGATCGAACTGAACCCGAAGCTGCGCGGCGTCGGCGACGCGGAGATCGACCGGACGCTGCGGCACGAGCTGGCCCATCTGGTGGCATACGAGCGGGCCGGGCGGCGGCGGATCCGCCCGCACGGGCCGGAGTGGGCCGCGGCGTGCGCGGAGCTGGGCATCCCCGGGGAGCGGGCGTGCCACACGCTGCCGTTCCAGCGCAGCCGGCGGGAGCGGAAGTTCGCGTATCTGTGCACCCGGTGTTTCGCCGTGGTGAGGAGGGTGCGCGCCCTCGATCCATCGGCGGTCTGCGCGGCGTGCTGCCGCCAATACAACGGCGGGCGCTACGACCCGCGGTTCCGCCTCGTGGCCATCAAAAAACCATCCGCCCCGCAGTGAAGGGGACGGATGGCTGGTGAGTTGCGGGGGAAACGGGGGAATCCGGAGATTACCAGTCGTCATTGCCGCGGCGATGTCCGCCGCCGCCGCCCCGACGGTCGTTGTATCCGCCGCCGCCGCGTCGGTCGTTGTGTCCGCCGCCACCGCGCCGGTCGTTGTATCCGCCGCTGTTGCGGGGCTTGAACTCCTTGGGTTCCGAGGCGTTCACGCGGAGCGCGCGGCCCTGGAAATCGAACCCGTTGAGGGCCTCGATGGCGGGGTTCAACTGGGATTGGTCGCCGAGGGTGACGAATCCGAATCCTTTCGAGCGGCCGGTCTCGCGGTCGGTGATGATTTTCACGCGTTCGACGGGGCCGTAATTCGCGAAGAGTCCGGTAACTTCGTCTTCGGTGGCGGAGTAGGGCAGGTTGCCCACATAGATGTCCATGGTTCTTTCTGTTCTGGGTCGCGTCAATTGAATCAAACACCTCAAACGACCATGACGCGGAGCCACTTGAAGCGCGCTCCGTGGTGCATCTCCTGCGGAACATCGTGGTTATGACGCGTGGCGGCGCGTTTGGCAAGCACGGAATTGAGTCCCGGAATTTCATTTGTTTGGGACGCGGTCACCCGTTCCCAAGGCCTCAAACCGGTCAAACCGATCCGCACGGTCAGTGCCGGATGCTCAAAGACAATTGCCACGGCAGGCACCCACAAAAATGGCCGGACGGGATCAAACCGTCCGGCCATGGAATGTTGGTGTGAATATGGCGGATTCGATCCGCGGCCACGGGTGGCTTACATCATGCCGCCCATTCCGCCCATGCCGTGGTCGTGGCCGTGGCCACCGGCGGCGGGGGCTTCTTTTTCAGGCAGGTCGGTGACGAGCGCCTCGGTGGTGAGCAGGAGGCCGGCGATTGACGCGGCGTTCTGCAGGGCCGAGCGGGTCACTTTGGTCGGATCCACGACACCCGAGGCGATGAGGTCCTCGAATTTGTCGGTGGCGACGTTATAGCCTTCGTTGCCCTTGCCGTTCTTGACGCGCTCGACGACGAGGGCTCCCTCGCGGCCGGCATTCGAGACGAGCTGGCGGAGCGGCGATTCGACCGCACGCGCGACGATGCCCGCGCCGGTTTCCTCGTCCCCTTCGAGCTTGAGCTTGCCGAGCGCGGCCTGGGCGCGGATGAGCGCGGTGCCACCGCCGGGGACGATGCCTTCCTCGACCGCCGCGCGGGTGGCGTGGAGGGCGTCCTCGACTCGCATTTTCTTCTCCTTCATCTCGGTCTCGGTGGCTGCGCCGACGTTGATGACGGCCACACCGCCGGCGAGCTTGGCGAGGCGCTCCTGGAGCTTCTCGCGGTCGTAGTCGCTGGTGGTTTCCTCGATTTGCTTGCGGATCTGGTTGACGCGGCCGGTGATCGCCTCGGAGGTGCCGCCGCCTTCGACGATGGTGGTGTCCTCTTTCGAGATGCTGATGCGCTTGGCTTCGCCGAGGTCGGCAAGCTCGACGGACTCGAGCTTGATGCCGAGGTCCTCGGTGATGACCTTGCCACCGGTGAGGATGGCGATGTCCTCGAGCATGGCCTTGCGGCGGTCGCCGAATCCGGGGGCCTTGACGGCGGCGATGTTGAGGATGCCGCGGAGCTTGTTGACAACAAGGGTGGCGAGGGCCTCGCCTTCGACGTCTTCGGCGATGATGAGCAGCGGACGGCTGGTTTTCGCGACTTTCTCAAGCAGCGGCAGCATGTCCTTGAGCGAGGAGATCTTCTTCTCGTGGATCAGGATGTAGGCGTTCTCCAGGAGCGTCTCCATGCTGTCGGGGTTGGTCACGAAGTAGGGGCTGAGGTAGCCCTTGTCGAACTGCATGCCCTCGACCACGTCGAGGGTGGTCTCGATGCCCTTGGCTTCCTCCACGGTGATGGTGCCGTCCTTGCCGACCTTGTCCATGGCTTCGGCGATGATGTTGCCTATTTCCGTGTCCCAGTTGGCGGAGACGGTGGCGACCTGTGCGATTTCCTTGGCGTCGGAGACGGTTTTGGAAATCTTCGCCAGCTCGGCGACGATGGACTCGGTGGCCTTGAGGATGCCGCGCTGGAGCGAGATCGGGTTGGCGCCGGCGGTAACGTTGCGGAGGCCTTCCTTGTAGATGGACTCGGCGAGCACGGTGGCGGTGGTGGTGCCGTCGCCCGCGATGTCGCTGGTCTTGCTGGACACCTCGCGGATGAGCTGGGCGCCCATGTTCTCGTAGGGATCCTCAAGCTCGATCTCCTTGGCGACGGTGACGCCGTCCTTGGTGATCGTCGGCGAGCCGAATTTCTTGTCGATGATGGCGTTGCGGCCCGAGGGTCCGAGGGTTGCCTTGACGGCACGGGCGAGTTTTTCCACTCCGCGCAGGAGGGCCTGGCGGGCGCTTTCGTCGAATTTCAGTTGTTTGGCCATGGTATTGATTTGAGATTTGAGATTTAAATTTCGGATTTGAGAATTGGAGTTAGCCAACGATGCCGAGGATGTCGGATTCGTTGATGATGAGGACTTCCTCTCCATCGACCTTGACCTCGGTGCCGCCGTATTTGGAGATCAGCACCTTGTCTCCGACCTTGACGGAGAATTCGATGGTTTTGCCGTCCTCGTCCTTGCCGCCGGTGCCGAGCGAGAGCACTTCGGCCTCCTGCGGTTTTTCTTTTGCGGTGTCGGGCAGGACGATGCCGCCGGCGCTGACGGCATCGGCTTCGATGCGCTTGACGAGGACACGTTGTCCGAGTGGTTTGATGCTAGCCATGTTGTTTATGGGTTGGTTGTTGTTTGTTTTGTTGTTGGAGAATCCATGCGCGAGGCATGGAAATGGTTCATTTGTCATCCACGACTTCCGCGTCCACGACCTTGCCTTTGGCCTTTTTGGGTTCGGATGACTCCGGCTCCTCGCCGGATGGTTCGACTTCGGCTTCCTGCCCGCCCATGGCCGACTGCGCCTGTTGGGCTGCGGCAGCGAGCGATTGCAGGGCGCCCTCGAGTTCGGTGCTGGCGGCGTTGATCTTGTCCACATCGTCGCTGGCAATTGCGTCGCGGACGGCCTTCACCTTTTCCTCCAGCGAGGACTTGAGTTCGGCGGGTGCCTGATCGCCCAGTTCGCCGAGTTGTTTCTCGACGGTGAAGGCGAGGTTCTCGGCCTTGTTCTTGGCATCGACCTTGGCGACGCGCTTGCGGTCCTCCTCGGCGTGGGCCTCGGCGTCCTGCCTGGCCTTTTCGATTTCCTCGTTGGAGAGGCCGGACGATCCCTGGATGGAGATTTTCTGCTCCTTGCCGGATTGCTTGTCCTTGGCGGAGACGTG
>SLAV01000146.1 GCA_007126655.1 Haloferula sp. | reverse complement strand
GCGGGCTGCCGCGGGGCGCCGCCTGGCAGCCGCCGGCATCGGCGGCGGGCGCGGAGGCCGCGGTGGAGGCGCGGCTGCCGAAGAAACAGGCGGCGCTGGCGGTCGGCTACCCCGGAGTGGCGACCGACGATCCGCGGCGTCACGCGCTGGCGCTGCTGCACGCGCACGCGGCGGACATGGCGGGGCCACTTTTCACCCGCATCCGCGAGGAACTGGGGCTGGCCTATCAGGTGGGCGCCACGCAGTTCCACGGATTTGACGGCGGCATGTTCACCTGCTACCTGGCCACCGCGCCGGAGCAGGTGGATCTGGCGCGCGCGGAACTGCTCGGGGAGATGGAGAAAATCGCGGGTGAGGGCATTCCGGACGAGGCGTTCGAGCGGGTGCGCGCGACCGCACTCGGCGCGCTGGCCCTGCAACAGCAATCGCCCGCGGCGCTCGCGAGCCACTCGACGCTGGACATGATGTTCGGCCACCCGGCGGGCGCGCGGCTGGAACTGCCGGAGGTCTATCGGGCGATCACGCCCGACGAGGCGCGCGCGGTGGCGGCGGAGTGCTTCTCCGCCGCGCCGGTGGTGTCCGTGGTGCGGCCGGAGGACGGCTGAGCGCGGAGAGATTTCGGCCTGCACGGGGGTCAGTCTTTGGATTTCAAGATGGAGGGCAGGACTCGGAGGACACTCAATTGTACCGTCGATGGCATGGCCGCCAGGATTCGGGAATCCGGGCGGATCTTTCAATCGGACATCGTATCCAATCCCGCCCCCGCCTCTTGCGAAGCGAGGATTATCCCGGGGATTGCACTCCGGCGGAAAAAATTGTCCGATATCGTCCATTCCCGGACACTCTCTTTTGGAAATGCGGAATCAGTCAATCCGATCCCCGGCTGCTCGGCGAGTGGCTCAAGCACCGGCGCGAGCCTGCGTTCCACGCGCTCGTCGCCCGCTATGCCGGTCTCGTTCACGCAACCGCCATGCGGATCTGCGGCGATGACTCGATGGCGGCGGAGGCCTCCCAACTCACCTTCATCACCCTCGCGCGAAAAGCGGATTCGCTCACTGCCCGCACATCACTCGGCGGCTGGCTCCACACCACCGCCAGAATGCACACGAAGAACCTGATACGCAAATCGCACCGCGAAAACCGCAAACGCCGGCTCCTCGCCATGGAAACCCCACACCACCCGCCACCCGACGCATGGAGGGAAATCCAGCCGGTGCTCGACGACGCGCTCGCCGCCCTGTCCGACAGGGACCGCGAGGCGTTGCTGCTGCGATTCTACCGGGCACTGAGCGTCCGCGAAGTCGCGGAGACCCTCGGCATCGCCGCCGGCGCGGCACAAAAACGCATCGACCGCGCCACCGCGCGGCTCCGCGACAAGCTCACCCGTCGCGGGGTGTCCGCCGGCGGTTCGCTTGGCGGGATGATGCTCGCCGGTTTCGCCGCCGACGCGCAGGCCGCCGTGCCTCCGGTTTCCCTGCTCGCCTCCAAGGCCATCGCGGCGGGCGCGGCCAGTTGCGGGACAGGCCCGGCCATCGCCACTCTCATGACCGCTGCGAAATTCTCCCCAATTCCATTCGTCGTCGTCCTCGCGGGACTCACGGCATGGGTCGGTACCCAGCGGAAATCGATCGCCTCCCTCGAACAGGAAAACGCCTCCCTGCGGACCGGAATCGAGGCGTCCGAGAGAAGCACCGTTGCGCCGCTGCCGCCGCAACGCAATGTCCCCCGGACGGCCAGGGTTTTCCATGCGGACCAACCCATCGACTGGCAGGAAGTGAGCGACTATCTCGCAGAGGCGAATCGAGACCCTCAATGGCTGGCGAGCCTGCGGATGAAACTGCAGTCGATGTCCCCGCAGGAACTCATCGCGGAAATGGACAAGATCGAGGAACTGTTTCCGAACCATCCTGGACTCGAACAAATGGTGCTCCGCCCATTGATCGAGAAAGACCCCGCGCTGCCGCTGAAGCATCTGATCGGCAGGATCGACAGCACCTCAAGCTCGCTGACACCGCCGCTCTTCGACGCCATGTGGGAATGGGTGAAGCGGGATGTGGATGCGGCTGCGGCTTGGTTCGACGAACCGGTTTCCGCCGGATCATTTACGGAAAGGAGACTCGGTTCCCGACATTTGCTCGACCTGTTCCATGGCCCCATCATCGGAGAGTTGATTTCCCGCAACCCCGCCGCCGCGATGGCGCGTTTCGAAACGATACCGGAGTCGAATCGCAATGACTTCATCTTCTTTGCATTGAACTCGTGGACCGAAAAAGTGAGTGACTACGCCGCTTTCGCATCGGTCATACGGGAGGTCATGCCGGAAAAAGACCGCCTCTGGCCGATTACCGCCTTCGCGCAATTGCTGCCATTTGAAGAAGTTTCCGGCTATCTGGATGCGATCAATGCCACTCCCGAAGAACGCGGCGAAAGCGCGGATAAATCCGCCGAAATGCGCGTCCAGCATCTATCCTACGAAGAAACAATCACCCGCCATGACATCGAGGCCATTCTTGAGTGGGCGGCCGAGGTGGCGCCACACGCGGTCGGCAGAGTCACCGGGGCCGCCCTTGACAGATCCACCCACGCCATGACCGCGCTGGCTTTCGACGATGCCGCAAAACTCGCGCTCGAATATCATGCCGAGACCGGGGACGATGACATCCTCATCCGCTTTCTGGACAGCTACACGGGCCAGTCCAACAAAGCCGCGTCCCGCGAGGTGGCCCAAAGCATCATCGACCCGGAGCGCCGCATGCGCCTCCTCAATTCACGCCTCCGATGAAAGCGCGCGGTTTCATCCTCATCCTCATGATCGCCGGCCTATCCGTCCTCGGATGGCGGGATCACCGCAAGCTCGCCGGGCTGAGGGAGGAGCGCGATCAACTCGGCGCACGGGCACAAGAACTTGGCATCCCGGCCGGGGCCAGCCATGCCACGAAACGGCCACGCCCGGATCCCGTTTCCACATCAAGGCACGCGGCCCGGGATTTCATCCGGCAGCACAAGCAGCGCGAGGAGATCCTGCAGGCAGGAGGCAATCCCGAGGCATCCGCGGAAACCTCTGCGAGGGCATTCGACTGGATGGCAACATTGAATGCCGCCCAGATCCGAGTGGTGATCGGGGAGATCCTGGACGACCCGGATTTGGATGATCTATCCCGCCGCAGGTTGGTCGGGCGGGCGGTTGGGTTTTTGTCGAAGAATGATCCTGCGGGCGCGCTCGCCCTCTTCAATGAATTTTCCCGGCACCTCAAGGATACAGGCATCGGCCGAGAGACGGCTTCGGATTCCCTGGGCGCACTTGCAGAAGAAAATCCGCATGCGGCCATCGCGTGGGTGCGGAAACACGCGGATGAATATCCTGAAATCATCAACAGAGCACATTTCGCATTGATCAGAAACACCACCCATCAGGATCCGGCGCTCGCCTTCGAGATCATCCGGGAGTTCGCGCCGCAGCGGAACAGCGGCGATGCCGAAGCCTCCATCCTCAGCGCGGCCAGGCCTGAAATGAGAACGACCGCATTCGCCGCATTCCTCGATCACCTCGCCACAATCAGCGACGATGAGCGATGGAGAATCGAGCAGCGCGCGTGGGCTGGATTGGCACGGGGAATTGTTGGCGACGGTTTCGAGGCCGGCACCGGGTGGCTTGCCACGGCCAATCCCGATCCGGATGCGCTTTCCCACATTCTGGATCGCTTCGGATTGGCCCTGTCCAACTCGCGGAAGGACCACGAAACCGGCCAGTGGGTCGAGTGGGTTGCCGAAACGCTGCCCGCGGCGGAGAGCGAAAAGCACATTCTTGACATGGTGAGAGTTTGGACGATTAGCAACCACGAAGCCGCTGGAAACTGGCTGGTCGCCGCTCCCGAAGGCCCTGTCCGGAATTTGGCGATACGCGGCTTCGCGCAGACGGTCTTCCCGCACGATCCCGAAACCACCATGCTATGGATCGACACCCTGCCACCCGGGCACGATCGCACTCAAACGCTCAATACCATTCATCACAACTGGCCGAAAGACGACCTCGAAGGAGCCGCGGCTTTCGCGATGGAACACGGGATCGAGTGAGAGGAGTTTCCACCCGTAGGCGCGATTGTGAAATCGCGGGTCGTTGGGCCAGGCGGCGTCCATCCCGTCTCGTTCTCACGAACGAGCCTGCGTTCAGGAAATCAAACAACAGTGTCGGGCATCTTGTCCGCCGCCAATCGCGAGAGAAGTCTCAATGAGCTTCCTTCCGCCTCAAGGTGCCTGAGCCTGACGGGTTGCGTCGCGGAGTTGGGGATCGGAGATCAGGTCGATCCAGGGCTGAAGGGTTTCGGGAGCCGCATCTTTTTCCCTTTGGATCATGTGCCTGATACCGGCATCGCGTCCGGCACCGGGGGTAATTCGCCAAGCCATTGATAGGCGGCATGCGGATCATGATTGGTCCATCTGGCGATCACATTCTCGATCATGCCGGTTTGCTCGTCGCCGCTCCACCCCGCCACCCATTCGGCGGCGGCGGCGGGATCCTGAGCGACCCAGGTATGCACCAGATTCAAAGGCAGCCTGCCGTATTGATCGGGCGGCATGGATTCCAGTTTCACACTGGCGGCTGTGGGATCCCTGTCGGACCACTCGCGAAATACGAATCCAAGCGCCCTGTCCCGAGCCTCGTAATCCTCCGGCAGCCCGAGCAACCACTCGATCGCCTCGGAAGTTCCGTGTTTGCCGGAGATCGCCCTTGCGACCTGAGGGCCGAGTTGGCCGGAGGCCGGATGGCCCGGGTTTTGTTCGACGAACGCGCGGGCATCCTCGGTATCCTGGATGGCCCAGTGTATGAGATCCCTGTCGCTCCTCTCGGCAACCGGTTTTGTGCTCCATGTGTGATCCGTTGGCATGGTCAGGGTGAAGAACACCGGCATGCTGATCGTCCCGCTGGAACCGAATGTCAGAGTCGCCGCATGGTTTTTCGCATCTCCTTCAGGCAGCGAGTCGAACCAGAGCTGCGCTTCGTCGCGGGAGACGGAAATCCAGCTTTGGAAAACCCCTGCGATCCATCTTTCATCGGTGGGCGCGTTTTCCATCACCCATGCGGCGGCGGAAGCGGGATCGGTCTTCGCCCAGCCCCGGACGACATGTTCCGTCGCCAGCCGCGCTTCCTCTTGCGGCAGTTCATTTGCTTTCCGCATTGCGGTTGCCGGGTCGTGGGAACCCCATGCCGCGAAAAACGCGGGAATCGCCTCACTTCTGGCTACGCTGGCGGGCATTTTTTCGAGGTATCCGAATGCGGCATCCGGATCGGATTTCACCAGGATGCCCAGTGCGCCGGCCACCGCCTTGCCACGCAACACGCCGGTGAGCTGGTTTTCCGCCCAATCCAGTGCCTTTCTTGCATCATTCCAGTTTTCCAGGATCGTATCCACAAGGCTGGATTTGGTGTGACTGGGGAGTCCCGAAGATTTCAGTTCAGCCGCGGCAAACCCGGGATCCTCGGTGGCGATGTGGGTGAGAATGAAATAGACCGCGCCGTCACGAGTGGGCCATGGCTGGGATTTCGCGGCGGCAAGCGCGGCGGCAGCACCCCGCCGGTGGTAAATCGCCAGCAGGTCGTCTCTGGAAAGACCGGCGGCGGGGGTTGCC
This sequence comes from Haloferula sp., assembly GCA_007126655.1. Lineage (GTDB taxonomy): Bacteria > Verrucomicrobiota > Verrucomicrobiia > Verrucomicrobiales > Akkermansiaceae > Luteolibacter. The sequence continues at coordinate 3,220 of SLAV01000146.1, read as the reverse complement.
ATCGTGGCGGCGGACACGGATCCCTTCCGTTCACCGGCGCTCCTGTCGCGGTGTGCATGATTCTGGCGGCCAACCGCATCGGCATCCGGGGGATCCTTGCTGGAGACGTGCCAGGCTGCCGGAATGGCCATGGCCACCAGCGCGGCAAGCAGGAGCAGGTTGGGTTTCAATTGCATTTTATTTTTTGAAGATAAACATATCAAAGCTTGTCGCGACGGCAGGAGGAAGGAAATTTTCGTTAATTTCCTTTCGCCCAGTGAAAGCCGCCACCTGGATTTGACAAACATGGAACACGCGCATGGCCGCTCATCTGTCCGGATGATCCAGCCAACCTTGGAGAAAAGCGCTCATCTCCCGCTGCATTTCCGGTTGGGAAATCTGATCGACCCACGGCAGCAACGATTCGGGATCGTGACGTGCTTCGCGGCGGATCATCAGGGAAATGCCTTCGTCGCGCGCGGCACCGGCGGGCAGGGTGCCAAGCCAGCCGTATGCCTTGTCCGGCTCCATGCCCGCCCATTGCTCGATCACTTTGACGACGAGCGCGGGTTGATTCGGCTCATGGCTGTTGGCGACCCATGCCGCGCCAGCCGCCGGGTCCTGCCGGGACCAGTTTTCCGCGAGGGCAAGCGCGAGAGGTTCGCGGTGATCGGCCGGAATGGTGGCGATTTTCTCCGCGGCGGCGGCAGGGTCTTTTCTTGACCATGAGGACACCGCGAGGCGCAACGCGGCGGCTCGCAGGCCGGGTTCGAGTTGCAACGCCCAGTCAAAGGCGGCTTCGGGACCTTCGTCGGAGGCCATGCTGGCGGCGGCCGCGATGACCATTTCTCTTAGATCGGGGTTGTCCGGGGCTTGTTCGAGAAAACGCCGGGCACCCGGCTTGTCCTGATAGGCCCAGTTCCGCAGATCCTGGTCCGTCATTTCGGAGACCTGCTTGGTCTTCCAACTCTCGTTAGGAGCGGTGGCCGGACCACAGACGATCGTGATAGTCATCGGCGCGGACTTCATTTGCTCGATGCCGGCCTTGGCTTCGAGTTTGGCCGCGCTTTCCGGCAGGGAATCGAACCATTCCTGAGCACTGGTTTCGGCATGTTCCGGCCAAGCCAGATACAAATCGCGAAGCAGGCTTGGTGATGGAGAATCGTATGATTCCAGCCACGCGGCGACTTCTTCGGGATGATCGCGCAGCCAGGAACGGAGAACCTGGCGCGTGGCGGAAGCCACCTCATCCGCGGGAAGCTGCGCCGCATTCCACAGCGCCGCCTGCGGATCGTGCCGGCCCCAGGCACCGAACAGGCTGGAAATCGCCTGCCTGCGGCTGTTGCTCTCGGGCATGGTGTCAAGATAGGCGAGCGCCGCTTGCGGGTCGGTGCGCACGAGAATGCCCAGAGCCGTGGCGACCGCACGCATTCTTGTCTCACCGGTGAGTTGTGTGTCGGCCCAGGCCAACGCATTTTCGCCGTCCTTCCATTCCAGCAGCACCGCATCCACCACAAAACCGTGAAGAGTGGCATCCAAACCGGCGTTACGCAGCTCGTTCGCGACGAACTCGGGGTCGATGCGCGCCAGATAAGCAAGTATGAACGAAACCTGCGAACCACGCCGGGAGCCGGTGAGCGCCTTGGCCGCATCGAGCGCGGCGGCGGCTCCGTTCCTTTCGTGGATCGCGACGAGATCATCCGCGCTGAGATCCGTGGATTGCTCCACTCGCCTGGAACGACCGGATGGTTTTGTTGGCACATCACCTGGTGCATCATTTCGCTGGCTGTACGAAGACCGCTCCGCAGGTGACGGAGAATCCATCTCGGACTCTTTCCGGCATTGCGCCGATAGAGCGACAATTCCAACGAGCAGCAACAGCGCAAATCCCCGTTGCAACAGGGCGGAGCGAAGATGGGGGAATTGGATGGCCTTCATCATCTCTTCAATGACACATGAAAATTCGGTTTATTGGAAAAGACCAGCATTTTCACGGGGAGCTGTTTGGAAGATCCAGCCGGTATCCCGCACCGCGCACGGTGACCAGGTGCTTTGGATGCGCGGGATCCGCTTCCAGCTTCGTCCGCAGGGCCGCGATGAAGTTGTCCACGGTCCGCGTGCTGGGGTAGGCGTGGTAGCCCCAGACGACGTCGAGGAATTTTTCGCGGCTCACGGTTTCCCCGGCCTCGGCCGCGAGCAAGCGCAGGATGCCGAGTTCTTTTTCCGATAGGTCAAAGCATTGGTCGCCGCGGGTGAGCGAGCGTTTCGCGAAATCGATGACGGCCCCGCCGACCTCAAGCTCGCTGCCGATGACGTCCTCGCGTTCCTTGCGCCGCAGCAGGGCGCGGATGCGGGCCAGCAGCTCGCGCAGGCTGAAGGGTTTGACCAGGTAGTCGTCCGCCCCGCTGTCGAGGCCATCCACGCGGTCATCGACCTGGCCTTTGGCGGTGAGCATGAGCACCGGCATGCCGCGGCCGCGATTGCGCAGCCCGCGGCACACCGCGAAACCATCGAGGCCGGGCATCATCACATCGAGCAGAACCAGGTCGAACGGCTCGGTGCAGGCGAGTTCCAGGCCGGCGGGGCCGGCGGCGGCGGACATCACGCGGTAGCCCTCCGCTTTCAAGGTCTCCACCAGTGCCGTGCGCATGGGGGCTTCGTCTTCGATGACCAACAGTCTCATGAGGATAGGGGAATGCGCAGGGTGAACTCGCTGCCTTTGCCCGGCTCGCTCCGCACGCGGACGGCTCCGCCGTGCGCCTCCGCGATGGCCTTCACGAGGCTCAGGCCGATGCCCGTGCCCTGCGTTTCCCGGCGGAGTTCGTCGCCGGGGCGGTAAAAGCGCTCGAAGATCCGGCCATGTTCCGCCTTGGGGATTCCCGGCCCCTCGTCGCGCACCGCCAGCTCCCAGGATTGGCCGTCCATCGAGAGCGATGTTCCGACGCTGCCACCGGCCGGGGAGAACTTGATCGCGTTGTCCAGCAGATTGACCAGCGCCTGTTGGATCGCTCCGGCATCGACGGATGCCTCAAGGGGGGAAATATCGGCTGCCAGGGCGATGTTTTTCTCGCTGGCCAGCGGTTCCATCACGCGGAGCGTGTCATTCACCAGGGCGGCCAGGTCACAGGCCTCCATTTTCCAGACGCGGCGGCCCTGCTCGATGCGCGCGTGGTCGAGCACGTTGCCGACCAGGGTGGACAGCCGCGCGCCTTCGCGGGCGATCAGGCGGTGGAATTCCCTG
>SLAV01000298.1 GCA_007126655.1 Haloferula sp. | reverse complement strand
GGTTCTCAACAATACTCCAGTAATGATGCTCCTTCCCATCCTTTCGGCGTTTCTTGCAGCGCAAAAACATGAAGGGATTACACCATAGTTAGATCATGTGGCGCAATAGGGTAGGTCGGCACTACAAGCCATTTCGGATCGCGACCCTTGTGAAATCAATGGTTCCAGCGCATATTTCTCCTGAAAATAGCTGGAAATGGCTCCCAGTCCGCTAAGTTGGGTTAACGCGGAGGCTCGTTCCGCTCCATCAGAGCGCGGATATCCTCTTGCGACAAGGCCGCGTCAAAAATGTAAACCTCGTCCAGCGCACCCCGGAAAAACCAGTTATCGCTGTCAATGTTGATGTTCCGGCCCAGCCAGACCCCGTGGCTCGCGTCCTTGGTGCTGGTATCGATCTCTCCCAGCAGGCGCTTCGAGACGGGTTCGAGCTGACCATCGACATGGAGCAGGACATGCTGCCCGAATTCCGGGTTCTCCGCAGGGTAGAGAACGACCGCGATGTGGTGCCAGCGGTCGTCGCGCAGGTCGGTGCTGCCGACGGCCATGCCGCCGTGAACGCCGATCCGCAGCCGCCCCACGGGGCCGTCCCCGGAAAACGGATTGATGGAAATCTGCCACACGCCGCCCGGATTCCCGGGATCCCATTCGCCCCAGGACACCATCGCGAACCCCTGGTTCTTGTCGAAGTCGGACGGCACCCTGGCCCAGAAAGCGACCGTGCGGGGTGAGTTGCCGTCGATCCCCTTGAATTCGCTTTCCGCGAAGATGCGCCTGCCGTCAAAGCCGACCGCCCGGCCAAACGGGCCGTCCACGGTCCGTGGGGAGATCCTCCGGTCACCGGCGAAGAACCTCAGCCCGTGGTTCCCCTCCTCAATGCCACGCGACCGGGCGGGCAAACCGGACGGGCCGCTGGCTTCCATGTCCCAGTGGATCATCGCCGGCAAGCCGTGCCGGGCGGGCGGCAGCGAGGCATAAAATGAATCACGTGCCGTTGGAATCCTGACGTTGTGGTCGCCCGTCTGCTGCAAGGCCTCGTCTCTCCGCAGCAGGATCGGCTGCGGCTGCCCGCGGGGAATCGCCTTCACCTCGCCCTCGAGAACATGGGTTTCCACCTCCCCGGTGCGCTCATCCACAAGGACCCCGAATTCCGTGCCGAGGTCCACCAGCGTCCCGCGCGGAGTTTCAAGACGAAAGCCGCGGCCGTCGGGGGTCACGCGCAACAGAACCCTCCCCTTTCGCAGCACGGCGCTCATCGGCCCGGTGAATTCAAGGTCGGCCGGGCCTTCGACGATCATGCGCCCGCGGCTGTGAAGATCCAGCTCCACCAGCCCGCCGCGAAATTTCAGGCGGTTGCCGCGGGTGAGGGTGTCCCTGGCCGCCAGGGCGTCGCCACCGGTGACCGATTCGACACGGTGCACCGTGGCCACCGGCTCCGGGAATCGCATCCAGGTGAGGACGCCTGCGGCCAGCAGCAGGACGGCGGCAGCCGCCGCCAACAGGATCCGCCGCCGGGACACGACCTTCCGCAGCTTGCGCCGCACCTCCTGCTCGAAGGTATCCTCGTCCGCCCGCCGGATCGCCTCGACATAGCGGCGGATGACGCCCTCGCGGGCCGATTCGTCTTCCGCCAGCGGGCCAAGCATGCCGTGCAGCGCGACCTGTGCGCCGAGCCGGGCCCGGAGCGCGGGATCGGCTTCGAGCAAACGTTCCAGCTCAGCGGTTTCCCCGGGGCTAAGATCCTTCTCGATGAGGCGGGCGATCCGTTGTTCTCCGTCACTCATGCCTTCCCCCTTTCCAGTTCGTTGGTGATGCATTCGGCGAGCAGCTCCCGCAGGCGATGGAACCGCATCGTGAGCGCCGAGTATCCCTTGCCCGTTTCCCGTGAAATTTCTCGCACGCTCTTGCCATGAACATATCGCAGGTCGAGCAATTCCCGCGCCATGTCGGGAAGCCGCTCCATGCAGGTGGCCAGAGCCTCGAATGATTCGTTGACGCGCTCTTCTCCGAGCCATTCATCGCAGCTTCGCTCGAGCAGTGTCTGGATTTCCTCGCTGCCGCCGAGGGCCTGTTCCCGGTGCTTGCGGAGATGGTTGCGCAAGTGATTGCGGGCAATGCCGAGCAACCAGGTTTCGACACTCGATTCGCCCCGGAAGCTCCGCATCTTCAAAATCGCCGTCACGAACACATCCTGCGCAAGATCATCGGCGGCCGCCCAGTCCGGCAGGCGCGCACGAAAATAGCCGCGCAACCAGCGCTGGTTGTCCCGCACGATGGTGGCAAAAGCATCGGGATCCCCCAAAGCGGCACTGGATGTCCGCAGTTCGTCTTTTTCATCCACATAAGAACAGTGTCTCGAACCGCGCGGATTACCACAAAAAGTCATTTTTCCGCAAATTCATGTGTTACTTCGGCGGAATCGACACACTCAACCATACAAACCGAAATAGGATTTCCCCATCAAGGGTCCCTCCCATCCTGATCGCTCTTCACCGCAAAACCCTCAAAAAACCCTCGATCATGAAACCAATCCAACGGACCACGCCGCGGGCCGGCTTCGCCAGCACAGCCCTTTCCACTTACACCGCCGCCCTCATGCTGCTCGCCACCCCCGCCCACGCCGGCAGCGTGACCTACGAATTCACCGATGGCAGCCTCGCTCCCGCATTGGCCGGATTGCCCGCCGGAGTCACTGCCTCGGACTTCTCGATTGGAAACTTCCCCATTACAGCCCTGCAATCAGACGCACTGCGCCTGACCGGAGGCGACATCGCCACCAATTCGACGGGAACCGCTTTCGCCAACAACACCGTCCTCAGCTTCAGCCTCACCATCCCGGATGATGTCACCCTCGACCTCGCATCGCTCACCTTCGGCTACACCAGCGAGGGCATTGACTCCCGCTTCATCTATGCCCGCACCTACAGCAGCATCCTCGGCTATGACGCAGTGGTCGACGACACCATCGGCTTGTTCGGCAAGGCCACCGCCGACCCGCCTTCCGCAACCGATGTGGCAATCAGCCTCCAGGACCCTTCAACGAATTTGCTCGTGGGTTCGAACGTCACCGCAGCCGATTTCACCGGCCTGACCAACCAGACCGTCACATTTTACATGCCGATGATCAGAGCCAGCGGCGTTGCAGACACGAATTACATCCAATTCGAAAACATTACGCTCAACATTGCCGGCGAACCCGCTCCCGGTGACGAGGGATTCAAACTCACCATCACCCCCGCCGAGGCACCCGAAACCGGTTTCAACCTCGAATGGGACAGCCAGCCCGGCAAACTCTACAACCTGCGGAGCAGCCCCGACCTCGACGATCCGGTCAGCGGCTGGGACATCATCGAAGCGAACATCGCGGCCACCCCGCCCGCGAACCGGCTCAACGTCCCAGTCGACGGCCCGCGCAGGTTCTACGCCGTCGAGGAATTCGACGCGCCGCCGCTCCCCGGGGAGAACTTCGATGACATCGACGATGTCCCTGTCACCGCGAAATGAAAAAAATGATTTTCTTGGAAATTCCTGTGTTACCCGGGCGGCCCCGAAACACTCACTGTCCAAGCGGACGAATCTCCTCTCCAGACCGAATTCCCAAAATCACCGATTCATCCACCAGAACCACCATGAAAAAAAACCAACAAACCATCACCCGGGCCTGTTTCGGCAGTTCACCCGTTCCGGTGTGCGCCGCAGCGCTCATGCTGTTGTCCGCCCCGGCCCATGCCGCGTCCGTCGTTTACGAATTCACCGGCGGCAGTTTGGCACCCACCGTCACCGGATTCCCAGCGGGGGTCACCGCCTCGGACTTCTTGATCGGCAGTTTCCCCAACTCGGCACTGCAGTCGGATGCGCTGCGGTTGGAAGGGGGGGATATCGGTACGGCTTCAACCGGAGACTCGTTCGCCAATAATACCGTCCTCAGCTTCAGCCTCACCATCCCGTCGGGTGTCACGCTGGACCTCACATCGCTCACCTTCGACTACACCAGCAGCGGCATTGAAGACCTGTTCATGTTCGCGCGCACCTACAGCAGCATCCATGGGACTGCCAATGTCGTTGACGATACCATCGGCTTGTTCGGCAAGGCATCCGGCGACCCGGAGTCCGCAACCGGCGTCATGATCAACCTCGACGATCCGACGGGCAACACCCTCCGTGGGAGTAACGCGGACGCGGGCGATTTCGCCGGACTGACCGACCAGACGGTGACCTTCACCATGCCGATGATCCGAAATAATAACGTGGACGATGCCGCATACATCCAGTTCGACAATGTGACGCTGAATTTCATCCCCGAGCCCTCAGCCGCCCTCCTCGGTGGACTCGGCTTGCTCGCCCTGCTGCGTCGCCGCAGGTAAACGTGCGCCACTCCGTCTTTGTTCCCGGCGGATCCGCTTGGTGGTTCTTATCGAATCGCCCGGCTGGGGCGCCGGGATTTTTCGTGCTCTTCGTGTGGATCAAAATCACGCCGAAATTCATCTTCCATTCCCAAAGCCCGATTCCAACAGGCCGCCGGTGATGCGGCAGCCCCCTCGGTCCGCTTCAGTATCCCGATCTTTCGATACCGCCTGAAAAACATACCATGAAACACACCGTCAAATTGTCCGCCATTTCCGGACTGGCTCTCCTGTTCGCTTCCTCCGCCCACGCCCAGACAACCCTGCTGCCCGACTTTGATGACCGGAGCCGGCTGAACCATCCCACCACGCCCGAGGATCTCGACAAAAACAGCACACTCAGCCTGGCCGTCGGGGCGCTCGACGGTGCGAACGACTTCTTCCGTTCCTACCTGACCTTCGACCTCTCGGACGAATCTCCCGGCATGGCCGTCACCCTCACGTTGTTTCCCAAGCTCAACGAAAACAACACCTCGGTCCTGAATCAGACCTACACCCTGTTCCAGCTCGATTCCGATTGGGATGGCGAAATCCGGCCGGGTCCGATGGGCACGCCGCTCGCCACCTTCAATTTCACCCCGGCCACGGGTGCCAGCGACGACACCACCATCGTTTTCAGCAGCACCGAATTGACGGACGCCTTCAACGCGCTGGCCGGAAACGGAACACTGTACCTGGGAATCCATTCCCCGGAAGCGGAAGCCGCGCCCGCCGGAACCCGCAGCTTCACCTGGTTGGGAAGCCGCCACAGCGGGCCATCGCCCGAGCTGCAATACTCCGGCAACCCGACCGTCCGCATCGCGGCGGATTCGCCCGACGGCGATTTTGAGTTTCCAGCTTTCATCGAGGGAAGCAACCCATCGAGAACGATCCGCTACGAGGTGCTCTCCGCAGACGGAGCCACCGTCACCTTCGACGATCTGGTGCTGACCGACGATCCGGCGCATCCCTCCAGCGCCTTCACGGTCGCCAGCGATCCAGCCGTGCCGGTCACCCTCGGCGACGGTGAAACCATCGACATCACCGTGACGGCGGCAGGCGTCACGGCCGGGTCTTTCGCGGGTTCGCTCTTCATCGACACCACATCGGCGGGCGGCCCGCAGGACGCGGACGTTTGGGACACCACCCTGCCCCTCACATCGACCGTCAGCGGTCCACCGGTGCGGATTTCCGGGGTTTATCCCCACCTCGCCGTCTCCAACGCGCATAGGGAGGTGGGCATCGGCGCGGTGGTGCCGTGGGCGGACCGCCTGTGGGCCATCACCTACGGCCCGCACCTCCCCACCGGGGACAACTCCAACAAGCTCTACGAAATCGACGACCAGCTCAACCTCGTCGCCAGGCCGGAATCGATCGGGGGCACTCCGGCCAACCGCTTCATTCACGAGCCGTCCAACCAGTTGATCATCGGGCCTTATTTCATTGATGCCGGGCGCAACGTCCGCACCCTGCCGTATTCCGTCGCGCCGGGTCGCCCGACCGCCACCGCCGCCCACCTGAGCGATCCTGAAAACCGGGTTTACACGTTCACGATGGAGCACGGGCTTTACGATATCAATGTCCATGATCTCAGCGTCATCACGCGCTATCCCGACGTCCAGCTCAAGGGAGACAAATTCATGTTTGGCATGCACGGCAAAGGCGCCTTCACGGGGCAGAGCTACTTCATCGCCGGGAACAACGGGCGGCCATCGAACCAGAACGACCCCTTCGGACCGGCCGGGGTCCTTGCCCGGTGGGACGGCACCACCTTCGCCGAAAACAACAACAGCTACCTGCCGCTGGATCCCATCAACAGCAACACCACCTACTCGGAGGATATCGGCCCGGTGCCGGGAGAGCCGCACTTCATGGCCGGATGGATCCAGGACTTCACCACTCAGCACTGCGAAGTCACCGGCCCGGGTGGCATCCATGGCAACCGGAATCCGGAAACCGATCCGGTCTGGGCCACCGGCTTTGACGCCAAGTCCGTGTTGGTCCGTGTGTTCGAAAATGGGGAATGGACCACCTGGCGGGTGCCCAAGTCCTCGTATTCCCACGATGGCTCGCATGGCTGGCACACCGAGTGGCCGCGCATCCGCCAGCTCGACCCCGACACGCCGGATTCTCCCTACCTGATGCACATGCACGGCATGTTCTTCGACTTCCCGGCCACCTTCTCATCCGCGGATTTCTCGGGCCTGCGGCCGGTCAGCAGCTACCACAAAATGCCGGTGGATTACTGCATGTTCAATGGCCAACTGGTGATCGCGAAGAACGATTTATCACAAATGGCGAACCCCCTCGCACGCCGTGCCCAGTCGAATTTCTGGTTCGGCCAGTTCGAGGATCTCTCCGACTGGGGCGCGCCCCAGGGGCACGGCGGCGTCTGGCTGAACAGCAGTGTCTCGGCTGGCGAAACCTCCGTTCCCTTCCTCATCAACGGCTTCTCCCGCATCACCCTGCACCTGCGCAACGACGGCGGCTCGGCCGTTCCGGTGGTGATCGAGTCGTCCGACGGAACAGGAGCCTGGACGCCCGAAAAAACCGTCCACATCCCCGCGAACGGATACGTTTTCGAGATCTTCAACGATCACCCCGCCGAATGGCTGCGGCTGAAGCCCGAGGCGGCCTCCAGCGATCTCACGGCCTACTTCCTCCTCTCCAATCCCTACCCGCACGCGACACCCGCGTCCCTAGGGAGCGACCGCTTCGCCGCCCTCGCCGACATCCGCGACACCGCCGGCCACTCCGACGGGATCCTCCGCCCGATGTCCGGCACCGACCTCCAGCTCGAATTCGCCTCGAACCACGGCTACCACCGGATCGGCGAAAACCTGCAATTGCAGGACGTCTCAAATGCCAACGCCGAATCCAGCCTGCGCTCGCAAGGATCACTCGGCAAGGCCTTCGGCGACGACGCGGCCTCGGTGTGGATCACCAGCGGCGGCACACGCCTGCGCCTGCCGCGGCTCGACCCGGGCTACGATTCTAAATTCCTTTCCGGCTGGGCGCGCGGCTTCCGCGAGGTCGTCACCGAGCGCCAACTACTCAATCTCCATGGAACCTTCTACGAGATCCCCCGCGACAACTCCGGAGGCCGCTACCGGATGCGCCCGCTCGCTACCCACGGCAAGCGCATCACCGACTTCACCTCATGGCGCGGGCTCCTCGTCCTCACCGGCGTGCTCGACGACGCCCAGGCCACGGAGTCGTTGGTACGCAGCCCCTCCGGCGCAGCCCTGTGGCTCGGCGAGGTGGACGATATCTGGCAAATGGGCGAGCCGCGCGGCTACGGCGGCCCCTGGAAGGACACCGCCGTCAGCGCCAACACCCCGTCCGATCCCTACCTGATGTACGGCTACGACCGCAAGGAACTCACACTCACGACCACCAATGCCGCCACCCTCACCGTCGAGGTCGATTTCGTCGCCGATGGCACCTGGTCCACCTACCAGTCATTCACCCTCGCCGCCGGGGAAACGCTTACTCATCTCTTTCCCAAGGGGTTCCACGCCCACTGGGTGCGCGTGGTATCCGACACCGCCACCACCGCCACCGCGCAATTCACCTACGGCCCGGCCGACCAACGCGACACGTTCCTCGACTGGGGGCGCGACAATGGCCTGCCCACCGCCGCCGGCCGTACCGCCCTCGCCCATGGCAATCCCGATGGCGACGAAATGATCAATCTGTTCGAATTCCTCTTCGGGACCGACCCGTTCACGCCAGGCGTGTGGCCGCTGGAGACAGATACGGATGCCATGGGCGTCGTCCTCCGCAACCTCACTCCGGCAGACGGAATCCACGTCGCGTTCGAGTCGTCCACCGACCTCAAGGACTGGCAGCCACGCCCCGACCTCGTCACCACCCACCCGGACCAGTCCGGCGTGCCCGCCGGATTCACCCGCTGGCACTTCGCCTTTGATCCGGATGACGAACCGGCGCGCTTCGTCAGACTCGCAACATCACTATAGGAACGACCGCCCGGGGCCTGTACCTCTTATTTCATGGCAGATCGAAACCGAAAACCAACAAACTGAGTTTTTTGACCACAAAATGGTGTCAGAAAATATTTTATAGAAATCAATCAAAATTCTTTACGATCCATGCGGGGCTCGTTAACACAGCTATGGATTGCAATTGCACCTGTAATTTCCCGCACCATTCGTCCCTCACACCTGATGCCACAAGAAATCCCGAGAACCATGGATATCACCCGATCTACAAATGATGCTGCCACCACACACGCACAGATGATCCGCACACTGGAACGCGTAAATTCGAAACGCCCCGTAGCCGGAATTTGCGCAAAAAACAAGGCGTTCCGACTTCACCTTGTCACAATCGCAGCAGTCTCCATGGTGTTCGCCACCCCTTCGCATGCCGCGCTGTCGGGCTACGAATCCGTGGTTCTCGGGCAGGATCCATACTCGTTCCATCGCTTCAATGAAGCGGAAGGCGCCACGGCGGTCGATTCCTCGGGGAACCTCCGCGACGGCACCTACGTCGGTTCGCC
>SLAV01000065.1 GCA_007126655.1 Haloferula sp. | reverse complement strand
GTTCTTGAAGGCGGAGCCGCCTGCCACCGGGACCAGCTTGTTGGCGATGGTGAGGCGGCGGATGGCCTGCTTGAGATCGGTCCGGGGGACCGGCTCCTCGTGTAGGAATTTCTCGGCGACCGCGTCGTCGAGATCTGCGACGGCATGGAGTAGTTTGTCGTATGCGGCCTTTGCGGTTTCCGCGATGTCGCCTTCGAGTTCGCGGATGGTGTAGGTGGAGCCGAATTTGTCGTCGTCCGAATAATAGACGGCCTTTTGGTTGATGACGTCGATCTGGCCGACGAGGTTCTCTTCGGACCCGATGGGGATGAGGACGGGTGTGGCGACGGCGTCGAGCTTCTCGCGTATCTCCTTGACGACGGCGTCGAAGTCCGCGCCGGTGCGGTCCATCTTGTTGACGAAGACGATGCGGGGGACGCGGTATTTGGTGGCCTGACGCCAGACGGTCTCGGTCTGCGGCTGGACGCCGGCGACGCCGCAGAAGACGACGATGGCGCCGTCGAGCACGCGGAGCGACCGCTCGACCTCGGCGGTGAAATCGACGTGGCCCGGGGTGTCGATGATGTTGATGCGGTGTTTTTCGCCGGGGTGGAGCTTGACGGTTTCGGCGTCCTCCTCGTGCTGCCACCATTCGGCGGTGACGGCGGCGGAGGTGATGGTGATGCCGCGCTCGCGTTCCTGCGCCATCCAGTCGGTGGTGGCGGCACCGTCGTGGACCTCGCCGATCCTGTGGATCATGCCGGTGTAGAAAAGGATGCGCTCGGTGAGGGTGGTCTTGCCCGCGTCGATATGCGCGGCGATCCCGATGTTTCGGGTCCGCTCGAGCGCGTATGGACGATCTGGATGGTTCGGGCTCACGGAGGCGTGTTCTCTATTCTACGGTTGGCTCAGAAGCGGAAGTGGGCGAAGGCGCGGTTGGCTTGGGCCATCTTGTGGACGTCGTCGCGCTTGCGGACGGCGGCTCCCTGATTGTTCGCGGCGTCCTTGATCTCGTTGGCGAGGGCGACGTGCATCGGGGTGCCGCGGCGAGTGCGGGCGTGGCCGCAGATCCAGCGCATGGCGAGCGACTCGGAGCGCTCGGGGGCGACTTCGAGCGGCACCTGGTAGGTGGCGCCGCCGACGCGGCGGGATTTCACCTCGACGCGGGGTTTGGCGTTCTCGATGGCGCGGGTGACGACTTCGAGTGGATCGACGGTGTCGATGCCCTCGTTGGCGCGGTCGATCGCGGCATAGACGATGCGCTGGGCGAGCGAGCGTTTGCCGTCCACCATCACCTTGGAGATGAGGTGGCCGACGAGCGGGCTGTCGTAGCGTGGATCGCGGCGATCGGGCTTGGTGTAGATTCGCTTGCGGCGTGGCATGGTGCTGGAAAGGGATGGAGGTTGGGGTGGCGGAAATTATTTCTTGGCGTCTTTCGGACGTTTGGCTCCGTATTTGGAGCGGCCCTGGCGGCGCTTTTCGACGCCGAGGGTGTCGAGCGAACCGCGGACGATGTGGTAGCGGACGCCGGGGAGGTCTTTGACCCGGCCGCCGCGGACGAGCACGATGGAGTGCTCCTGGAGGTTGTGGCCCTCGCCGCCGATGTAGGCGATGACCTCGAAGCCGTTGGTGAGGCGCACCTTGGCGACCTTGCGAAGCGCGGAGTTCGGCTTCTTGGGCGTGCGCGTCATGACCTGGAGGCAGACGCCGCGGCGCTGGGGACAATTGACGAGCGCCGGTGACTTGGATTTTTCCGCCGGGACGTGGCGTCCCTTGCGAACGAGCTGGTTGATGGTCGGCATGATGATCCTGCGTGGTTCTGGTTTCCCATCGGGACAAGCCGGAGCAACGGCGAGAATCTTCCTCGCAGGAGCCTGTTTTCCGGAGCTGCACCCGATAATGATTTCCCTGTTTGTTGCGCCGCCTCGAATACGGTTTCGTCAGTGGCGCGAATTTGCGGGGCGGCGACTCTACGGATCGCGGACGATCTGGCAAGACCTATTTTGTGAAATCGCGGGAAATTTAAAAAAGATCCGTGGGGTTGGCCGCAAGGACGGCTATCGCGATGCGGCTCCCCCGCGCTGTCCGGGATTGCCGGACTGCAATTCCACAAGCTGGCACGATGCGTTTCACGTATCGCAAGTGCGCGGAGCCTCCTCCAGCAGCTGGCGGAAGTGGATGGTTGGGTCCGGTCGGGTGCCGTGCCAGGGAAAAACGGCATCGATCACTTGTTCGGTTTGGTTTTCGGGCAGGGGCTCGAGCCTTTTCAAAATGGATAACAGGACCGCCGGGTAAACCGCGCCGTTGCGGCCCATGCAGAAGTCGATGACTCCGGGAGGCTTTCCCGGCCGCCCCATGCGCATTCTCATGCCGTGGCTGTAGGGACTCATCCCGAGTTCCCAGCGGTTGTTTTCGCTCACCAAGCGGAGTGAGCGGTAATGTGAATTCGGCTGGGCCCGTTGAAATCTCATGGTTCGCGGCGGTCGGGGTGGCCGAACCAACTGTTTTCCCGTTTGCCGTCGTAATGTTTTTCGAAGACTTTGATCGCCTCTTCAATTCCCGCGTCCGCCGGCGCCCATTTTTCGATATCCGGAAAGTCGGTGAGCGCGTTCCGGTTTTTCGCTTCATCGCGGAAACGAATCGGGCACCAGAAGGATTCGATGTTGCGGAGCATTTCACTGCCGAGCGCCCAGAGGCCCGTCATCCAGTCGCAATACCAACACCAGAGCAGGTCCGGGCCGGTGAGGCCCTGGTATTTGTGGCGTGAGAGATTCACCCAGTCGGATGTTTTGTAGGTTGGAAGTTTCGCTAGCCAGGCGACGGGTGGATAGACGATCAACTCGGTGAGGCGGACGGCGAGGAAGACAATGGTGGCGGGCGTGGTGGCAAGCAGCGCAAGGTGGCTGCGCAACGGCCCGAGCACCCGCCCCTGTGCGGCGGTGAGCGTGTCGGCGGGTGTTCCGCGGATCGCCCGGTCGAGGAAGCAGAAAATGTAGATGCCTAGAAATTGGGCGAATAGCGCGGAGAGCAGGCCGACCCAGCCGTTCAGGGACAAACCAGCCGCCCAGGGAATCCAGGTGAAGAAACTGATGAGAACATCAAGAAAGATTCCGCGAACGACATTCTCGGAGACGGCAAATGCGAGCTTGCAGGCGATCGCCGCAACGAAAAGCCCGGCCAGGATGCAGGCCGAGTGGAGAAGAAATGTGGTCATGGAGTATCAAGGGATGGGAATTGGAAAAGCGGGTAATCGGGATCAACCATGTGATTTTGACGGTCTCGAATTAAGCCGCAACCATTCATGAAACCACGGAAAATCCAAGGACCAACTCGAATCATGCGATTCAGCGTCGGCCGAAAAGAAATGGCGGAGTCCATGAATTCGCGGCGCGGAAACACGAACTTGCCGAGGGTGCGCGACAACTCGCCGGTCAGCAGCACGAAAACGAGGTTTCTGCGGCTCATGGCGACCCAACCCTAGGCGGGGCGGGTTCATGCCACGGATCATCAGGAGCCGGCCTTTTTCGCGGCCTTCTTCGCTGCCGCTTTCTTTGCGGATTTCTTTGCGGATTTCTTGGCCGGGCGTGGCGGGAACTCGAAGCCGATCTTGCCGCTGGCGGCGTCGAAGGTGAGGAAGGCGTCGAACTTGCGCTTGGTGCGGTTGGAGACGAAGCCCTTGAGGAGGCCGCTCTTGCCTTCGGCGATCATCTTGAGAAGCTGGTCGCGCGGGATCTCGCACTGGAGGATGGAGCGGCCGATGCGGACGCCGTTGGGATCCTTTTTGGTGGTGAGTCCCGGGAGATGGTAGGCCTTTTCGGTTTCGTAAACCTTGAGTTTCCTGCCGTCGGGCGTCTCGGTCTCGCCGACGAGCTGGTCTTCGGTGAGTTCGGGGGCCTCGTCATCGTCGTTGTCGAACTTGAAGTTGATCTTGAACTTGGCGTCCATTTCGAGGCCGGCTTCGAAGGGCTTGTTGAACCTGGATTTGAAGCCGGTGAGCGGGCCGACGAAGCCTTTGGAGAAAAGCTCCCTGGCCTCGTCCTCGGCGAGGAGGCGGCCGGCGATGTATTTCTTGGCCTTGAATTTGCAATCCGGCTCGCGGCACTCGTAGGTGGCGTCGGTCTGCCGGAGCGCGGGCGCGCCGCAGGCCGGGCAGGTGACTTCGAGGTCGGGGTATTTCCGGTTCTTCGCCTCTTCGGCGCGGGCGTGGGCGCGGGTGACGATGTCCTCCGTGTAGCCGATGATCTCGCGCATGAATTCGTCGCGCTGGAGCAGGCCCTGCTCCATCTGGCGGAGCTTGTATTCCCAATCGCCGGTGAGGCGCGGGGAGGCGAGGCCCTCGATCTCCATGTCGCGCACGAGCTGGATGAGGCGCAGGCCGCTGCCGGTGACGTGGAGTTCGCGCCCGTCGCGGGCGAGGTATTTCTGCGAAATGAGTCCCTCGATGGTGGCGGCGCGGGTGGCGGGGGTGCCGAGGCCGCGTTCGGCCATGGCCTCGCGCAGGTCCTCGTCGTCGATGAGCTTGCCCGCCCCCTCCATGGCGGAGAGCAGGGTGGACTCGGTGTAGCGGGCGGGCGGCTTGGTTTGTTCGTCGAGCAGCTCGATGTCGATGACGTCGGCGGATTCGCCCTGGCTGGCGGCGACCAGGCCGTCCTTGCCGGCGGCGACGCCGGGGCGGCGGCCATAGACTGCGAGCCAGCCGGGGACGACGAGCACGCGTCCGTCGGTGCGGAAGACGTCGCTGGTTCCGCCGTCGTGCGAAATGGTGGTGTGGCGCGTGGTTTGCTCGAATTCGGCGTGGGGGTGGAAGACGGCGATGAAGCGCTTGACGATCATGTCGAAGACCTTCTGCTCGGTGTCGCTGAGCTTGACGGTCTTGCCGGTGGGGATGATGGCGAAGTGGTCGGAGACCTTCTTGTTGTCGAAAATCCGGCGGGCCTTGTGGAGGCGCGGGCCTTTCTCCTCCCTGCCATCAAGCACGGCTTGGGCGTGGGTGGCGTTGGGGTGGTCGGAGTTGGCGATGTCGCCGAGGGTGGTGCGGACGTCGCCGATGTAGTCCTCAGGCAGGTAGCGGGAGTCGGTGCGCGGGTAGGTGATGACCTTGTGTTTCTCGTAGAGGGCCTGGGCAATCTGCAGGGTGGCCTTGGCGGAGAACGGGGCCTCGCGCTGGAGGGTGGTGAGGTCGTAAAGCTGCGGGGCGATCTGGGATTGGGATTTTTTTTCCTCGGAAACGGTGCCGGATTTCCCGGTGCAGCGGGCGACGATGGCCTCGGCGGTTTCCCGGTCCCAGATGCGCTCGGCGCGGCCGTGGGGTTTTTCGGGGTCTTTTTTCCACGCGGTGTCGATCCACTTGCCGGGGTATTCCCCGGCGGCGACGCCGAAGGTGGCGTGGACCTCGTGGTAGGCCTCGGGCTTGAACGCTTGGATCTCCTCCTCGCGGGCGGCGAGGATGGCGAGGGTGGGCGTCTGCACCCGGCCGGCGGCGGTGATGTTGAACCCGCCGTGGCGCGAGTTGAAGCAGGTGAGCGCGCGGGTGGCGTTGAGGCCGACGAGCCAGTCGGACTCGGAGCGGCAGCGGGCGGCGTCGGCGAGCGGCTGCATCTGCTCGTCGGCGCGGAGTTTTTGCCAGGCATCGAGGATGGCGCCCTGCGTCATGGATTGCATCCAGAGGCGTTTGACGGGCTTGGTGATGCCGCCGAAGTCGATGATGTAGCGAAAAATGAGTTCGCCCTCGCGACCGGCGTCGCAGGCGTTGACGAGGGTGTCCACGTCCTTGCGGCGGGCGAGCTTGAGAACCTGCTTGAGGCGGGCCTCGGTGTCGGGCTTGGCCTCGAGTTCGAATTTCGAGGGAATGGCGGGCAGGACGTCGAATTTCCAGGGCAGCTTTTTGCCGTTCGGGCCGGTGGGCATGCGGAGTTCGACGAGGTGGCCGACGGCGGAGGTGATGATCGCGCTGTCGTTTTCAAAATACGCGTCGCGTCCGCTGCCGGACTTCTGAAACCTGCCGAGCGGCTTCGCGAGCGCCTTGCTCAGGTCGGTCATGACGCTGGGTTTTTCTGCGATGATGAGGATCTTGCCCATGATGGAAATTGCTGCTCCGGGATGGCCGGTGGGCCGAGGGACTAGGCGGCGGGACGGGGGGAATGCAAGCAGATTGGCGGATCCGGCCAAGATTGCGCGTGATTTTTGAATTGTTGCCGGGCGTGGCCTCTCCATTCTTCGCCTCATGAAAATTCGCTTGAGCCTTGCGGTGGTGGTGGTGCTGGCGGTAGCCGCCGGTTTTCTGATCCAGCGCGGCGGGCTGGCGTCCGGGGCGTTCGGCGAGGAGGCTCACGCGCAAACCGCGGCCATCCTGGAATTCGGCCCGCGTCCGCCGGGATCGGACGCGCTCGACCGGGTGCGCGCCCATGTGCGGGCGGAGCTGGAGGACGCCGGCTGGGTGACTGTCGGCCAGGAATTCGAACAACGCACGCCGATCGGGCCGGTGCGGTTCGAGAATGTGCGGGCGAGGTTCCCGACTCCCGGCGATGATGTGTGGGAAAAACCGGTGGACGGCCTGCTCGGCGCGCACATCGACTCGAAGTATTACGAGGACCGGCATTTCGTCGGTGCGGACGACGCGGCATCGGCGTGCGCGGCGATCATCGTGATCGCCCGCCACCTCGCCCGGCGGAATCCCGAGCTGGCGGGGCGGCTGGAGCTGGTGTTTTTCGACGGGGAGGAGGCGTTCGATGAGAACATCACGGCACTGGATGGTCTCTATGGTAGCCGCTACTACGCCGCGCATCTGCGCGGGCGTGAGGATCTTCCAAGGTTCGGCATCATTCTGGACATGATCGGCCACCGGGATCTGCGGATCGCACTGCCGGCGGACACCCACGCGCCGCAGAAGGAGGCGGTTTTCGAAGCCGCACGGCAGGAAGGCGCGGAAGACCACTTCGGCATGGCGGAAGGGCCAATCATTGACGACCACGTGCCGCTCAACATGGTGGGGATCCCGACGGTGAATCTGATCGGGGATTTCACCCGATTCCGCTGGTGGCACACGCCGCAGGACAACCTGGATCTGATATCGCCGGAGTCGCTCGACACCTCGATCCGGGTGACGCTGCGGCTGCTGGAGAAATTCGCGGACCACGAGGGGCCGATGAAGTGACTTTGTGAGCGGCGAAAGCTCGATGCCGCGCGCGATCCATGCCGGATCGTATTGGAAAAATATGCGCCCGCGCGCGTCTTCGGCGAGTGAGCCGACGAGCGGCCGGCCGGGCAATCCGAGGTGGCGGACCGTGAGTTTCATGAGCGGCGGTTGGAGCGGCGGTGGCTGGCCACCACATCATCGATGCTGGCGTAGGCGGGGGCTTCGCCGAAAAGCCGGCGCAGTCCGTCGTCGATCCCGAGAATCACGGCAACTTTGGCCAGTCGCTGGAGCGAGCCTTTGCCTTCGCGTTCGAGCAGTTTGAGGGTGGAGAGTGAGATCCCCGCCCGTTCGGCCAGCTCCGCCTGCGTCCAGCCCCGGGCCTTCCGGTGATCGCGCAGTCGGTGGCCGATTTCCCGGATCAGATGGTTGGGATTTCGGAAAGTGAGGGTTGGTATTTTGTCCATTTGAGGGGAATATCTCGAAAAAAGACAAAATATCAACTTTTTTTGTAATTCCCCGTGCGCCGCAGCGCGGTGTGGAAAATCAGCCCGAGATAGCGCTCCGTGAGTGTGCGGAACGCGCCTTCATCCCGGTGGAGGGCGAAGGAACGCAGCAGCGATTCGTCGGAATCTTTCATGTTTCATCCAATAAACACCCCGCCGAGGCCGGATGTGGACAACAAACATCCGGAAATCCGCAGTTTCAGCCGGTTTCACCGCCGGTGCGGCCCCACCCATCGATTCCGGCGGATGGGCGGCGTAGGCGCGATTGTGAAATCGCGGCTCGATGGGCGAAGCGGCGTCCACCCCACTCCCATTCTCACGAATGGGCCTACGTTGCGTAGGCGCGGTCGTGAGACCGCGGCTCGACGGGCCGGGCGGCGTCAACCCCACCCCCTCCCATTCTCACGAATGGGCCTGCGGGGGCGTTGCTAGAGGATCGAGCCGGGTTGGTAGGCGGCGGCTTCCGGGTGGGCTTCGGCGAGCTTGGCGACGGCGGCGGTGAAATGTTTCGTTTGCGCGCGGGCGGCGCCGCATTCGTTGGCGCCGCGGGCGAGGATGGCGTCGAGGGTGGCGCGGTCGAGACCGAGGCGGGCGTCGCCGGCGAGGCGGTCGGCGAGGTTGTTGGTGGCGATGGCGCCGGAACGGAGGTCGGCGACGGTGGCGAGGGCGTGCTCCTTGATGGCGAGGTGCGCGGTTTCACGACCGACGCCGGCTTTCACGGCTTCCATCATGATGGTGGTGGTCATGAGGAAGGGAAGGTAGTGGGCGGTCTCGGCGGCGATGAGCGCCTCGCAGGGGGCCATTTGGTCGAGGATGGTGAGGAAGGTCTCGAACATGCCGTCGATGGCGAAGGAGGCGTCGGGCAGCATCACGCGGCGGACGACGGAGCAGGAGACGTCGCCCTCGTTCCATTGGTCGCCGGCCAGGGCGGCGGCCATGGCGAGGTGGCCCTTGAGGATGGCGTGGAAGCCGTTGACGCGTTCGCACGAGCGCGAGTTCATTTTGTGCGGCATCGCGCTGGAGCCGGTCTGGCCCGGGGCGAAGCCTTCGCTTGCGGTTTCGTGGCCGGCCATGAGGCGCAGGGTTTTGCAGAACGAGGACGGGCCGGAGGCGAGGTCGGTGAAGGCGGCCACGACGCGCATGTCGAGCGAGCGCGGATACACCTGGCCGACGTTGGTCCACAGCGCGGGCATGCCGAGGTGGGCGACGACGCGTTGTTCGAGGTCGGCGACTTTTCCGGCATCGCCCTCGAAGAGCGAGAGCGGATCCATCTGGGTGCCGACGGCGCCCTTGAGGCCGCGCACGCGGTAGCCGGCGATGAGGGACTCGAGCGCTTCGAGGCCGGCGAGGATCTCCTCGCCGAACATGGCGACGCGTTTGCCAAGCGTGGTCGGCTGCGCGGCGACGTTGTGGGTGCGGGCGGTGAGGATGATGTGGTCCCACGCCTCCGCATGGCGGGCCATGCGGGCGAGGGTGGCGATGGTTTTGTCGCGGACGAGAAGCAGGGAGCGGAAGACCTGGAGCTGCTCGACGTTTTCGGTGAGATCGCGCGACGTCATGCCCTTGTGGATGTGCTGGTGGCCGGCGAGGTCGTTGAACTCCTCGATACGCGCCTTCACGTCGTGGCGTGTGATGCGTTCGCGCGCCATGATGGCGGCGGGATCGACGTTTTCGCGGTTGGCCTCGTATGCGGCGACGGCCTCCTCCGGGATGTCGAGGCCGAGATCGCGCTGTGCCTTCATCACGGCGATCCAGAATTCGCGCTCCAGCAGGATCCGCCCCTCGGCGGACCAGATGGATTGCATGGCGGGCGAGGCGTATCGTTCGGCAAGGACATTGGGAATCACGCGCGGCAGGCTACGCGGGCGGCTGCGGCTTGGCCATGTTTATCCGTGGATGATGAGGATTCATCATGCCGTTCTGCTTGAAGTTTTTCTTTCTGAATGTCGTATTGGACCCCATGTCCCGAAAGCTCCGATTCCTCGCAACGGCCACCCTTGTTCTGGCCACCGCCCTACCCGCCACATCTTCTTCGAAGCGTGAAATCGACTGGCCCTCGTTTCTCGGGCGGCACGACATGAAGTTCGATTCGCTGCCGGGCGACTGGACCGAAGCCCCGCACTTCGGCAACGCAATGGTTGGTTCGATGCTTTACCTCGAAGATGGCGGTGAGGCCATCAAGCTCCAGGTCTTCCGTGCCGATGTGCACGACCACCGGGATTCCAGCTGGGGATGGACGGCCTTCAGCCGCCCGCGGATGCAGATCGGCCATTTCATTCTCCACACCGCGGGCCGACCGATTTCCTGCGAGTGGCGCAAGGATCTTTGGAATGCCGAACTCACCGGCACCATCACCACCGACAAGGGCAAAATCGGCATCCGCCATTTCACCCATGCCGCCGACATGGCCATCGTCACCGAACTCACGCCGTGCGAGGGGGAAAGCGGGCTGCACTGGACCTGGCACCCCGCCGAGGCGCGGACGACGAGACCCGGCTACCCTGCGGACGAGGCCGGTCTGGATCGGTTCGCCAATCGCTATGGAGAACACTACCGTGAAACGCTCCGCTGGCCATGGGAACCGAATCCGGACGGCCGCCTCGAGTCACATGGCGACGGGAAGAAAGTCTGGATCCAGGATCTGCTCGCCGGTGGCCAGTATGCCATCGCATGGGCGGTGCGCGAGGACGAAGCCACGCACACCCACATCGCCACCATCGCCAAGAGCCACCCGGAAAATACCGCGGCCGCAACGGCCCTCGGGGATCTCAACCGGTTCCTCGACTCTGATCAAGCCGGGTGGACCGCCTCGCACCGCGACTGGTGGCACGGATATTATCCGATGAGCTTCGTTACCCTGCCGGACGAATCACTGGAAGCGCTCTATTGGCAGACGATTTACCGGTTCGGCTGCACCACGCGCGCCGGCCGCGGATTCGTCGATACCGCCGGCCTATGGTTCCAGGGGAAATCCTGGCCGTATTTCACCACCGACTGGAACATCCAGGCCGCCCACTGGCCGGTCTATGCCGCCAACCGGCTTGAACAGGGACAGGAGCTGGTGAACCGCCTCCACCGCCACAAGTCCACGCTGATCGAAAACGTGCTCCCGGAGGAATGGCGCGAGGACAGTGCGTTTCTCGCGCTCGCCGTGGCGGGCGACCTGCGTGGCCCCCGCAATGACGACATGCGCTATTACCACCTCGTCGGCAACCTGCCGTGGGCGATGCACAACGCATGGTGGCAATACCGGTATTCGATGGACGATGACATGCTTCGGGAAAAAGTCTTCCCGCTCCTGCGCCGCGCCATCAACCTCTACCTCAACATGGTGATTGAGGAGGAAGATGGAACGCTGCGTCTGCCACCCACCTATTCACCGGAACTCGGCGTGTTCGAAGACTGCAACTTCGACCTCGCCCTCTTCAAGTGGGGATGCCACATCCTGCTTCACGCCGCCGACCGCCTCGATATCGACGATCCATTGATCCCCCGCTGGCGGCAGGTCACCGAAAACCTCCCGGATTTCCCCGCCGACGAGAACGGCTTCCGCCTCGGCGCGGACCGCACCTCGTCCGAAAACCACCAGCACTTCTCACACCTGCTGATGATCCACCCGCTGTTCCTTGTGAATATCGAGCAGCAGGAGGAGGGCGTCACGGACGTGATGCGGCGGTCGTTCGATCGCGCGCTCGGCACCGCCGGACCCGGCCAGCGGCAGGCCATGGTGCAGGCGCATGCCGGCCCGATCGGCGCGGCCCTGGGCCTCGGCAATGAGACGCTCAAAAGCCTCCGCCTGCTCGAGGGTGACCTGTTTCCCAACGGTCTGTGGTATGACAGCCCGTGTATCGAATCCACCCTCGCCGCCGCCGCGATCATCCAGGACATGTTGATCCAGAGCTGGAGCGATCCCGCACTCGCGCAAACCGGACCCATCCGTATTTTCCCAGCTTTGCCGGAGGAGTGGCAGGACGTCGAATTCCACCATCTGCGCACCGAGGGGGCCTTCCTGGTTTCCGCACGCCGCGAAGACGGTAAAACCGCATGGATCGAAATCGAAAGCCTGGCTGGCGAGCCTTGCGTCATCAGGCCCGGCCTGTCCGGTGGTTTCCGCATCGAGGGTGACCGCGACCACAACGTGGAAACCGTGGATCCCGGCACTTTCCGCATCGATCTGCGCGAAGGCGAAACCATCCGCATCCTCCCGGAAACCTGAGGGAATCCGACCTCTCAACGGGATTCAAAAACGCCCCCGGAGATGTCTCCGGAGGCGGCTTGGATGGTTTTTCATCGAAACGGAAGGGGCGCTTCCGCCCCGCGCGGATCACTTGCCTCTTTTCGCGGCAAGTTTTTCCCCGATCGCGGCCTGGGCGGCGGCGAGCCGGGCGACAGGCACGCGGTAGGGCGAGCAGGACACGTATTCCAAGCCGAGCTTGTGGCAGAAGAACACCGAATCGGGATCGCCGCCGTGCTCGCCGCAAATGCCGAGCTTGATCTTCGGACGCGTGGCGCGGCCTTTGGCCGTGGCGATCTCCATGAGCTGGCCGACGCCGGTGGTGTCGAGGCTGGCGAACGGATTTTTCGGATAGATGTCGTTCTCGGTGTAGCTGTTCAGGAACGAGCCCATGTCGTCGCGACTCACACCCAGCGCGGTCTGCGTGAGATCGTTCGTGCCGAAAGAGAAGAATTCGGCGTGTTTCGCGATCTCATCAGCGGTCACCGCGCCGCGCGGCACCTCGATCATGGTGCCCACGAGGTAGTCGAACTCGACCTTCTTGGCCTCCATCACCTCCTTGGCGACGCGATGGATGATTTCGGTCTGCAGCTCCAGTTCGCGGGCATAGCCAACGAGCGGGACCATTACCTCGGGCTTCACGTCGATGCCCTTATTCACGCACTGGGCGGCGGCCTCGAAGATCGCCCGGGCCTGCATTTCGGCGATTTCCGGATAGGAAATGGCAAGGCGGCAGCCACGGTGGCCGAGCATCGGATTGAATTCGTGAAGCTCGTTAACCCGCTGCATGATGGTCTCCACCTTCATGTCGAGTTTGCGGGCGAGATCCATCTGCTGCTCCTTGGTGTGGGGAAGGAACTCGTGGAGCGGCGGGTCGAGCAGGCGGATGGTGGCCGGTCTGCCCTCGAGCGCCTTAAAGATGCCGAAGAAGTCCTTGCGTTGGTGCGGGAGGAGCTTCTTGAGCGCGCGGCGGCGGCTGGCCTCGTTGGTGGCGAGGATCATCTCGCGCATCGCGTCGATGCGGTCGCCCTCGAAGAACATGTGCTCGGTGCGCGTGAGGCCGATGCCCTCCGCGCCGAAGGCCACGGCATTCTTTACCTGTTCGGGGCTGTCGGCATTGGTGCGGACACCCAGTTTCGTGGCCTTGGCGCACCATTCCATGAGTTGCACGAAGTTCTGATACTTCTCGGTCTTCTGCGAAGCCTTCCTGCCCTGGATGAGACCGGTGATGATTTCGGACGGCTCGGTCGCGAGTTCGCCCGCATAGACGGTGCCGAGCGTGCCGTCGATGGAGAGGTAGTCGCCCTCCTTGAACGTCTTGCCACCGGCCTTGACGGTGAGGTTGTCGTAATCCACTTCCACGCCACCCGCGCCACATACGCAGACCTTGCCCATCTGGCGGGCGACGAGTGCGGCGTGTGAGGAGACGCCGCCGCGCGAGGTAAGGATGCCTTCGGCAGCGATCATGCCGCGCAGGTCTTCCGGCGAGGTCTCCACCCGGACCAGGAGCACCTTCTCACCGCGCTGGTGTGCGTGCTCGGCGCGGTCGGCATTGAGGTAGATTTTCCCGGAGGCCGCACCCGGTCCGGCGGGCAGACCGCTGGCGACCACCTTGGCCTTCTTCACCTCGGCGAGGTCGAAGACCGGGGCGAGCAACTGGTCGAGCTGGTCGGCGGGGTTGCGCAGCACGGCGGTCTCCCAGGTGATGAGCTTTTCCTTCACCATGTCGGCCGCGAACTTGAGGGCGGCGGCGGCGGTGCGCTTGCCGTTGCGCGTCTGCAACATGTAGAGCGTGCCTTCCTGGATGGTGAACTCGACGTCCTGCACATCCTTGAAATGTTTTTCGAGGATCTTGCGGACCTTGAGCAGTTCCTCGTAGGCACCGGGCAGTGCCTGCGCCATTTCCTTGACGTTGAGCGGGGTGCGGACACCGGCGACCACGTCCTCGCCCTGGGCGTTGACAAGGAACTCGCCGTAAAGCTCGTTGTCGCCATTGGCAGGGTTGCGGGTGAAGGCGACGCCGGAGCCTGATGTCGGGCCGGTATTGCCGAAGACCATGGCCTGGATGTTCACGGCGGTGCCCCACTCGGCGGGGATGCCGTATTTGCGGCGGTAAACGATCGCACGGTCGTTCATCCATGAGCCGAAGACCGCACCCGCGGCGCCTTCGAGCTGCTCCCAGGGATCCTCAGGGAAACCCTTGCCGGTGCGCTCTTTCACAAGCTTCTTGAACAATGCGACCAACGCCTTGTTGTCGTCCGCGGTAAGGTCGGAATCCACGATGTCCGTGCCGTAGTTCTCCTTCTTATACATTTCAATCGCGTGCTCGAAGGGCTCGTGATCCTCGCCCGGGCGCTTCTGGACACCGAGGACGACGTCGCCATACATCTGGATGAAGCGGCGGTAGCAATCCCATGCGAAACGCTCGTTGCCGGTGGCCTTGGCGAGCGAGGCGACAGTGGCGTCGTTGAGACCGAGATTGAGGACGGTGTCCATCATGCCGGGCATCGAGTCGCGCGCACCGGAGCGCACGGCGAGCAGCAGCGGGAAACCCTCGGCATCGCCGAACTTGAAGCCCATGATCTTCTCCATGTTGGCCACACCTGCCTCCATTTGCGCGCGCAGCACCGCGGGATAGGTGCGCTTGTTCGCGTAATAATACGTGCAGACCTCGGTGGTGATGGTGAATCCGGCGGGAACAGGCAGGCCAATGCGGGTCATTTCAGCGAGGTTGGCCCCCTTGCCGCCGAGCAGTTCCTTCATGGTGCCATCGCCATCGGCCTTTCCATCACCCCATGTGTAAACATACTTGGTGCCTTTGCCGGCCGCTTTCCTGGTGGAGGTTTTCGCCGTTTTCCTTGTAGCGGATTTGGCCGCTTTCTTCTTGGTTGCCATCTTGTTGGATCAGGTTGTTGAGTGGGGGCTGCCAGTCAAAGTCCAGCGCGCTTCCCGAATCGGGGGCGGGAGGCTAGCAACCGGAAACACGCTGTCAATGAGCACTTCCGGAAAAGTGAATGCGGTTTGGCGTTGCCTGCCGGGGTGGCGCTGCCGAAAGTCGCCCTGCCATGCTCGACATCCGCGCCATCCGCGAAAACCCGGAATTTGTGAAAAACCGCCTCCGCAGCAGAGGCGGCGATGCTCCCGAATTGATCGACGCCGTCCTGGCATGCGATGAGGAACGCCGCAATTCCGAGACCGCGAAACAACAATTCCAAGGCCGCCGGAAATCACTTTCCAAGGAAATCGGCGTGCGCCGCGGCCGGGGCGACGACACCACCGAGATCGAGAACGAGGTGCGCGGAATCAACGGGGAGATCGCCGGACTCGACGAGCGCGCGGAAGCCGCCGCCAAACGCCAGGCCTCGCTGCTGATGAATATCCCAAACCTGCCGCACGAAGCCTGCCCCGAAGGTGCCGATGAATCGGCCAACCCCGTCGTCCGGACGTGGGGCGACAAACCCGCAATCCCCGAACCGCTCGACCACGTCGAACTGGCCACACGCCACGGGCTCATCGACTGGGATGGCGGCGTGCGCATCGCGGGTTCGGGCTTCGTCGTCTATCGCGGCGCGGGAGCGCGGCTCGAACGCGCCCTCATCAACTTCCTCCTCGATACCCAAACAACCCATGGATACCGGGAAGTGAACGTCCCACACCTCGTCGCACGGGAATGCATGGAGGGCACCGGCCAGCTCCCGAAATTCGAGGACGACATGTATGGCACCGATCCCGGCGAAGACGGCGCGAACCGATTGTTCCTCGCTCCCACCGCCGAGGTGCCCGTCACCAATCTGTATCGCGACACCCTGCTCCCGGAGGCCGACCTGCCCGTCCGCATGTGCGCTTACACCCCTTGCTTCCGCCGCGAGGCGGGTTCCGCCGGGCGCGAGAACAAGGGCATTATCCGCATGCACCAGTTCGACAAGGTCGAACTCGTCCAGATCGTCCATCCCGACTCCGGCTTCCAGGTCCTCGAGGAACTCACCGCCCACGCCGAAGCCGTGTTGCAAAAACTCGACCTTCACTACCGTGTGATCGAACTCTGCACCGGCGACCTCGGTTTTTCCGCGGCGAAAACCTACGACATCGAGGTATGGGCGCCCGGGCAGGGAACCTACCTTGAGGTTTCGAGCTGCTCGTGTTTCACCGATTACCAGGCCCGCCGCATGCGGCTGCGATTCAAGGACAGGAACGGGAAAAACCGCTTCCCGCACACGCTCAACGGGTCCGGCACCGCCCTGCCCCGCCTCTACGTCGCCATTCTCGAGCAATGCCAGCAACCGGACGGATCCATCCGCATTCCGGACGCCCTGGCCCCCTATTTCGGTGCCTCCGTCTTGGAGTGAGCGAATCCCGCCCCCTCATCCTGGTGCCGGATCGTCTGGAATCTTGTGCGGATTCTGCTTCTTCTTGATCACACCCGGTTTCGCGCTTACCGATGCGCGTCGGAACGCCCCGAACACGACATCCATGAACGCACTCACCCGCAGTCTCACCGCATATTGGTCCTCATCCATCGGCAAAAAATTCGTCGTCGCCCTCACCGGAGCCTTTCTCGTGCTTTTCCTCGCCGGGCACCTCGCGGGCAACATGCTCATCTTCGCCGGTCCTGAGGCATTCAACGCATACGCCCACCAACTTCACACCATGCTGGATGGAGCGGGCGTGTGGATCGCCCGCGTCGTGCTTCTCGGCGCGTTCCTCCTTCACATCTTCGCGACCATCAGCCTCACGCGCCAGAACCGCGCGGCCCGCAAGCAGTATGAGCACAAGGGAACAATCCAGGCCACCCTCTCGTCCCGGCTGATGATCCTCTCCGGCCTCACCATCATCGCATTCGTCATCTATCACATTCTGCACTTCACCGCCCGCGTCGGCAACGAATACAACAATCCGGAGCTCTACACCTACCTGCTCGACGGAGAGGAAGTGCACAATGCATGGAAAATGGTCATCGACGGCTTCTCATGGTGGCCTGCCACCCTTTTCTACATCCTTTCCATGGTCCTGCTCGCCTCCCACCTCACCCACGGCGTGCAATCGATCTTCCAGACCCTCGGCTGGCGCTCGAAAAGGTCTTCCGGCCTGATCGACACATTTGCAAAAGGCTATACCGTGGTCATCTTCTTCGGGTTCATCTCCATCCCGATCGCCATCCAGATTTTCGGATTCGGTCGCTGAATCCACCAACCTCTCCATCACACTTCCATGTCCATCGTCCTCGACAGCAAAATTCCGTCCGGCCCGCTCGATCAAAAATGGTCGAAGCACAAAATGGATTCCAAACTCATCAACCCGGCGAACAAGCGCAAGTTCTCCGTCATCGTCGTCGGCTCCGGCCTCGCAGGCGGAGCCGCCGCCGCTTCACTCGCCGAACTCGGCTACCAGGTGAAGTGCTTCTGTTACCAGGACAGCCCGCGTCGTGCCCACTCGATCGCCGCACAGGGTGGCATCAACGCCGCGAAAAACTACCGCAACGATGGCGACTCGGTGCACCGCCTCTTCTACGATACCGTCAAGGGAGGCGACTTCCGCGCCCGCGAAGCCAACGTCCATCGTCTTGCGGAGGTATCCAATGCCATCATCGACCAATGCGTCGCCCAGGGCGTGCCATTCGCCCGCGAATACGGCGGCCTGCTCGACAACCGCTCTTTCGGCGGAGCGCAGGTTTCCCGAACCTTCTATGCCCGTGGCCAGACCGGCCAACAACTCCTCATCGGCTGCTACCAGGCCCTCGAGAAGGAAATCCAGAAGGGCGGGGTGAAAATGTATTGCCGCACCGAGATGCTCGATCTCGTCCTCGTCGATGGCCATGCGAAAGGCATCGTCGTGCGCGACCTCGCCACAGGCGAAATCACCAGCCACGCCGCCGACGCCGTGTGCCTCGCAACCGGCGGCTACGGCAATGTATTCTTCCTGTCCACCAACGCCATGGGCTGCAACGTCACTTCCGCATGGCGGGCCGCCCGCCGTGGCGCCCTCTTCGCCAACCCGTGTTTCACCCAGATCCACCCGACCTGCATCCCGGTCTCCGGCGACTACCAGTCGAAGCTCACGCTCATGTCCGAGTCGCTCCGCAACGACGGTCGCATCTGGGTGCCCACATCCCCGGAAACCGCCGCCAAGCTCCGCAAAAAGGAGATGAATCCGAACGACGTCCCCGACAGCGAGCGCGACTACTACCTCGAACGCAAATACCCGTCCTTCGGCAATCTCTCCCCGCGCGACATCTCGTCCCGTGCCGCCAAGGAAGTGTGTGACGCCGGACTCGGCATCGCCCCAACCGGCCTCGGCGTCTATCTCGATTTCCGCGATTCAATCCAGCGTCTCGGCGAGGACACTATCCGCGCCCGCTACGGCAACCTCTTCCAGATGTATGAGAAAATCGTCGGTGAGGACCCCTACAGCGTCCCCATGATGATCTACCCCGCCGTTCACTACACCATGGGCGGGCTCTGGGTGGATTACAACCTGATGTCCAACGTCCCCGGCCTCCACGTCCTCGGCGAGGCCAACTTCTCCGACCACGGTGCAAACCGCCTCGGGGCCTCCGCGCTCATGCAGGGCCTGGCCGACGGCTACTTCGTCATCCCCACCACCATCGCCAACTATCTCGCCACGCAAACACCCGGCACCGTCACCACCAGCCACGAAGCTTTCCGCCAAACCGAGGAGGAAACCCGTGAACGAATCAACAAGCTGCTCAACATCAATGGCAAACGCACCGTCGATTCGTTCCACCGCGAACTCGGGCTCACCATGTGGGACAACTGCGGCATGGAACGCTCCGCCGAAGGTCTCAAGGAGGCCATCGCCAAAATCCCAGCCATCCGCGAGGAATTCTGGCAGAACGTCCGCATCCCCGGCAACGGCGGCAATGCCAACATGGAACTCGAAAAGGCCGGCCGGGTCGCCGACTTCCTCGAATTCGGTGAAATGATGTGCTACGACGCGCTCGACCGTGAGGAATCGTGCGGCGGCCACTTCCGCTCAGAGCACCAGTTCACCGACGCAGACCCCGAGGTCCAGTCCGGCAAAACCCAGCCCGGCGAGGCCAAGCGCCACGACGACAAGTTCCTCCACGTCTCCTGCTGGGAATACAAGGGCGACGACGCACCCGCCCTCCACAAGGAACCCCTCGAATACGAAGTCGCCAAACCCTCCATCCGCAGCTACGCATAACGGAGTGCCGACTTCAGTCGGCCGGTCACAGGCGCGGTGCGGATTGCCATCGTTTAATGTCGTTTCCGCGATCGGGATATTCAAACCACAGATTACACGGATTTCTCGGATTTTCTGGTCATGTTGTTATTTGAATGGGAGACATCCATTGCCGGAACTTCAAAGCACCCTCTGTGTAATCTGTGAAATCTGTGATTAAAAAACCGCCCGTAACCCAAAATACCGGAATCGATCAAGAGATGACCACCGCCACCGTCAACTACCGGACCGGCAACGAGAAGCTCATCAAGGTTCTCGACAACGCCTCCTCGCACCTGCGCGGACTGCTCGAGCGCCAGGGCCGCCCCGACGGCGCGCTGCGCGTCGCCGTGATCGGCGGCGGATGCTCCGGCCTCCAATACAGGATGGACCTCGTCGATGGCCCGCGAGACCGCGACATCATGGTCCCCAGCAACGGCGTGAACGTCGTCATCGACCCGAAAAGCGCCCTCTTCGTCAGCGGCAGCGAACTCGATTTCTCCGATGACCTCCAGCAGGGCGGCTTCAAAGTGAGCAACCCGAACGCCGTCGTCACCTGCTCGTGCGGCGAAAGCTTCGCTGCCTGACCCGCATTCGCGCGAAAAAGGACCGCCGGATTTATCCGGCCCGATGTGAGGATCACGCGTGGTCTTTGAGGAACCCGCGCACCCGGATCGCAGCCCCCGCCCCATCGCATCCTTTACAATTTCCATGAACCCTGCGAAATCCCCCCAGCCCGTCATCCATCATGCCCAAAGACACCTCGATCCGCAAAATCCTCGTCATCGGCTCCGGCCCCATCGTCATCGGCCAAGGCTGTGAATTCGACTACTCCGGCGTTCAAGCCTGCAAAGCCCTCAAGGAGGAGGGATTCGAGGTCATCCTCGTGAACTCGAACCCGGCCACCATCATGACCGACCCCGAGTTCGCCCACCGCACCTACATCGAGCCGATCACCCCCGAGGTGGTCGAAAAAATCATCATCCGCGAGCAGCCCGACGCCCTCCTCCCCACCCTCGGCGGCCAGACCGCGCTGAACTGCTCGATGGACCTCCACAACGCCGGCGTCCTCGAAAAACACAACGTCCGCATGATCGGCGCCCGCCCCGACGCCATCGAAAAAGGCGAGGACCGCCAGCTCTTCAAGGACGCCATGGTCAGGATCGGCCTCGACATCCCCATTTCCGGCACCGCCCACACCATGGAGGAGGCGCGCAAAATCGCCGACGAGATCGGCCGCTTCCCGCTCATCATGCGCCCCGCCTACACTCTCGGCGGCCAGGGCGGCGGCGTCGCCTACAACCGCGAGGAGTTCGAGGAAATCATGGCCCGCGGCCTCGATCTCTCCCCCGTCTCCGAAGTCCTCATCGAGGAATCCCTCCTCGGCTGGAAGGAATTCGAAATGGAGGTCATGCGCGACAAGGCCGACAACTGCGTCGTCATCTGCTCCATCGAGAACCTCGATCCCATGGGCGTCCACACCGGCGACTCCATCACCGTCGCCCCGATCCAGACGCTCACCGACCGCGAATACCAGATCATGCGCGACGCCTCCTTCGCCGTCATCCGCGAGATCGGCGTGGAAACCGGCGGCTCCAACATCCAGTTCGCCACCGATCCCGAAACCGGCCGCATGATCGTCATCGAGATGAACCCGCGCGTCTCCCGCTCCTCCGCCCTCGCCTCCAAGGCCACCGGCTTCCCCATCGCCAAGATCGCCGCCAAGCTCGCCGTCGGCTACACCCTCGACGAACTGCCCAACGACATCACCCGCGAGACCCCCGCCTCGTTCGAACCCACCATCGACTACGTCGTCACCAAGATCCCGCGCTTCACCTTTGAGAAATTCGCCACCGCCAACAGCGAACTCACCACCTCAATGAAGGCCGTCGGCGAGGCCATGTCCATCGGCCGCACCTTCAAGGAGAGCATGCAGAAATGCCTTCGCTCGCTCGAAACCGGCCGCTGGGGGTTCGGTTTCGACCCGAAAGACCCGCTTACCCCCACCCGCGAGGACGTCGCCCGCAAACTCCGGATCCCCAACGCCGAGCGCATCTTCTGGCTGCAAACCGCCTTCACCACCGGCTGGACGCTCGAGGAAGTCCACGAGGCCACCAAAATCGACCCCTGGTTCCTCCGCCACCTCCAGCAAATCGCGGAGGAGGGCAGCCCGTCGCCCGAACACACCGGCGGCATCACCGGCACCACCCCCGATGAACTCCGCCGCCTGAAAAAACTCGGCTTCTCCGACCGCCAGATCGCCCGCAGCCGCAACCTCGCCGACGCCCACGACAGCGGTCACACCCAGTCCGAAGTCGCCGCCGTCACCGAAGACGACATCCGCGCCGAGCGCAAAAAACACGGCATCATCCCCACCTACCGCCTCGTCGATACCTGCGCCGCCGAATTCGAAGCCTACACCCCCTACTTCTACTCCTCCTACGGCGAGGAAAACGAAGCCCGCCAGTCCGATAAGAAAAAAATCATCATCCTCGGCGGCGGCCCCAACCGCATCGGCCAGGGCATCGAGTTCGACTACTGCTGCGTCCACGCCGCCTTCGCCTGCCGCGAACTCGGCTACGAGTCCATCATGGTCAACTCGAACCCCGAGACCGTCTCCACCGACTACGACACCTCCGACAAACTCTTCTTCGAACCCCTCACCCTCGAAGACGTCCTCAACATCTGCGACCAGGAGCAGCCCCACGGCGTCATCGTCCAGTTCGGCGGCCAGACGCCGCTCAACCTCGCCGCCGACCTCGAACGCCACGGCGTCCCCATCATCGGCACTTCGCCCAAATCCATCGAACTCGCCGAGGACCGCAAATTCTTCTCCGCCCTGCTCGACAAGCTCGGCCTCAAACAAGCCGAAGCCGGCACCGCCACCAACGAACCCGAAGCCATCGAAATCGCCAACCGCATCGGCTACCCGGTCCTCGTCCGCCCCTCCTTCGTCCTCGGCGGCCGCGCCATGATGATCGTCTATAGCGACGCCGAACTCACCACCTACATGCGCGAGGCCGTCGATGCCTCCCCCGAGCGCCCCGTGCTCGTGGACCGCTTCCTCGACAACGCCACCGAAGTCGATGTCGATTGCATCGCCGACGGCGAAACCGCCGTCGTCGGAGCCATCATGGAGCACATCGAGCAGGCCGGCGTCCATTCCGGCGACTCCGCCTGCGTCATCCCCGCCTTCTCCCTCACCGATAAAATCAAGCAGGAGATCGACACCGCCGCCAAGGCGCTCGCCAAGGAACTCGACGTCCGCGGCCTCATGAACATCCAGT
The DNA here is from genome assembly GCA_007126655.1 of Haloferula sp. Taxonomy (GTDB): domain Bacteria; phylum Verrucomicrobiota; class Verrucomicrobiia; order Verrucomicrobiales; family Akkermansiaceae; genus Luteolibacter. The sequence goes on along the minus strand of SLAV01000065.1, from coordinate 3,896 downwards.
TCGCCGTCAAGGACGACGAACTCTACGTCATCGAGGTCAACCCCCGCGCCTCCCGCACCGTCCCGTTCGTCAGCAAGGCCACCGGCGTCCCCCTCGCCAAACTCGCCGCCAAAATCATGGTCGGCAAAAAACTCAAGGATCTCGGCTTCACCGAAACCGTCGTCCCGCCGCATTTCTCCGTCAAGGAAGCCGTCTTCCCGTGGAACCGCTTCCCCGGCATCGACACCGTGCTCGGCCCGGAAATGAAGTCCACCGGCGAAGTCATGGGCATCGATCCCGACTGGGGCATGGCCTACGCCAAATCCCAGATCTCCGCCTTCAACACGCTGCCCAGCCAGGGCAACGTCTTCCTCTCCATCAACGACCGCGACAAGGACCGCGCCGTCGCCGTCGCCCGCGACCTCGCCGACCTCGGCTTCACGCTCTACTCCACCGGCGGCACCCACGCCCGCCTCACCGCCGAGGGCATCCCCTGCGAGCGCCTCTACAAGGTCCACGAAGGCGCCCGCCCCAATGTCATCGACAAGCTCAAGAACCGCGAGATCCACTTCATCATCAACACCCCCTCCACCCACGAGGCCCGCGCCGACGAAACCCGCATCCGCGCCACCGCCATCGCGCAAAAAATCTCCTACGTCACCAACCTCGCCGCCGCCGAAGCCGCCGTCAAAGCCATCCGCTCGCTCAAGGAAACCGACATCACCGTCAAAAGCATCCAGGAATACCACGCGTAGCCCAAAGAGTAGGCGCGATTGTAATAGCGCGAAGCGTCTTACTCATTACAGTAACTTAAGCCTTTGGATCGTAGGCCTCCCGCCCTGCGGGATGAGAATGGGGTGGGTGGACGCCGCTTGGCCCAACGATCCGCGATTTCACAATCGCGCCTACGGAGAGCAATTTGTCCGGCCCACAAGGAGCCATTTGTCGAACTTCCGGCCGTCAACCCACCCCCAATGCTTGCCACCCTCACGCCACCCTGCCAATCTTCCCCCAAGTCCGGCACCCCTTCGATCCGCCCATCCCGGATCAACCCGAGGTCGCGCCCCGGCACCAGCCGAATACCACATGACCAAGCTCACCCTCGCCCAGCTCTCCCACTTGCTATTCCGCGCCTGCGACGACCTGCGCGGCAACATGGATGCCTCCGAATACAAGGAATACATCTTCGGCATGTTGTTCCTCAAGCGCATGAGCGACCTCTTCGACCAGGAGCGCGACGCCCTTCGCAAGGATCTTGAAAAACGCGGCGCATCGCCCGACGTCATCGAGGCCCAGCTCAACAATCCCGACAAATTCACCTTCTTCGTCCCCGAGAAGGCCCGCTGGGGAAAAATCCGCCACCTCAAGACCAACGTCGGCTCCCAGCTCAACAAGGCCCTCGAAGCCCTCGAAGACGCCAACGTCGATGCCTTGGAAGACGTCCTCAAGCACATCAACTTCAACCGCAAGATCGGCCAGCGCACGCTCGATGACGACACGCTCTCGAATTTCGTCCAGAACTTCGAGAAAATCCCCCTCCGCGACGAGAACTTCGAATTCCCCGACCTGCTCGGAGCCGCCTACGAATACCTCATCAAGTTCTTCGCCGACTCCGCCGGTAAGAAGGCCGGCGAGTTCTACACCCCGGCAGACGTCGTCCGCCTGCTCGTCGAGATTGTCGATCCCCGGCCCGGCATGTCCGTCTATGATCCCACCTGCGGCTCCGGCGGCATGCACATCCAGACGCGCGATTATGTCGGCGAATGCGGCGGCAACCCCAAGGACCTCTCGTTTTACGGCCAGGAATCCATCGGCACCACCTGGTCCATCTGCAAGATGAACATGCTGCTCCACGGCATCCCCGACGCCGACATCCGCCAGGAAGACACCCTGCGCAAACCCCAGCACAAGGATGAGAATGGCGAGCTGAAACGCTTCGACCGAATCCTCGCCAATCCGCCATTCTCCCAGAACTACATCCGCAAGGACATGGACTACCCCGGCCGCTTCGCCGTCTGGCTGCCGGAAAAGGGGAAGAAGGCCGACCTCATGTTCGTCCAGCACATGCTCGCCGTGCTCAAGGCCGACGGCAAAATGGCGGTCGTCATGCCCCACGGCGTGCTCTTCCGTGGTGGCGAGGAAAAGGAAGCCCGCCGCCACTTCATCCAGAAAGGCTGGCTCGAAGCCGTCATCGGCCTCCCCGCCGGGCTCTTCTACGGCACCGGCATCCCCGCCTGCGTGCTGGTCTTCGACAAATCCGAATCCGCCACCCGCAAGGACGTCCTCTTCATCAATGCCGACCGCGAATACCGCGAAGGCAAAGCCCAGAACTTCCTCCGCCCCGAAAACATCTCAAAAATCGTCCACGTCCACCGCCAGCGCGAGACCGTCGATGCCTACGCCCGCCTCGTCCCCCACGCCGAGATCGAAGCCGAGGACTGGAACTGCAACATCCGCCGCTATGTCGATAACGCCCCGCCCCCCGAGCCCCACGACGTCCGCGCCCACCTCCACGGCGGCGTCCCGCTCCGGGAAATCGACGCCCTCTCCCGCTTCTGGTCCAACTACCCCGGCCTCAGGGAAACTGTCTTCGCTCCCCGCAAACTCCCCTCTCCCGCTGGGAGAGGGGCCGGGGGTGAGGGTAGCGTCAGCTATGCAGATTTCACCCCCGCCATCACAACCCGCCGCGACCTCGCCGCGCTCGTCCAGGCGGATCCCTCCATCGCCACCGCCCACGAGGCCTTCCGCGCCACCCTCGCCACCTGGTGGGAGGAAAACCTGCCCCACGTCGCCGCCCTCGCCCCGGACGATGGCAAAAAAGGCAACGTCTATGAACTCCGCCGCCGCTTACTCGGCTCCATCGCCGAAATTTTCGCAGACAATCCCCTGCTCACCGACCACCAAATCCGCGGCGCACTCGCCCGCTACTTCGAGCTCTTCAAACCCGAACTCAAATCCATCGCCTTCTCCGGCTGGGGCGCAGAACTCATCCCCGACGACGAAATCCTCCAATCCCAATTCCCCGAGGTTTTAGCCGAACTCGAACAAAAACGCCTCCGCATCGCCGAACTCGCCGCCCTCTTCGCCGCCGCCGATGAAGAGGACTATGAAGACAGCGACGACACCGGCGTCCTCCCCGGCGACGAAGTGAAACGCCTCAAGGCCACCCTCAAGGAACTCCGCGCCCAGGCCAAACTCGCCAAAAAAGAGGGCGAAAAGGGCGATTGGTTCGCCTACACACAGGAGGCCGCCGCCATCGAACAAAAGCTCGACCGCCACAAAGCCCTCGAAGACGAATCCAAGCAGCTCAAAGCCGAAATCCGCGCCACCGAAAAGCGCCGAGACGAACTCGTCGCCGCCGCTCGCGCCAAGATCAGTGCAGGCGAAGCCAAAACCGTCATCCTCGCCCTGCTCCGCCGCGTCCTCTTCGAAACCTACGACGCCTACCTCCGCGCCGACTCCCGCCAACTCCTCGCCGCCCTCGAAAACCTCCACGCCAAATACGCAGTCACCGCCAAGGACATCCAAAGCCAACGCGACCAAGCCGCCGCCAAACTCCAATCCTACCTTCAGCAACTCGGTTATGAATAGCAACCGGAGCCACGACACTCCTGTCGTTTCGCGAAGCGAGATGCCAATGAACCACCGAGCAAAAGCCCATTCTTCCACGAAGCATCTGCGTCCACGACAAGAGTGTCGTGGCTCCACAAACGCGGCTCCACCAGCCGCCAAACTGAACGCTTTCATGAAGGAACTGGGGAATGAGTGAAGAACTTGGGAAACTTGCTGACATCCATTACGGCAAGTCACCAGCGCCGGTGCTATGGGTAGATGGCGATGTTCCTGTTTATGGCACGGGTGGGATCTATGGCAAAGCACGCTCAGCAATGTTTCCCGGTCCAGCCATAGTTGTTCCG
>SLAV01000200.1 GCA_007126655.1 Haloferula sp. | reverse complement strand
CGAACTTACCGCTTTGGGCGGAGCGGAGCGACGGGGTCGGCGCACCACACAGCGCCCTCGCCAAAACCAACACACTTCCAATCAATCAACTCGCTCAGTGCATCTCCGCCCCCGCGCTCCGTGCAATCCCAAAGCGGCGATTCAGATCACCGCACTCCAAAGGGGGTTAACATCGTGCAAAGTAGAATACGAAACCACAACATCTTGTCTGTAGAAATGAAGTTAGAGCCTAGAGCGAAACTTCGCTCATCCAGTTGCCGTGCACATTGCAACTTTCAATCACAGTCACCGTGCCACTGGATGCCGCCAAATGAAGCGTAGCAGCAGGCTTACAAACTTCAGGGGCGAGCCAGATACGCGAGATAAACCGATGATCCAGATAGAAATCCACATACAAAATATAATGCTTCGGTTCCATCACATGTTCAATATCGCCAACGGTAACATGTACATCCTTGCAGCCTGTAAGCAATCCGCACTCGGTCACCTTTACAACCGGTACATGCTTCTTGTCTCCATCTGTCAAGTTAGCCGGGTCTGCCGGACGCTTGATCGCATCTGGATTCTCGCAAAAGGCCGTCTCAGGCGAACGGCACACCAAACATTTGGCTGGAATGGCATTAAACTCAATATGACCACACGTACGACACTCAAATATTTTCATCATTCCCTCCCGCACATATTCGTATTTTGATCCTGTTCCTGCGGCAACGGCGCATTGCGTACAATGTAGCATGCATTCCTTATCATACAATCATAATCCTCCAAATCCAGCTTGCCCGCCTGCCCCCCCATCGCTATGCTCTCCCCTATGAAAATTGCATTACACCTTCAACCTGCCGTCACCCAGCAAGCCGGAATCGGTCGCTACACCCGAGAACTGGCAACCCATTTGCTGCCCCTGCTCGATGACGAAACAAAGCTCCGGCTCGATTTTTTTGACTTTCGCCGCGAGGCGCGCATACCTCCCGCACTCCAACACCATCAAGATATACACCCCATGCGGTGGATCCCTGGAGGCCTCATCCAGAAAGCTTGGAACCACCTATCCTTTCCTCCATACGACTGGGTGCATGGTCGAGCCGATGTATACCATTTCACCAATTTCCTCGCGGCACCATGCAAAACCGGTAAACGTGTTGTCTCAATTCACGACCTCTCCTTTATTCGCTTCCCCCAATATACCGAACCCAAAAACCTACAGTATCTCAAAAAAGGAATCTACCGCACCGCCTCGCAAGCTGACGCGATCATCACAATCTCTCACTTCTCCGCAAAGGAAATTGCCACATTCCTATCCGTCCCTGAGGAGCGCATATTCACCACGCATCTGGGGGTTTCTGAATCTTTTCAAAAGCCGTCTCCTAAACACATCGAAGAGTTTCGCATGCGTAACAGCATTATACGCCCTTACCTATTGACCGTAGGAACCGTTGAACCACGCAAAAACCTTACTTTTCTTATCGAGCTTTTCGAGCAGATGACAAACTACGATGGGGATTTACTAATTGCCGGTGGTTTAGGCTGGCGGTATGAACCCATTCTGCAGCGTATCCAAGCGTCACCGCGCGCCAAAAACATTCGCCGGATTGGCTACATTCCCGATGAAGACCTTCCTGCACTCTATGCCAATGCAGATGCATTCTTGCTGCCATCATTTTATGAAGGATTCGGACTCCCCCCGCTGGAGGCAATGGCATGCGAAACCCCGGTCATTGCAAGCAGCGGAGGCAGTCTCAGAGAAGTGCTGCAAGATGGAGCGATCGTGCTAGATTGCTATGACATCGATCTGTGGCGTGAGGCCGTCACCAATATACTTTCGAATAACAGCGCGCGCAACGACCTTATCCAGCGAGGCTCCCGTGTGGCGAGCCAGTACACCTGGGCGCAAACTGCGGCACAAACTCTCGATGTATACAGGAACATATCGCAATGAATATAGCAATTGATGCCAGATGGATTTTTAAAGACATATCCGGAATTGGGAATTACACGCGCCAGATCCTTCGCGAATTTTCCAAAATCGCCGGGAAACACCAATGTACCGTCATCTTCTCAGATCCATTCCTAGCCGAGCGCACGAGTCAGGAAACAGGCATTTGTGAAGCAAAACATATGAAAAGTGTGCTCATCCCTTGGGAATTATTTTCCATCCAGTCCCAACTACATCTACCCCGTCTTCTCAAAAAGTGGAACATTCAAGTATTTCATAGTCCGAACTATATGATCCCCTTCGCGGCCTTTCGTCGTAATGGCCAAGGACCGATACAAGCAGTTACCACCATTCACGATTTGATCCCCCTGCGTTTCCCCGATCATGCCCCACAATCTCGTAAGTCCCGTTTCTTGCCCGTTTTTCGCAAAGTACTGCGCGAGGCTGCCCGACGCTCGGCACGCATAGCGACCGTCAGCCACGTATCAGCCGTCGACATCGAAACCTTACTCAAAGTCCCTATGGATAAAATTGACGTAATCCATAATGGCGTATCGCCGGACTTTACGCCTCCTGCCGTCCCCCAAGGTGCGTTTCATACGAAACGTGATCACCTGCAATTACTGTACGTAGGGCGCGCAGATCCCTACAAAAACATCGAAAAACTCATTCATGTTGTTCATCGGCTTAAGACGCACTATGATTGTCCCGTGCGACTGGACTTGGTCGGCGCACCGGATCCACGCTATCCCGAGCCCCAAATGTGCATAGAGCAATTCGGGCTCCAGGAAGCCGTGCGCTGGACAGGATTCGTATTAGACAATGAACTCGTAAACCATATCCGCGCAGCCGACGTGATGGTGCATGCGTCCCGGTATGAAGGCTTCGGCCTGCAAATCATAGAAGCCATGGCTTGCGGCATCCCCGTGGTATGCAGCAATGCTGGCTCGCTACCTGAAGTAGCTGGTAATGCAGCCATCCTCGTACCGACCGAAGATACCGATGCCTACGCACGTGCTATTCTGCACCTGCGAGACCACCCGGAAGAACGCAAGCAGCGCATTGCGGCAGGCCTCCAAAATGTCACGCGCTTCTCCTGGGAAAAAACCGCACGCGAAACGCTGGCATGCTACGAAGCTGCCGCCCCAAAGGAATTTGTATGACCTCTACGGCAAAACAGGATTGGCCAGCAGCGCGAGTTGCACTCTGTCACGACTGGTTAAGTGGCATGCGCGGAGGAGAGCGTGTGCTTGAGATTCTCTGCGACGCCTATCCAGATGCCCCCCTATACACCCTTCTGGCAAACCCAGGTGCTGTCTCCGAAACCATCCGCAACCGCCCTATTCATACATCATGGCTGCAGCGCATCCCCGGCATCGCCAATCACTATCGTAGCCTACTGCCTCTTTTTCCTGCCGCGATACGCTCGCTAAACCCCGCATCCGCAGACATACTCATCAGCACCAGCCATTGCGTTGCCAAAAGCATTCGCAAGCCCCCCAACTGCCATCACCTATGTTACTGTTTTACCCCCATGCGCTATGCATGGACTTTTCAGGAAGAGTATCTTGGCAATGCTATCCGCAAAACACTTGCCGCCCCACTATTGGCAGCCATGCGCCAATGGGACGCCCAAACCGCCCATCGTGTCGACACGTTTATCGCCATCAGTCATCATGTAAAAAAGCGCATCGAAGACTTTTATGAGCGCGATGCCTCTGTGATCTATCCCCCCGTCGACACAGACCGATGCACACCGGGACCAGATGCCGGCTCACAGGATTTTGACCTGATCGTCTCCGCACTCGTACCCTATAAAAAAATCGATATAGCGATTGCGGCCTACAACCGCTCGGGGCATCCGCTGCGGATCGTTGGTACAGGCGGATCGCGAGAAAAGCTAGAAGCACAAGCAGGCCCCAACATCACCTTCGAAGGCTGGCAACCCGACGACGTTGTCCTGGAACGCTACCGCAACTGCCGCTTACTTGTATTCCCGGGCGAAGAAGACTTTGGTATCGTTCCCCTTGAGGCGCAAGCCTGTGGGAAGCCCGTAGTGGCCTACAATCGTGGTGGCGCCTGCGAAACCGTTCTCGCCAATCAAACCGGCATATTCTTTGATCAACAAACGCCCGATGCCCTGTCCAATGCCGTACACATAGCTGGCAAACGCATTTGGGACCCTGCCACAATCCGCAATCATGCGCTGCAATTCAGTAATCAGGCATTTATCGCCGCCATGCAAAACGCCATTCGCTCCAGCCTCGACAAAAACTAACCCGCATCGGTTCTCGAATTCATAATTTTAACTTGTCCATCAGTATGATTGCCGTACATACTTCTCGCGGAAAGGACAGTAATGCCAGAAATCAGCCGTTTTTTTGGAATTATAATCCGAATGTTTATGGAGTTGGAGTCACCACACAACGTACCGCACTTCCACGCCTATTACCAAGAGTACACTGCTGTATTCGGTATTACGTCCGGTGATTTACTGGCAGGAAGCCTGCCTAAATCCCAGCGGCGTCTCGTAGAGGCTTGGGCCGAGCTGCACAAAGAAGAGTTATTGCGCGATTGGCAATATCTTCAAGAGGGACGTCCGCCCATGTCCATCAAGCCGTTACGATAGGAGAAAATTCGTATGCTACACCAACTATATGCCGTAAGTGATGTTGAGATCGTTGCACCCTATACGCTGAAACTGACATTTGATGACGGCACGAAAAAAACCATCAACTTCCGCTCCGTTCTAGAGGGAGAGCTATTCGGTCCTTTACAAGATTTAGCCATGTTTAACGCTGTCCGACTCGACACCGAAGTCAAAACCATCGTCTGGCCCAATGGCGCAGACTTTGACCCAGCCACGCTGCACGACTGGAACATCTACGAACAGGAAATTGTAGCTCGCATACAACAGCATCGTCATGCCGCCGAATCGCAAACGCCCTATGGCACCCCTCCCGAATAGATCGTTGCGCAGGAAAGATTCTCACAGCCGGCAGAGGCAACGAGCGGATCACGTAAAATCGGCTAGCACTTCGATGGCAAGCTCCACCTTGCCAAAGGGTGCGCTCACCTGAAAGCCGGCCACGCGGTCCGCGATGCGTGCGCACATCTCGCGTGCAATCGCTACCCCCGTGCGAATGCCATCCTCCTTGGTCTTGCAGATGCGCATGCGTTCGATAATTTCATCGGGAACGCTTACACCGGGCACTTCATTACGCATAAACTCGGCATTGCGCAAACTCACCAGTGGCCAAACGCCTGCAACAATCGGAATGCGAACATCAAGCGTCTCCAAGCGATCCAGAAATCGCAGCAAAGCATCCGGATCAAATACAGGCTGCGTGATCGCATATTCCGCCCCCGCCTCTATCTTCTGCTCAAAACGCGAAATTTCATGCGCCAGATCCACCGCGCAAGGATCAACCCCGACTCCCAGCAAAAGCCCGCAAGGGGGATCAATTCGATTCCCGCCAATATCCAAACCATGATTTAAACCGTTAGCTACGCGCACCAGCCCAATTGCATCCACATCAAAAACGCCCGTCACGTCCGGATAGTCCCCGATCTTGGGCGGATCCCCCGTAATGATCAAAAAATTACGGAGTCCGGCAGCATAGCCTCCCAACAAATCAGACTGCATCCCGATCAAATTCCGATCGCGACAGCAATAATGCAAGATAGGTTCAATCCGTAGTTGTTCCTGAATTTTCATCGCTGCAATCATGCTGGAAACACGCGCACTGGCCCGTGGACCATCAGGTATATTTACCGCATCGATACCCGCCGCATCACACACGGAGACCTTCTCAAGCATCCCCGACAAAACCCATGACTTCGGTGGTAAGATCTCTACTGTGGATACCGACTCGCCACGCGCTAATTTGGCGGCAAACGCACATTTTTCTTCCATCGGGATCACATCAACATCCGACTCACCCTGCGAATGCTCAATCGCCCGTATTTGCACAAATTCCTTAACGTGCCCAAGTGCATGCACCGCCCGCGCCGCCTCTCGAATGTGGCTTGCCGTCGTGCCGCAACACCCCCCCACACCGCGAGCACCCAACTCGACAAACCGCTTGGCATAAGAAGTGAAATATTCGGGTGTCACTAAATACAAAACACGCCCATCCACTTCTTCAGGCTGCCCCGCATTCGGCATAAAAACAAACGGTTTGGCAGAGAGCGGCAAGGCCCTTTCGGCCACAGCAAACAGGGGAGCAGGACCTGTTCCACAATTCATGCCCAAAATCTCGATTTCCGAAATCGCATTAAGCTCCCCCACCACATCTTCAACGGAACGCCCGTGAACCGTTTCACCACGCATATCAACCGTAAAGGAAGCCATAACCGGTAAACCTACCTGCTTCACGCTTCTTGCTGCCAGAATGAGCTCATCGACATGCGTGAAGGTTTCCAATAAAAGAAAATCAACGCCCCCCTCGGCCAAAGCCATGGCAGACTCGACAAAAGCATCGGCAAGCTCCCCCGAACGCTCTTTAACCATAAGCTGGTTCGAACGCAAACAGGGACCAATGGACCCTGCCACATACACGGCATCCCCTGCTGCCTCACGAGCCAAGGCGGCACCCGCTCGATTGATTTCAACCGTTCGCTCTGCAAGGCCGTATCCACGTAGCCAAATGCGATTCGCACCAAAAGTGTTCGTTTCAATCACATCTGCACCAGCAGCGACATAAGACGCATGAATATCCCGTATTAAATCAGGATTAATAAGGCTTACCTCATCAAAACACCGATTAATGAATACACCGCGCGCATAGATTTCAGTCCCCATGGCCCCATCAAAAACCACAGGCTGGTTCGCCATTCTTGCAACAATAGATTCTTTCGGCATGCCTCAGTCCCAATCAATATCGCATCTCATTACAATAAGAGGTGACGGTAAACGCTAACCGCAACAAGGCCAGCCATCCTGACAAACCATTCTAGCGAAAGCAAGCTCCGCAATATGGACACTTGACACAATTACACAAGATCGTAAATTACCCTGCATTATGAAAGTATTACACATCAAACATTTAGCATTGGCTGGCATGATAGGTGCTGTTTCCACCTGTCTTTTATCAGGATGCCGGGGCCGTGCACAGGAAGACCAAATCACCCTTTATTCAGGCAGAAACCAACATTTGCTAGCTCCCCTTCTGGCACAATTCACAGAAGAAACCGGGATTCGTGTGCATACACGCTATGGGGGCACCGCCGAGCTGGCAGCAACCATTCTGGAAGAAGGGAGTCGCAGCCCTGCTGATGTTTTTTTTGCGCAGGATGCAGGTGCTCTCGGAGCCCTATCCCAAGCCGGGCTTTTTCGAGACTTACCCCCAGACCTTCTACAGATGGTTCCCAATGCCTTCCGCTCCCAGCAAGGCCTGTGGGTTGGCACATCCGGTCGGGCGCGTGTACTGATTTACAACACAGAAAGTGTGCAACCACAGGATTTACCAGAGGATATCACCGGCTTAGCTGATCCGCAATGGCGAGACCGATTAGGCTGGGCTCCCCTAAATGCCTCTTTTCAAGCATTTGTGACCGCGCTACGAGTAGAACGTGGTGAAGCAGCCACCCGGGAGTGGCTGCAAGCAATGGCGGGGAACCGACCACGCTCCTATGCACGCAATACAGCCATTGTGCAAGCAGTCGCCGCAGGCGAAATTGATGTGGGGCTCACCAATCATTACTACTTGCATACTATGGAAAAAGAACAAGGCTTGGCACTCCAAGCGCGTAACTACCTTCCCCCACAGGGCACTTTGATGAATGTGGCCGGGGTTGGCATCCTGCAAACCACCCGCAAAACACCGCAGGCCGAAAAACTTGTACGCTTTCTACTGTCGGAACAGGCGCAACGGTTCTTTACCGACCAGACATTCGAATATCCCGTGGTACAATCAATCGCTCCCAACCCCGTGCTTCCTGTGCTTGACGCGATGCCCATCGCAGAACTAGATCTCAGTCTATTGGAAGACTTGGCGGGCACCCTTCTACTATTACAGGAACTCGGCATTCTCTGAGCAAAGTATGACACCCACAGTACGCAGAAAAAAAACCATATTTCACGGGATGATAACCGGGAGAAACATTCTGCGTGTTGCCGTCATTCTGGTTGCTGCGCTATCCCTCACCCCAGTGCTATATCTAATCGTGCGCGCAAGTGAATCTGCACCGCAGTTTATCACCTTGCTAACGCGGCCTCGCACCATACAAGTATTTCTGAACAGCATTCTCTTAACAACGCTCGTCACGTTATCTGCGACCGTCCTGGGATGTGCGTTGGCGTGGCTCACCATGCGAACAGATTTACCAGGAAAACGCATATGGTCGGCCATTACCTGCCTGCCGCTTGTTCTTCCTTCCTACGTCGGTGCCTTTGCCCTTCTCGCAGCATTGGGTCCCAATGGCATGCTGCAGAGCCTGCTGGCACCCATCGGTATCACACAATTGCCATCCATGTATGGTCTGCCCGGGGCTTGGCTTGCCCTCACCCTGTTCACATATCCATATGTCCAGCTCAGTGTACGTGCCGGGCTACGCGGATTGGACCCCGCGCTGGAAGATGCCGCGCGGTGCCTCGGACGAACTCGCATGCAAGTTTTTCGGCAAATCGTACTGCCGCACCTACGCCCCGCAATTGGTGCAGGAGCCCTGCTGGTTGCCCTGTATACGTTAAGCGATTTTGGGGCTGTCACCCTTTTACAATATAACGTTTTTACCCGCGAAATCTATATACAGTATAGCGCCACACTCGATCGCAGTGCGGCAGCCATTCTTGCCCTCAAACTTGTGGCGTTAACCGGCATGATCATTCTCGTCGAAAGCTGGACGCGATCCCACCGTCCGCACTATCGAGCAGGCACAGGAACGGCACGGCAGCATGCAGCTGTACCCCTTGGAAAATGGCAATGGCCCGCGATACTACTGTGCTCGCTGGTCGCGCTACTCGGATTGGGGATTCCCGTTCTGGTTACCGCCT
>SLAV01000362.1 GCA_007126655.1 Haloferula sp. | reverse complement strand
CGCCGGCGCAGAAGCGCCGCACCCGCGAAGATGGCGAGGATGCCTGCGGTGGAGGGTTCGGGAATCACAGTCAGTGTCACATCGTCGAAGAAAGCGTGGCGATTGTTGTTATTGCCTCCGCCGCTAAAGTCTGGTTGGACACCGTAGTTCACAAGAAAGTCAAACGTTACACTGGTATCAGTCAATCCGGTCAGGCCGGACAAGGTCACGGTATAGTCATCTTCCCGATAGTCATTGGCATTGGTGCCCTCAAGCAAGACCGGGCCCGATGAATCGGGGCTTGCACTGCCGGTGGATATCGTCAGATCCCATTGGGCGAACGTATCGTTGCTGCCCTGGCGAGAATCGATGCCGAAGACGAAGTTGAGTTCCGTCAAGTCGAGGGTCACGCCCTGCGGAATGGTAATGGTGAACGACATGTTGGTTGTGTTCGGGTCACGCAGTTTGCGCTGCCACCGGTCATTCGCGATACCCGTGTCACCACCCAGGTCGATTGAGGTCTGGATCTCCCCTGCGACGACGCCCAGGCTTGCCAAATCGTTGGTGGTAGCCTCGGCTGTATTGCCTTCAAAGTCGTATTGAATGATCAGTGCCGCGTGGGCAGCGCTGAAGGCCATGGCTACGGTGATTGCGGAAGCCAGCGCCATGCTTCTGATTTTGCCTGATGTCTGATACATGATTGTCGTTGGTGTGGTTGAAGAGGATGTGCCGCCAACCGCGGGAATCCGGCACGGCAAATGGCGTGACATTTGTTGCAAACCTTCGACGACTCTAGCGATCCGCATCGCCATGCCAAGAATTTTTTGGCAACTGGGGCATTTTTTCCCGTTGGGCGTGGTCAGATGTTGCTGATGACCAGGATTTCGACGTCGTCCACCGTGACCTCCCGGACCCGCCACTCCGGTCGTGTGTCGGTGCATCCCTGGTCGGATTCCGACGCGAATGCCCGGATTCACCGTGGGCTTTGACAAATGGCCGCAGTGGGCTCCAGTGACGCATGTCATCCCGCAACCGACCCTCATGGATCCTGCTTGCCGCGGCGGTTTACAACATCGTCTGGGGCGCTTCGGTCGTGCTGTTTCCGGATTGGTTCTTCCTCTTTGCGGGCATGGAGCTGCCCGTGTATCCGGAGATCTGGCAATGCGTCGGGATGATCGTGGGCGTCTATGGCCTTGGCTACGGCATTGCCGCGTGGGATCCGGTGCGTCACTGGCCGATCGTGCTTGTCGGCCTGCTGGGGAAAATCCTCGGCCCCATCGGGTTCGTCATCGCCCTGGTCGAAGGCACGTTCACACCGCGGGCAGGCCTCACGATCCTCACCAACGATCTGGTCTGGTGGGTTCCGTTCACCCTGCTGCTCTGGCGCGCATACCGGGCGCACCACCCGCGGAAGACATGAGATCCAAGTGCGGATTTCCGGTTCAGAGCGATTCGCCCGGGACAAGCTCTCCGTTGGCGGTGCGCACCTCGGCGTCATCCATGTGGTCCGCGGTGATGCCGGTGATGATGTAGGATTCCCCGGCCTCCGTGGGGAATCGGAGGCCGCGGGTGTGTTCGCCGAAGCTGAGGCGGCAGGTGCCGCCGGATCCGGATGTCACCACGGTGCGGCCCGGCACGCCGCCCTCCCACTCGATCTCCACGGTGAAGTCACCGCGCGCCCGCAGGCCGCGGACGTGGCCGTCCGTCCATGCGGATGGCAGCGCCGGCAGGAGGTCGATCACCCACGCACCGGTGGAACCCCGGTGGCTTTGGACCAACATTTCCGCCACTCCGGCGGTGAAGCCGAAATTGCCGTCCATCTGGAACGGCGGGTGGTTGCCGAAGAGGTTGGTGAGCGTGCTGGCGCGGATCAGGGCGTTGACGTGCTGGAAGGCGGCGTCCCCATCGCGCAAGCGGGCGAAGGTGTTGATGATTTTCGCGCGGCTCCAGCCGGTGCGGCCGCCTCCGTGCTGTAGGCGTCGCGCCACGGTTTTTTGCGCGGCGCGGAACAAGTCCGGATCATCCGGTGTGATCAGGCCGGACGGATGGAGCCCGATCAGATGCGACATGTGCCGGTGCCCCGGCTGGGCCTCGTCGAAATCCTCGATCCACTCCATGATGGTGCCGTCGGCACCGATGCGGTGGTCGGGCACCTTGGCTTTCGCGGCCTTGATGCGTTCGCGAAAGTCCGCGTCCACGCCGAGGATTTCCGACCCCTGGATCACCCGGTCGAAGACGAGCCTGGAGAGGATGTTGTGATATGTGCTGCCCTTGGTGATGCGGATGCGCTCTCCTGAGCCAGGATCCACGAAGGTGTTTTCCGGGCTGACCGAGGGGATGGCGAGCAGGCGGCCGTCTTCGTCTTCATGCAGGTAGTCGAGCAGGAACTCGGCGGCCCCCTTGAGCAGCGGGTAGGCGTCTTCGCGGAGGAAACGTTCATCACCGGTGAATTCGTAGTGACGCCACCAGGTGAGGGCCATCCACGCGCCCGGCATCGGGTCGATCGCGCCATTGATGAACTGCGACCGCAAGCTGGACGCGGCGGGGGTGACCCGCCCGAAGATATTGGTGGCATGGAACAACGCCCAGCCGTTGGCGTGATAGAGCCTCCGCGCGCCCTCGCGCCCGCGTTCCGCCGTCAGGGTGAACCAATCGTTGAGCGGCTCCATGGTTTCCCCGAGGTTGCAGAGCTGGGCGGGCCAGTAATTCATCTGCATGTTGATGTTGAGGTGGTAATCCGCCATCCAGGGCGCCCACATGTGGATGTTCCACATGCCCTGCAGGTTCGCCGGAAGCCGCCCGGGCCTGCGGGAGCTGGACGCGAGCAGATAGCGCCCGTATTGGAAAAGTTGCTCGACGAGGACCGGATCGACGGCCCCGTCGCGCATCGCGGCCAGACGCTCGTCGGTCGGCAGGTCGGGCTCGTCGCCGCCGCGGATCCTGAGTGCGACCCGGTCCATGATCCCGCGGTGTTCGGCGAGGTGGTCGGCCAGGAGTTCCGTCCAGCTTTTCTCAGCGACCTTCGCCAGGCCCGCGTCGGCGAGGGCTGCGGGATCGATCGAGCGGTCGAAATGGAGTTTCTCCAGATTGTAATCGGTCGCGGCCACGAACAGGAGCACGACTTCATCCGCCCCCTCGATGACCAGTTCGCCATCCCCGGCGGAGAGCGTGCCGCCGTTGGTCCGGGCCAGCAGGCGCCCGGCGAATTTCATCCCCTCGCCGCCGGGACCGACGCCGCCCGGTCGCCCGCCTTGGTCGCGCTCGTCGTCCTGCACCTGGCCGTCGAGCGCAAGGCCGTCATCGCCGCGCGTGGTCACCTCGACCTGTTGCTGGGGCATGTTTGCGGCACCCCGATGCCCGCTCTGAGGCACGCTGGCCAGGGCCTTCCAATCGCGCGAGAGATCGACGCTGGCATGAATCCGCCCGGGCTGGTCGGCGGAGAGGCGGACGGCGATCACATCGTCCACGGCGGATATGATCACCTCGCGCCGGTAGCGCACGTCATCGACGGAGTAGGCGACGGTGGCGAGCCCGTCGGAGAGGTTCAGGTCGCGGCGGTAGTTCCCGACTTCGCCTTCATGGCGCATGCGGACCCGCAGGTCTCCGAACGGCTGATAGGACCGGAAGTAGGTCGGCGTGGTCGTCATGTGCTCGATTCCGTATCCGTGTGCCTCGGCGAGGCGGCCCTCAAGGATGAGGCGCTGCACTTCCCGCCAGTGGTCGTGGAAGTCATCCGGCCACGCCTCAAGCGGGCGCCCGGCCCACAGACTTTCCTCATTGATCAGCAGGTGTTCCTCCCGCGGGTCGCCGAAGACCATGCCGCCCATCCTGCCGTTGCCCAGTGGCAGGGCCTCCAGCCAGTTGTCGGCGGGCCGGGCATACCAAAGCACCACCGGGTCGGTCTCTTCGGTGGCTCCCGCCGTGCCGGCAATTGGCAGGGAGAAGGCGATGGCCGCGAGCACCGGGCGGCACAGGTTTTGCAAAAATGATGGCATTTCCAGGGTGTTCGGGCAGGTGTTCATGGATCGGTGTGTCTAACCATTCATTACAACGCATCGGCGCGGACTCTTGCGCCTTGCGCCTTGCGCCCGCATTTCCGCCCGCCGTGCAAGGCCCGGCGCGAGCGTCAACCCTTCCAGGCGTGGGCGTCCAGCACGTCGCGGTCCACGAATTCGGCGACGGACACGTGGGTCGCCTCGAGCACCACCGGCGGCGCGAATCCGGCTTCAAGCGCTTCGAGCCAACGCCCGAGGCACACACACCAGCGGTCGCCCGGCTTGAGGCCGGGAAAATCGAACTCCGGCCGCGGAGTGACCAGGTCGTTGCCCATTGATCGGCTGTAGGTCAGGAAATCCCCGGTGATCACCGCGCATACGGTGTGCATCCCGCGGTCCTCGCCGTTGGTATTGCAACAGCCGTCGCGGAAAAATCCGGTCATCGGGTCTGTCGAGCAGCTTTCCAAATCGCCGCCCAGCACGTTCACTTTCATGTGCCGAATGAGGATCCGCCGGGCCGTGCGGTCAAATGAAATGAGCGGGGGATTCCTGCCAGCCCGGTCCCGGCTTGTCACGGGGTGGCATTCTCATCCGGAGCCGCCTGCCGGTTGGCGCGCGCTTCGCCGCCGGCATTCGCGCCGGCCATGCCCGGAGGGTTCACCATGCCCGGAGGGTTCACGATGATCCGCGCCTCCGGGTTGTTGACCAGGTAGGCCCACGCCCAGCCGATCACCACGGCGAGCTTGTTGCGGAAGCCCACCAGGAACGCGATGTGGACGAACAACCACGTCAGCCATGCGAAGTATCCGTTGATCTTCAGCCAGCCGACACGCACCACCGCGTGGTTCTTGCCGATGATCGCCATCATGCCCTTGTCGAAATAACGGAACGGCTTGCGGTCGCCCTTGCGGAGGTTCCTCGCGATGTGGGATCCCATCTGCATCGCCGCTGGCGCGACGTTCGGAACCGGCTCGCCGTTTTCCTTCGACATGCGCACCACGTCGCCCGCCACGAAAATCCGGGGCTGCCCGGGCACCGAGAGATCCGGCTCCGGGGTGACCCGCCCGCCGCGGTCGAGCGGCACGCCGAGACATGCGGTGAGCGGACTGGCGGCGACGCCCGCCGCCCAGATGATCGAGGCGGCCTCCAGCGTCGTGCGCGCCGGGCCGAACGTCACCTTGCCCTCCTCCACCGAGCTGACCGGTGCGCCCGTGTGGACCTCGACGCCGATTTTTTCCAACCGCTTGCGGGCGTATTCGCTCTGCGACGGGTCGTAGGCGGCGAGCAGCCGGTCGCCCGCCTCGATGAGCACGATCCTCAACCGCGAGGTGTCGATGTGGCGGTAATTCGATTTCAACGAGCGCTGCGCCAGGTCGGCGAACGCGCCGGCAAGCTCGACGCCGGTCGGCCCGCCACCGACGATGGCCACGGTCATCAGGCGGTCGACATCGCTGTCGTTGTCGTCGATTTCGGCGTTTTCGAGGTTGGCCAGCACCCTGCGGCGGATGTTCTGGGCCTCGACGAGGGTCTTGAGGCCCATGGTGTGCGGCTCCCACTCGTGGTGTCCGAAGTAGCCGGTGCGCGCGCCGGCCGCCAGCACCAGGTAATCGTATGGGTAGTCATGGCCGGTGGCCGACACCACGCGCCGGGCCTGCGGGTCGATTTCCGTGATCTCCTCCATCAGTACCCTCACGTTGTCCGCCTTGGCGAGAATCTGCCGGATCGACCGCGCGATGTCCGGCGCGGCCAGTGAGGCGGTCGCAACCTGGTAGAGAAGCGGCTGGAACAAATGGTGGTTGGTGCGGTCCACCAGCGTCACGCTGTAGCGCGGGTTGTTGGCCAGCCCCTGGGCGCAGGCGAGGCCCGCGAAGCCGCCGCCGATGATGATCACTTTTTCGCGTTGGTCCGCCATGCGCCGGAATAAAAGACCGTTTTCGGGAAATTCACGCGGAAATGACCGATTCCATGCCTTCCAGTTCCCAGCGGTGATAGGCGTCCGCGTAGGCGGGGCAGGAGGCGAGCAGCGTGTTGTGCGGCGCGTCCCCGGCGAGGTGGCCGCCGGCGAAAAACAGGATCCTCGGGGCCTGCCGGAGCAGGTCGATGCGGTGGGTCACCAGCAGCGTGGTGCCTTCGCCGGCCTCGGTGCGCCGCAGGATGGAATCGTGGATCAGGGCCTCGCTCTCGGGCTCGACCGAGGCGGTGGGCTCGTCGAGCAGCAGCACCGGCGGGCGGGTGAGGAACGCGCGGGCCAGGCTGAGCCGCTGGCGCTGGCCGCCGGAGAGCTTCAGGCCGTTCTGGCCGACGCGCGTCCCGTAGCCTTCCGGCAGCCCGCGGATGAAGTCGAGCGCGTTGGCGTCGCGCGCGGCCTGGTCGAGCATCGACTGGTCGGCCTGCGGGTTCCCATAGCAGAGGTTCTCGCGGACGGTGCCGTTGAAAAGATAGTTGTCCTGCCCGACGTAACCGATCGGGCGGCGCAGGCTGTCGAGCCGGAGGTCGCGCACGTCGTGGCCATCGACGCGGACGAAGCCGCCGGTCACATCGTAAAACCTCGGAATCAGGTTGAGCAGCGTGCTTTTGCCCGAGCCGCTGCCGCCCGCGATGGCGACGAATTCGCCGGGGTCGATCCGGAACGAAACGTCGCGCAACACGGCCTGGCCCGGCAGGTAGCCGAAAACGACGCTTTCAAACTGGATGGCCCCGCGCGGCCGGCTCCATTCGCGGGCACCGGGGCGGTCCACCACGGCCACCGGTTCCTCCAGCAAATGCAGCACCCGCCGCGCGGCGGCGCGGGCGCGCTGGAGGATGTCGCTGGTCTGCGCGATGGTGCGGATCGGGCTTTGCAGGCGCCACCAGAACCCGCGGTATGCCAGCAGCGCGCCGACGGTGAAAAGCGGGCTGTCGTTCATGATGAGCCAGGCGCCCAGCCCGAGCATCACCACGTTGTTCACGAACCCGAATGTCGAGACGAGCGGGAAATACGTGTTGCGCAGGCGGCTGGCACGCACGCTCGCATCGTAGAACCCAGCGGCCCGGCGGTCGAACTCCCGTTGCTCGTCGCCCTCGCGCGCGAACGACTGGGTGACCTGCACGCCCGCCAGCCGGTCCTGCACGAACGAGCCGATCTGGCCGAGCTGCCTGCGCACCCCGTCGTAGATCGATTTGACCCTGCGGTTGTAAATCCGGATGAAGATGAACGCGACCGCCAGCGGCAGGATCGAGGCCGCGCCCACCACCGGGCTGATGTAGAGCACCATCCCCGCGACGATCACGAACGTGACCACCTCCTCCAACAGGCTGGTGATGCCCTGGAGGACGGATTGCTCCATGGCATCCACATCGCTGGTGATGCGGGTGACCAGTTCGCCGGTGCTGCTTTCCCGGTGGTAGGCGATCGACTGGTTGCCGAACTTGGCGAACAGATCCGAGCGGATGCCGCGCACGAACGCCTGGCCGGTCTTCTCCAGCAGGTAACTGTGCCAGGCCCCGGCGGCGAGGCCGATGAGGTAGGTGCCGGACATGATGCCGATCCACATCGCGA
Source organism: Haloferula sp. (assembly GCA_007126655.1). GTDB lineage: Bacteria > Verrucomicrobiota > Verrucomicrobiia > Verrucomicrobiales > Akkermansiaceae > Luteolibacter. The sequence goes on along the minus strand of SLAV01000362.1, from coordinate 1,536 downwards.
GCGTGCGCCCGGTCATTTCACCGGCCAGCAGACCGTCCGCCACAATGCCCCACACCAGCGGGTGGAAATTCACGAACGGCACCGAAAAAACCAGCAGCGAGAGCGAAAGGATCAGCCGCCCGCGCCATGGCCGCAACCGCCGCCACACCATGGCGACCAGGCGCCGCGGCGGGAGCGGCTCCCCCGTCGCGGGAGCCGCGTCCGATTCCCGCGACCGGGCGCTTTGTTCGTCACCAAGCAAGGTCCGGACTCCTACGCGCGAACCCCCGCCGTGTCATGGCCCGATTTTCCCGCCCTGCCCCGCAGGCGCGGACAGGGAGCGGGGAGTTGCGGCCATGACGTCCGGCTTGTAATTCCGAAGCGCGAATAACGAAACGCGAGGCATCCGTCACGGGGGTGAATGAATTCCGGAGGGATCGCTTTCTCATGACCGCGCCCGAGCACCGGCTTGGGTCTGGAGGTCGAGGATGTGGGAGGCGACCTGGTCGGAGTGGACGCGGGCAGTCCAGGTGGTGGAGATGCGCGAGGCGTCGCGTCGGCCGTTTTGCCAGTGATCCAGTTCCTCCAGCAAGGCGGTGGCATGGGAGTCCGGAGTGTCCGCAACAGCGAGCGATCCGTGGGCGGGTTGCCCGGGCCGTTTGCCGGAGACAAACCACTCGAAACTGACCATGGACATCGATTTCACCGCAGCCACGGAGCATCCGCAGCAGAGCGCCTCGGCGGCGGCGATGCCGAAGCTTTCATATGCGGAGGGGCTGTAAAACACCTGCGATGCGCGCATGGCGTCGGCGAGGGAGGGGCGGTCGAGCCTGCCCGCCAGTTCGACGCGGGTGCGGCGCGCGGGATCGAGCGCCGCGTGCCAGTGGCGGATTTCGGTGGTGGTGTTTCCGGCGATGACGAAGCGGACTTTTGGGTCGCGCTCCAGCAAGAGGCCGGCGACCTGGGTCAGGAGGCCGGGGCGTTTCTGGACCACGTCGTCCCAGCGTCCAACGCAGAGGACTTGGCGGGATTTTTTCCCGCCATCATGCGCGAATGACGGTTCGACGGGGTGCGGGACCACGCGCACGCGTTTCGCGAGGCCGCCGCCGTAGAAGCGGCAGAGATTCCGGTAGATTTCCGCTGCCCCCGGGGAAACGCACGCGATGATGTCGCCTTGGTGGAGATGGATCGCGCGCAGCGGATCGGTGACGAGCAGGCCGAGCGTCAGTCCGCGGGCGACGTTGCGGAGGAACGCGCGCCGCGAGCCACCGGCGAGCGTTCGTTGTTCCTCCCACCAATCCACGGGGCCTGCGAGCGGGCTGACGAGACCACCGTTGTCCTGGTTGAGGACGAGGAAAATGCCCGCCTCGCGGATCGCGCGGGCGACGTTGCGGAACTTCGGGCGACCCCAGGCGTAGAGGACGATGCCATCGATTTTTTGCGATTTCCACCACCCGGCGGATTCGAGGTTTTTGTAATCCGTGCGGATCAGGTCCGGTTCATCGTCGGCTTGGGGCGGCCCGGGCATGACGGCGCGGCTGTCGATGCCGAGGCTCT
>SLAV01000307.1 GCA_007126655.1 Haloferula sp. | reverse complement strand
GCAGCATGTATCCACCTACGAGACGCGCGATGGACAATTGGAGATGTCCCGCGCGGTGATCGATGCCTTTAATGCACAAAAGCATCTGCTTTGCGAAGCGGGGACGGGGACGGGAAAAAGTCTAGCGTATCTGATTCCTGCCGTTTTCTGGTCTTTGCAGAATCGTACGCCGGTTGTGGTGAGTACGAATACCAAGAATTTGCAATCGCAATTGTATGAAAAGGACATTCCTCTGATCCAGCGTGTTACGGGGACCCGTTTCAAAGCTGCGTTGATCAAGGGGCGGGGGAATTATCTGTGCATGCGCAAATTCGAGCAACTTCTGGGGAATGCAGATTTTTCGTTGCGTATGGGGCAGCATGCATTGGCGGCATCCGTAGTGGTATGGCTTGGGGAGACGTTGACGGGGGATTTGTCGGAAGTAAGCGGTATGGAGTCGCGTGATGCGCATCCGTTTGTACAAGATATTACGGCTGGAGCAGATGAATGTTCGGGGAGGAGTTGCCGCTTCTATAAGCAGTGCTTTGTGCGGCGTGCTCGTGCTCGTGCCCAGGCGGCTGATATTGTTGTTGCGAATCATGCCTTGGTATTGTCGGAAATGACCGAGGGGGCGCAGGCGCTTCCTGAACACGCGCATCTGGTGTTGGATGAAGCGCACAATCTGGAGGATGCCGCCACACGGTACTTCACGGTGGAAATTTCGCGTCCGCGCTTGCGGTACTTCATGCGCCGATTGGGGCGGTTACGTCTGCGGGGGCGCGGTACGGGATTGTTGCCGTTGTTGTCGAAGCAATTGGGGATGTGTCCACATCGGCTGCTGGAGTCCACGCCGGCACAAATTCAGCAGGCTGTGCAGCAATGGGAGCAGACGCTGGATCCTTTTTTTACGGCGATCGGAACGATTTGTGCTGATAAAGGTTTGCGGCGATTGCGGAGTGCTTTTCGCGATAGTCCACTTTGGCAGGCGTTAGGTGAGGCTGAGCAGAAGATGCGGACGGCTTTGGCAGAGGTGGTGTCTTCGTTACAGGTTTTGCTGGAGGTGCTCGAGAATCCGGAGGAGGAGATTCCGCCGGGTATTCGGGCGATGACGATTGATTTTTCTGCGATACGGGGCGGCTTGCAAGCCCTGCAGGACGATCTGGGATACATGATGGCATTAGATGCGCCGGACATGGTGTATTGGGCCGAGCGAGATGGTCGGATCGCTGGCGAAGGAAGGTTATTGAGTGCTCCGATTCATGTAGGATCGCAACTGTTGGATCAGCTGTATGTGAATCACTCCTCGATCGTGTTTACATCGGCTACGATGACGGTGCGAGAAAGATTTGATTTTTTGGCTGGTCGGTTGGGACTGGATCAGGTTGATCCGGATCGTTTGGTTGCGCTGAATGTGGGCACACCTTTTCGATACGAGGAACAGGCGACGATGTTGGTGCCGATGTTTTTGCCTGAGCCTACAGCTGATGGGGAACAGGCATATATGGAAGCCCTCAGCACACTGCTGGCGCGCTTATATCTTCGAACAGGCGGGCGCGGGTTAACGCTCTTTACGAATTATGTGATGCTGCAGCACGTTACCGCGCATGTGCGCGAATCACTGCATGCAAAGGGAATTTCTGTATTGGCGCAGGGCGAGGCTTTATCGAGAGAGTATTTGATGGAGACCTTTCGCACGGAAATTGCTTCCGTATTAATGGGAACCCACTCGTTTTGGGAAGGTGTGGATGTGGCGGGAGAAAGTCTCTCTTGTGTCGTTATGGCACGTTTGCCTTTTGCTGTGTTTACAGACCCTGTGATCGAGGCACGGTGCGAGGCGTTGGAAGCTGCGGGGCAGAGCGCGTTTCGGGGATATTCATTGCCGCAGGCGGTGATACGTTTCCGGCAAGGGTTCGGGCGGCTAATCCGGCATCGGCAGGATCGTGGTGTGGTGGTAATTTCGGATCGCCGTATTTTGTCGAAATCGTATGGTCATTGGTTCCGCAGCAGTGTCCCTGTGACTACGGTTCCCATACATGATGAAGAAGCGTTTCTGGATGCGGTTGAAGCGTTTCTGGCGATGGTGTAGTCATCTGCTTTTGTTGGTGTGCATTTCCTTTTGGAGTGCGGTTTTTATATCGTGCCGAATCGAAAGCGTGACTACAACATCTTGTGGTTACAAATGAAGTTACTGGTTGGCGGCTCATGCGGCTGTGTATGTTTCGATGAGTGGTTGCAAGGTGCCATGGATGTATGTTTGCAGGGCTTGCTGCACGAGCGGCCATGCAGCCAAGGCATTGGTTGCTTCGTCCAGAATCGGCTGTATGAGAGAAGCGGGGGTCTGGTGCGTATGTGCGAGAAGTGTGGCGGCGGTATTTTTCCCGGAAGCGGCATCTGTGCCTAGCGTTTTGCCGATTGCGGCTTCATTATGTTGCAGATCCAGGAGATCATCGGCAAGTTGATAGGCCACGCCGAGCTGGGTGCCAGCTTTTGCGAGATCATCGGCGAGCGAGGATGGTTCACCGGCAGCACAATAGGCTGTGAATCCGAATAAACTGCCGGTTTTTCCACGGGCAATACGGATGCAGTCGTCCCATGCAACCGTTTTGTGGTTATCTGCGAACTCCTGTTCGATTTCTGCGTCACACATGTCTTGTAGTGTTGTCGCCAAAGCGGGCACGGCGTAAGGATGTGATCTCGCCATCTTTGCAAAGGCCAAACTCAAAAGCATGTCTCCCGTCAGTACGGCTACCTTGGGACCATGTGTTACCCATAGCGCGGGAGTGCCTCTCCGCAGTTGGCCGCCGTCAACGACGTCATCGTGCAGCAGGCTGGCGGCATGTAGCATCTCTACCGCTGCAGCAGCCGTCAGGCACTTGTGTTTTGGGGTGCCAATGGCGTTGCCGAGAGTGAACATGAGCTGCGTACGCAGCATTTTACCACTCAGTAAAGAATCGATTTCTGTTTCCATGCTACGAGCCAGCACGGTTTCGGCAAGCGTCCTTTTGATTTCGTCACGTACGGCCTGCAGGAAATCTTGGTTTATGGCGGTCATCGTTTTCATCTTACATGATATGGTGCTCGTGGAAGTACAAAAGATTGCGGGCAACTATGCGTAGGCACCGTCCCCACAATCTATATATACGTCATACACGTTCCGTGGCGTTCTTGTGCTATTTACGTTGGGGAAGCCAGCGGTCAATGGAGTAGGTTCCCGCTCCCTTAAGCATGAACAGCAGGGATGTGAAAAAAAACATGAGACCAAGTTCCCGTGCGCCAAAGGGGTCCCCTGCATGTGCAACAAATACTGCTACAAACATGGTAACTGCTATCAGGAACGCGGCAACAGGTGTGAGCAATCCGATTGCGAGCATGATTGCCCCGATGCTTTCTGCAAAGGCTGCCATGAACCCCCAGAAAACGGCTGGTCCGGGAATCCCGATTGAGCCCATTACACCTCCGATCGCGCGCCAGCGATCTGGGCCAGCAATCAGTTTGCCATATCCATGTGTAAACATGGCGATTCCGACAAAGATGCGCAGTGCCAGATATGCGAGGTTGGCCTCTGGTTTGGCGCGCCAGAGATAATACTGTAGTCCTTTCATGTGTACTCCTTTTTGTTTGTGTGCTCGTTATGTCCCCGCTCGGACGGCATGCCCGAGTAGTTTGTAAAAATTCTTTAGACTGTAGTTTCTATACCCACACATGACGTAATGCATGCGCAAGCCCATTTTGCCTTTCAAAGGAAGCGATCCGAAGGCTTGCCCTACACTATCATTCCCCAGCGGAATTACCCATCCTAAGTCGATTGGTTTGAACGGACGCATGGGGCGGTTTTGAAGGGCACGTACAACATTCATGCCCGCATGCGCACCTGCGTAGAACGCAAAATTGACCGCTTTGCGCAAATAGCCATTAGGGATTGAGAAAGCGGCAGCATCTCCTGCAGCGAGGACGTGTGGGAATCCTTCCAGTGCTAGCGTCGGTTGAACTTGTATCCTGCCGTCATATAGTTGCGGTATGTTTTGTTCTGCTGCCGAGACGGGGGCCACGGTACCCTCTGCCCTACATATCATGGGGGATATAATCGTTGTTCCGTTGGATAACTGTAGCTTGTCATTTTGCACCGAGGATATATGGCAATCTTTATGTAATTTTATACCGTGCCGTTTGATGCTGCGGAGAACACGTTGCTGATCTTTTGGCGGGAGAAATGTCATGATGTCCTCGCGTTGCTCGACGAGATGAATATCGAGGGAGGCGTTGTCACGCGTTGCTCGCCGTGCCATGCATATGGCGAGTTCAATCCCCGTGTAACCCGCTCCATTGATGACTACAGACGGTGCCTGAGAAGTAGCCAGCAGATGGTCAAAAGATTTCTTTAACACGGTTGCATCGGCTATATTGGTAATGGTGTGGGTGGTTGTGTTTTGCAGAATATCGGGTGGGGGAGCTGATTGGGATCCCAGTGCAACGATGAGATAGTCGAACGAAATATTATGATTTTTCGTGTTGATGATCTTCTTCTCGAGAGAAAACCCAGTTACGCAGTCATGCAGAAATGTGATGCCAGAAGGAAGATGTTTATGTATGGGGGCCGTTACCCAGTCGTGGGGAATCAGACCTGCCGCATAATCGGGTAATGCCGGGACCATGCTGGTCTCCGGATTGCTGTCGATCAGGGTGGCCTCGCATAATCCGCGTTGCACAGCACAACGTAGCTTGCGTGCGGCGGCTAGGCCAGCAAAGCCTCCTCCTATGATAATTACTTTTGGTAGCGACATATTGCACAAATACTGTATTTTGATGACGTAAAGCGACTACATTCTTGACGAGATTCATTATGGCAAATATCGATCAACATCCAAGTACCTTACGAATTTGGCTTACGGCCTTGCGTCCCTTTTCGTTTACCGTTTCGGTGTTTCCTGTTGTTTTGGGCACGGTGTTGGCCGGTTATGCGGGGTTTGATATTCATTGGTTGCGCTTTGGCGTTCTGGTTTTGGCGGTTGTTTCTGTGCATGCTGCTGCGAATTTGTTGAACGATTGCGTCGATTATCAGCGTGGTGTGGATCAACAGGTATATCCTGTCAGTGGTGCCGTGGTGCGCGGATGGTTGTCGGCGGCACAAGTGCGGCGGGTTGCGATTGCGCTATTGATCGTAGGGGGTGTACTTTCTCTGGGGCTTATTTGGTTGTCTGGGGTGGGACTGCTTTTGCTTGTGCTGGTTGGGCTTGGATTCGCGCTAGGGTATACACGCTCAGGTTGGTGCTTGAAGTATGTGGGTTTGGGGGATCCTGCCATCCTATTCGCATTCGGCATTTTGCCGGTTATGGCGAGTTGGTGGGCCCAAGCAGAGCGGTTTTCGCTTTTGGCTTTATGGTGGAGTATACCATCCGGATTGCTTGCGGTTGCCATTTTACATGCGAACAACTGGCGAGATTGCCGCCATGATGCAGAAAAAGGTTGCCGGACGCTAGCGGTGCGGTTAGGCCCGCAAGGTTGCAGGCGATATTGGCAAGGGTTGATGACGTTGCCTACTTTGTTGGTGGCAATGGCAGTATTATTCGACTGGTTGCTGGACGGCGGCGTGTATGCTCCTGCTGGGACATTGATGGTTTTGTTACTGGCTCCAGCGTTGGTTCAGCTTATTCGCGTGGATTGGTCACAACACCCCGAGCAACTTGCCGCGCTTGATGCTCGCGTTGCTCGTTTCCATACCGGATTTACGTTTTTATTATGCTTGGGATTCGTTCTCGCTTGGTTGTCATGAAGTTGTATCTAGGCGATCTTGGTGTTGAGTCTTGCAATATTTATGATCTGTTTTAGGCTTTCAGCATGAAAAGACTTATTGCTTTCGTAGTCGGGTTTTTATGTGTTTGGGTGTCCGTTGCAGAAGCGGATTCACAGGAAGAGGCGCGTATGCGTTTGGTTGAAGAGACCATTGCTGCTCGAGGGGTAACGGATTCGGATGTGTTGGATGCCATGCGGCGGGTACAACGGCATTTGTTTATCCCAGAGGATCAAGTTCGGCATGCCTACGAAGATCGTCCGGTTCCCATTGGGCATGGTCAAACGATATCCCAACCTTACATCGTTGCGCTTATGACTGAGATTGTGCAGCCGAAGCCGGATTTTCGGGTATTGGAAATTGGGGCTGGGTCGGGGTATCAGGCTGCAGTTCTGGCTGAATTGGTCGATCATGTGTACACCGTTGAAATTGTGCCGCCCCTTGCGGATTGGGCGCAGGAGCGGTTGAAACTTGCCGGTTATACAAATGTTACGGTTCGTCATGCCGATGGGTATTATGGCTGGGAAGAACACGCCCCCTTTGATGCTATCGTTGTCACGGCTGCGGCTCCGCACATTCCGCCGCCCCTTTTGGAACAGTTGCGTGAAGGGGGGCGAATGATTATCCCGGTTGGTTCTCGTTTTCGTACGCAGCAATTGGTGCTCGTGGAAAAGCAGGATGGTGCGTTCAAGACGCGTAATGTCTTGCCGGTTCGGTTTGTGCCATTTACGCGATCAGATCCAGATTCAGGGTGGTAAGTCGCTGTGAAGCATTTGCTCTCCATTGGCCTGCTCTCCGCCATGCTTTTGGGCGTGCAACTGGCTTTAATCCAGGCATTAACTTTTGTGCAGGGGCATCACCTGGCCTATGTGGTTTTGTCGGTTGCTTTACTTGGGTTTGGAGCTGGGGGCTCTCTACTTACCCTTTTCCGGAAGATGCATCCACGCACACTGGAATTGTGGTATGCGCCATTGGCATCTTTTGCTGGGGTAAGTGTTGCTTGGTTACCGCGCACCGCAGAAGTTATTTTGCAAACCTTGGAAGTTGATCTGCTGTTTACTGGCGTCGCACCATGGGTGCGTTTGGGGGCATTGGGCGCATTCCTTTGTGTGCCCTTTTGTGCAGGTGCGTTAGCATTGTCCATCGTGTTTCGAACGAGATCAGAACACATTGGTGGGGTATATGCTGCTAATTTGATAGGGTCTGCGCTTGGTGCTTCTCTGATCATCCCTGTGTTTACGTATCTTTTCCCTGAGACGCTATTGCCTTTATTAGGTATATTGGGCGTGCTTGCGGGGGGGGTATTTTCTAGGAGGCCTGTATGGTGGCATGGGATTTGTATCCTGTTGGTTGTGGTGGCGATCTTTACAGCTTCATCCTGGAAGCCTTCGCAATATCGTGACTTATCTTATGCTTTGCAGTTGCCGGATCGTGCGGAACTAGGTTCGCATCCGCATTATCACGGGCGCCTCGATACGGTGGTAGCTCCTGCATTACGCTATGCACCTGATCTAAGCTTGCAGTATCGGGGTGCGATACCAGCACCACCACATTATTTCGTGAATGGAGATCGTGCCGCTGTGATACTGGATCTTTATGCGCCCGCGCGTGATATTCTTGCGCATACGCCACATGGATTGCCATATGCATTGCAGCAATACGCGTCCATTTTGTTTCTTGCGCCAGAGGGGAATGCGCCTGTGGTATTGGCGTCTCAGGATGAGAGAGCTTCGATTCAAGTGGTGATGCCGCATCCATTACTTGTTCGGGATATGCGTCTGCATGTACCAAAAAATGTAGAGCTTGTACAAGCGGAGCCGCGGAGTTTTCTGGCAAGTAGAAGAGCAGGAACATACGATCTTATTGTGTTCCCCCCGCGTGGTCTTTTTGGAGGACCAACGGGATTGCAGACATTGGGCGGTGATATGCTGTTCACTGTTGAGGGCGTCTCGCAGGCGCTTGACTTGCTTGCCGAGGCCGGGTGGTTGGCATTTCCTGTTTGGCTAGATGATCCGCTACGGCATAGCCTTCGCGTTTTGGCACTTATCCGTGAAGGCGCAGCCGAACAGGGTATTCATGCAATACAAGACCATCTCATCATTTTACGTGGCTGGGGATCGGTATTTTTCATGGTTTCCATGGAGTCGATATCAGAGGAATTACATCAAAATGCTCGTGGTTTTGCGAAAGCGCATGGGTTTGATCTTATTCATCCGCACTTTGAAGAGGATGTGTTACGGCATGGAGCAGCGGACGAGTCTCCGGCATTGTGGTTTCGGGCGCTGCTGGGACCGGATGCCGATGCCGTTTTACAAACCTATCGTTTTGATGTATCCGCCCCTACGGATGCGAGGCCATTCTTTAACCAGTTTATTCGTCCGGGGGATTGGGGCGAAGATCTGGAATGGCTGAGCGTGAGTGAGCGAGGATTGACAGTTTTGTATGTTTTACTGATCCAGTTGGCGGTTGCTGTTGTGGTGATTGTATTCCTTCCTTTATGGCCTTTACGGAAGCAGTCAGCAGCAGGAAGTGGAACCATTGGGTATTTTAGTGGGTTAGGTGCTGGGTTTATGCTTTATGAGGTAGCGTTGATCCAGCTATTGATTCCGCTCTGGGGAGATCCGGTAACTGGTGCGGCTTTTGTCATCACCACATTGTTAATCGGTATGTCCGTGGGGAGTTTCTTGTCTGGCAAAATACCAAGCCGTATATGTGATGTCCGTATGTTGACGTTTTGTTGCAGTCTATGTCTAATGGGCATTGGCTTTAGTTTGCCTCTTATGATTCGTTTGGTTCTGCCGTACACGATGGCGGTTCGCATGATGGTCTTTTGCCCTGTTTTACTGTGTTCTGCCGTACTTTTAGGCATGCCGTTTCCTTGCGGGATACGATACCTTGCTGATCGCGCCGAACAGCAGATTCCTTGGGCGTGTGGAATTGATGGTGGTGTGGCGGTATTAGCGGCTCCATCGGCCGCTTTATTGGCGTTTTATTTTGGATATCCTGCCGTTGTGATATTAGCTTCGATTGCATACGTTTGCAGTACGCTTGCGGCTCATCTGGCTTGGAAAAGATGACGTATCCGAGAATCTTGCTCGCTTTTTTGCGGGTACCAGTTCTCTTGCTCGGGTGAATGGATGTGCTTTTTCGTGTCATTAATATTGTTAATAAATTGCCTGACTTGCAATATTAATTGCACGGAGTCGGTATAGAGGACATATGATTTTCATGCTGCATTCTCCATGAAGTATTTTTGGACTCTCTGCTTGGCCGATAGGCCATCGAATAGTTTTCT
>SLAV01000073.1 GCA_007126655.1 Haloferula sp. | reverse complement strand
TTGTATTTTTCGCGAAGCCGGTTGCGGATCATGATGGCGGTGAGGTTGAGCACGACGATGATGACGACGAGGGCCAAGGCGGTAGCATAGACGAGCGGGCGGGCGGCATCGACGTTGGGGCTTTGGAAGCCGACGTCGTAGATGTGGAAGCCGAGGTGCATGAACTGGCGCTCGAGGTGGACGAACGGCGGGTTGCCATCGACGGGCAGGCTGGGCGCGAGCTTGACGACGCCGACGAGCATGAGCGGGGCGACTTCGCCGGCGGCGCGGGCGACGGCGAGGATGAGGCCGGTCATCATGGCGGGGGCGGACATCGGGACGATGACCTTCCAGAGCGTTTCGGACTTGGTGGCTCCCAGGGCGAGGCTGCCCTCGCGGATGCTGCGGGGGATGCGGGTGAGGCCCTCCTCGGTGGAGACGATGACGACGGGCAGGGTGAGCAGGGCGAGGGTGAGCGAGGCCCAGAACAGGCCGGGGGTGCCGAAAGTGGGTGAGGGCAGCGCGTCCTGGAAGAAGAGCTGGTCGATGTTTCCGCCGAGGAAATAGACGAAGAAGCCGAGGCCAAAGACGCCGAAGACGATGGACGGGACGCCCGCGAGGTTGTTGACGCAGATGCGGATGAAGCGGACGAAGGGCCCTTGTTTCGCGTATTCGCGGAGGTAGATGGCGGCGAGCACGCCGACGGGGGTGACGATGATCGACATGAGGATGACCATGACGACGGTGCCGAAAATGGCGGGGAAGATGCCGCCCTCGGTGTTGGCCTCGCGCGGGTAGCCGAAGATGAACAGGCGGAAACTCTCGACGTAGTAGCCGATTTTCTCGCCGAGGCCCATTTGGTTCGGCCGGTGGGCGCGGACGATGTTGGCGAAGGGCACGCGGACCTCGCGGTCGTTGACCATGCGCATGATGACGGCGTCGCGGTTGATTTCGGCGACGAGCTCGCCGCGGCGGGCGGCGATGGTTTCGTATTCGGCGAGCAGGTGTTCGCGTTCTGCCTCGATTTCCGCGTATTGGGGATCGTCCTCGGGCACGCCGGTGCGGACGAGGCGGCGGGTTTGAAGGCGCAGGCGCTCCTGGGCGGCGCTGTTGGCGCCGATCTCGCGGCGCTCGATGCGCTCGATGCGCTTGCGGAGATCCGCGGCGCGATCGATGCGGGATTCGATCTCGCGCCAGATGGCGGCGTCGTCCGCGGTTTCGACGGCCTCGCCTTCCTGCTCGATGCGGATGGGGAAGCCGAAGAAGTCGCCCCACTCGGTGCGTTCAAGGACGACGACGTTTTCGGGAAACTCCCATTCGGTCATGAGTCCCTCGCCATCGACGAACCAGCGGAAGTCGTTGCCGTATTCCTGGCGGTTGCCGATCTTGAACCGGTGGCGGGTGACGAGCGGCTGGTCCTCGGGGATTTCGTAGCCGAGGTCGGCGACGACCTGGCGGGCGACGGATTCGGATTCGTGGACCTCGCCGAGGACCGGAATGACCTCGCCGTCGCGCTCGGTGACCTCGACCTGGACGATCGCGGAGGGCCAGAAGTGGCCGAGACCGCGCACGGCGATGAGCGTGAGCACGCCGATCACGAGGATGAGGCTGATGGCGACTGCGCCGCCGGTGGCCCAGATCATGGGAACGCCGGATTGGAAATGCTTTTTCACGGGTGAGTAAGGCAGGTTGTGGGAAAAATTTGATGGCGGGGAGCGGGCGCGGGTTTCAGAGCGAGGAGTATTTGGCGCGGAGCCGCTGGCGGACGACTTCGGCGATGGTGTTGAACATGAAGGTGAGCGCGAAGAGGAACAGGCCGGAGAGGAACAGGATGCGGTAGTGGGTGCCGCCGACCTCGGTCTCGGACATTTCGACGGCGATGTTCGCGGAGAGCGTGCGCAGGCCCTGGAACATGCTCCAATCGACGACCGGGCTGTTGCCGGAGGCCATGAGGACGATCATCGTCTCGCCGACGGCGCGGCCCATGCCGATCATCACGGCGGAAAAGAGGCCGGGGCTGGCGGTGAGGAGGACGACGCCGACCATCGTCTGCCAGCGCGTCGCGCCGAGGGCGAGCGAGCCCTGGGTGAGATGCTTGGGCACGCTGAAGATGGCGTCCTCGGAGATGGAGAAGATGGTGGGGATGACGGCGAAGCCCATGGCCATGCCGACGATCAGGGCGTTGCGGTCGTCGTATGAGATGCCGCGGTCGTTGAGCCACTGGCGGGCGTCGCCGGCGAAGAAGGCGACCTCGACCCACGGGCTGGCGGCGACGCAGGCCCAGCCGGCGAGGAGGATGACGGGGATGAGCATGGCGGCCTCCCAGCCGTCCGGGACGCGCTGGTGGACGGCCCGGGGCAGGCTCATCCAGACCACGGAGGCAATGATGATGGAAAGCGGGACGAACACGGCGAGCATGGCGACGGCGGGCAGGTGGCCCTGGACGAACGGGGCGAGCCAGAGGCCTGCGAGGAAACCGAGGATGACGGTGGGCAGCGCCTCCATGATCTCGATGCAGGGTTTGACCATGCCGCGCATCTTCGGCGTCATGAAATAGGCCGAGTAGATCGCGCCGAGGATGGCGATGGGGATGGCGAAAAGCATGGCGAAGGCGGCGGCCTTGAGCGTGCCGATGGTGAGCGGGACGAGTGAGAACTTCGGCTCGAACTCGTCGGTGGCGGAGGAGGACTCCCAGCGGTATTGGGTTTCGGCGTAGCCCTCGTAGTGGACCCTGCCCCAGAGCGCCTGCCAGGAGACCTGCGGGTGGCGGTTGGCGACTTCGAAGAAGCGGATCGATTCGTCGGACGAGGCGACGAGCAGGCCGTTGTTGCGGGGCGAGAGGATGGCGTATTCGAGCGGCACGTCGGCCACTTGTTCCATGAGGAGCGTGCGGTTGGAGGTGGCGAAATGCACGCCGACGCGTCCGTCGGCCCCGGCGGTGGCAAAGCCCTTGCGCGAGTATTCCGGGCGGATCGAGGTGACGGGGCCTTCGTGGCCGTCGAACGAGCGGATGCGCTCGATGAAGCGCTCGTTGGTCTCGTCGTCGCGCACGAGCATCCACTGGGTGACGCTGCCGTCGGAACCGCCGACGATGACGGAAACGGTGCCGAGCAGGTAGTCCATGGCGGAGACGCCGGCACCTCCGGCGACGACGCGGCGCTGGTCCTGGAGGACCGGGTTTTGCAGGTCGCGGATGTTGTAGTAGGCGAGGTTGCCGTCGAAATCGCCGACGAGCAGGTCGGTGAGCGAGATGGAGACGAGCATGGCGCGCACGCGTCCGGCGGGGCGCGGGAGTTCGGCGGCGGTGCGCTGGAGGTCGAGTTCCTGGGTGATGAAGTTGCGCCGGGCGTCGTAGCGGACGACGACTATGCGCCCGTCATCGGTGTGGGATGCGAGGACGATGCCGCCGCGCGGGCTTTCCTGGACGGCGAGTTGTTCGAGCGGGCTGCCTTCCGAATCGACTTCGACGGGGGCGCGCTCGAGCGGGAAGGTGAGCTTGGGGGTGACGAGGCGGAGGCCGTCCGGGTAGGTGATGTCGGAATCGTGGCGGATGACGATGGCGCTGCCGTCGGAAAGGCCGAGCGCGACAAGGCGGGTGCGCGGCTCGGCGATGGCCGAGCTGGTGATTTCCACGCCTTCGGGCAGCTCGATGGTCTCGCGGGAGATGATTTCGCCGTTGCGCGGATTGAAGAAAACGATTTGTCCGTCGTTGCTGAAGCGGACGGCGACCTCCATGTGGCGCTCCATGGCCATGTGGAAGGTGTGGGGCGCGTCGTCGGCGACCTCCACGGTGGCGCGCTCGACGCCGGGGACTTCGAATTCACCCTTGGCATCGATTTCCGCGGAGCGGAGCATCGGGATCACCTCAATGGTGAGGAAAACGAAAATGAGGAACAGCGCGACGATGACGCTGATGCCGCCAGCGGCGATGAGGTATCTGTAGCCGCGATCGGCCAGGAGGCGCATGCGCCGCCTGCGGGCGCGGGCCTCGGCTCCGGGCATGTGGGAGACGGCGGGTTTGGACTGCCGGGTGCGCTTGGGATATGGATTCATGTGGCGGCGAGCCTCGGAAAGCGGCTGGCGGAAGACTGTGCCCAATGCCGGATTTCCGTGTCAGTCGGCAACTCGATGGTTCGGATGCAAGGCCGCCCCGGTGCTCGTCCGGGGCGACGGGTCAGGGATAACCGGGCGGGTTGGATCACTCGATGCCGAGGAGTTCGAGCTGCCGGCTGGCCACCACCGCAGGCAGCGGGACGAATCCGTCGCGGACGACGACTTCCTGGCCCTGCTTCGAAAGCACCATCCGGAGGAACTCGCGCTCAAGCGGGGCGAGCGGCTCGTTCGGGTTTTTGTTCACGGCGAGGTAGAGGAAGCGTGCGAGCGGGTAGTCGCCGCTGGTGGCGTTGTCGCCGGTCGGTTCGAAGAACTCGCCGCCGTGTTCGGTGGCGAGCGGGATGGCGCGGACGCCGGCGGTGCGGTAGCCGATGCCGGAGTAGCCGATGCCGCCGAGCGTCTCGCTGACCCCCTGCACGACGGATGCGGAGCCGGGCTGCTCGTTGATGGTGGCCTTGAAATCACCGTCGCCGAGGGCGTTCTGGCGGAAGAAGCCGTAGGTCCCGGAGACGGCGTTGCGGCTGTAAAGGGTGATGTCGCGGTTCGCCCACGCGCCTTCGAGGCCGGCCTGGCCCCAGTTGGTGATGTCGGCGGGGGCACCCATGCGGCGGGTGGCGGAGAAGATCGCGTCCACCTGCTGGAGCGACAGACCTTCGACCGGGTTGTCGCGGTGGACGTAAACGGCGAGCAGGTCGATGGCGACGGGAACGAGGGTGGGCGGGTAGCCATGGCGCTCCTCGAACGACTGGATCTCGCCCTCGCGCATGCCGCGGCTCATCGGGCCGAAGTTGGCGGTGCCCTCGGTGATGGCCGGGGGGGCGGTGCCGGTGCCTGCGCCCTGGATCTGGATGTTGACGTTCGGGTAGAAGCCGTTGAAGCCTTCGGCCCAGAGGGTCATGAGGTTGTTGAGGGTGTCGGAGCCGATGGAGCTGAGGTTTCCGGAGATTCCGCTGACGGACTCATAAACGGGAAGCGCGGGATCGACGCCGCCGTTGTCGTCCGCGAGGAGCGGAAGCGGAGCGATTGCGAGGGTGGCGATGGCCAGAATTGAGGATTTCATGGTTGGTTTCGGGTAAGATGCCAATTGGATCCGAACGGCGAATCAATGTGCGCGTGAGGGATATCCACCTGCCGTCACAGCGTCAAAAAACCCATTGTGACGAATCCGTCACAATCCTGATGGGGCGCTGGTGAACAATTCGACTGAATCGAGCCATCCGGCATCAGGCTGCCGTGGAAGCGGCGGATTCACCACATGCGGACCACGAACGAAATGATCAGAAATTTGTGCGGAAGCCGAGCAGGTAGGTCCAGGTGTCGAAGGAACCGGCGGGGGTGTCCATCGTCTGGTATTCGATACCGCCCTGGATCTTGGCGTTGTGGCCGCAGAGATAGTGGTTGAGGCCGGCGTAGAGCGAGTGGTGCTTGTCGCCGCGGCCGCCGCCAGGGCCAAGATCCGCCGGAGCGTTTTTGCCGGCGCGGCCGTAGCGGCTGTTCACCCGGATGCCCTCATCGGCGGACGAACCGGCGAACTGGTATTGGAAGACGCCCTGCAGCTTGTCTTCGAGAATCCAGGCGTAGGGCATCACGACGAAGCCCCAGAAGCCGTCCTGGCGGTCGGGGTTGGCGACGCCGTTGCCGGCACCGCCGTTGTCACCGATGATGACGTCGCCGATGACGCCCCAAGGGCCGGTGTTGTAGTCGGCGCTGAACGAGGTGGCCCAGCGGTAGTTGACGTCGGAGCCGCCGCCGAAGTTCGAGTCGTTATAGACGGCGTCGAAGCGGAGGTCGAGTTCGCTGTTCACCTTGTAGCCGACGGAGCCGAGGTAGATCATGCGGCTGTCGAGGCTGCCGAGGAAGCCGTTGTTGCCTCCATCGCGACCTGCGGAGAAGAGCGCGCCGTAGAACGACCAGTCGCCCGTTTTCGCATCGGCGCTGAAGCCGGTGGGGCGGAAGCTGTCATAGACCTTGTTGGAAAGCGCGGAGCGCTCCATGGTGAGCAGGTTGTTCGAGGAGGTGCAGGCTTCGCGGGAGAGCACGAATTTCTCACGGCCGAAGCTGATGTTGAAGGAATCGAACGCGCCGATGCCGCCGGCGGCCTTGTTCAGGTTGAAGGTGACGAGGGCCTCGTCGAAGCTCTGGTAGCCCCAGTTGACGCTGCCCGCGCCGTTGCGGCGGGGATCGTTGACGAGGTTGAAGACGACCTTGGTGCTGAAGTAGTCCATCAGCCTAGTGCGGAAGCCGAGGCGGAAGCGGCGGTGCTCGTCGAAGCTGTTGCTGAAGCTGTCGTTATTGACGTCGCTGCCGTCGAGGTAGCCGATCTGGTATTGGTAGCGGCCTTCGAAACGAAGCTCCTGCAGGAAGAAGTTCGAATCGCTCTTGTATTGGAACGGACGCCCGGACCACCAAGAGCAGAAGTCGCCGTTGTGGGTGGCGGCGGGTTTGTCAACTGGCGGGGTGATGGCGGCGTGCGGGCCGGCGTGGGCGGGGACACTGAATGCGACCAGGGACGTCAGCGATAGGAGAGGTTTGTTCATTGATGAGGGCCTTGGGGAAAAGGCCACCCAACAGGATGGCCGCGCGGTTTGTGACCGAATCGTCACAAATCGCGCGGCGGTTCTTGCTCACGTGAAAATGGAATTGCAAATCCTTAATCATCCTCTTCCGGAGCGGATTCTTCCTCATCATCCTGCGCAACACCGGGTGTGGATTTTTCGTGGAGCTGGCGGGTGCCGTGCTCGCCCTCGAATTCGTGGCGTTCACAGCCGACAATCATCGCGCCGAATGCCATCATGAGAACGGGTAGGAATTTCATCGGCGCGACCCTCAGCCGATCCAACGCGAAACGCAAGATCCATCGCGCCCCGGCTTGGGAAAACCCGACAGGCGATCCGACCGGCCCGGACAGGCCTCAGGCCCCGTCCACGGAGGCCACCTTGCCCAGCCAGTCGGCCACGGCATTCGTCATCATCGATTTGTGCTCCGGTTCGTTGAACGAATGGTCGGCCCCCTCGATGAAGCGGACGTCCACCGAGTCGCCGCGGGAATCCGCGATCGCGCGGGTGTCGGCGGGCAGCACGACGTCGTCCGCCGTGCCGTGCACCAGCAGCCATGGCACCCGGATTTTCTCCGCCTCGGGCGTGACCGTGCGGACGGATTCGCAAAGGTCCGCCATGAACGCGCTGGAAAGCGGGCATTCCGGCTCATCCCACATCAGGCCCTCGTCCGGCGTCACATCGCCGAATTCCGTCTCCGCGAACTGTTTCGTATCGACCATGCCGGCGAGCGAAACCAGCGCGGAAATGCGCGGGTCCCCCGCGGCGCGCCTCACGGCGACCGCAGCGCCCATGCTGTGGCCAACCACTGCGATGCGCGAGTAGCGCGCCGCCGCAGCATCGATCACCGCTCCGAGGTCGGCGGTTTCCCGGGTGATGGTCGCCTGGCGGAAATCGCCTTCCGAACCGCCGTTGCCGGCAAAGGAAAACCGCAGCGTGTCGAAGCCCGCGCGATTCAGCGCGGCGGCGGTGTCCGCCACGACCGGGCGATCGAGATTTCCGGTCACGCCGTGCGCGAGGATCACGATCCAGCCGACCTTCAAATGGTCGCCGGTTGCCGGAGCGAAGCGGAAATCCAGCTTTTCGCCCGATGGATTCAAAATGGGTGGGTCAATCATGGTGATGAGGAGTCATGCCTGCTTGTCGGCGGCGCGGCCCGGAAACGTCAGCTCCGCCACGCCCGATTTGTCGAGCCCGCCAAGGCCGATCTCCATGAGCCGCCGGTATTGTGCCAATGTGGCCCTCGCTAGGGGAGCGCTCACGCCGGCGCCTTCGGCCAGGGCGAGGGCGATGCCCGAGTCTTTCGCCGCGTGTTCCGCCGAGAAAAAACAATCGTGATCGCGCTGGATCATGTCGTCCGAATCGGTCTCCAGCACCCGCGAGTTCGCGCCCGTCTGGCTGAAGACATCGCGCAGCATCCCGAGGTCGAGTCCGAGCGCCGCCCCGATGCCGAGACCCTCGGCCAGGGCCGCGGTGTTGATGTTCATCACCATGTTCACCAGCGCCTTCACCTCCGACGCCTTGCCCAGCGGGCCGATGATATGCAGCGCCGCGCTGAGATCATCGAGCAGTTTCCGCTGCCCGTCGAAGACCGCCTCGTCCCCGCCGATCATGAGGAACAACTTCCCATCGCGCGCCTGCGGGATGCTCGAGGCCATACAGGCCTCCAGGCAGGAGGCCCCGGCCGCCGCGGCCGCCTCCCCGATGCGCGGGTGAATGCCGGGGCTCAGCGTCGCGCAGTTGATGAACACGCGACCGTCCGCGCCTTCGAGCAGATTGTCCGCCCCGAAAAAGATCGCCTCCATCGCCGCGTCGTCGGTCACCACCGTGAGGACGACATCGCATTTCGCGGTCACCTCCGCCGGGTTCGCCGCGGGCGCGGCTCCCAATTCCCCGGCGATTTCCCGCGTGAGATCCACATTCACATCCAGCACCGCGGCGACGTTCCACCCCTTGTCCTTCAGGCAGCGCCCCATGTTCGCGCCCATGCGGCCCAGGCCGACGATTCCGATTTTTTTCGTGTCCATCGCCGCGATGCTAGACGGATCGCCCCCGCATGCAAGCGAGTGCGAGGATTTTTTGCGAAAAGGACTTGCCACCGCCCGCACGCCCGCACTAGAAATCCGGCCCGCACGCAAGTGCGCGACACATCCAAACGCGGGATGGAGCAGCCAGGTAGCTCGTCAGGCTCATAACCTGAAGGTCGCAGGTTCAAATCCTGCTCCCGCAACCAATGAAAGCCGTTGAAGCTCAATGAGTTCAACGGCTTTCTCCTTTTCCGGGTTGGTGTTTTGAACAGTCCCCAAGCGGCGACCGTGAACAAACACCCCCCAAAACCGTGAACAACGGTCGGAAGAGGCGTTTTGGGAGGGCTGTAACACGCCGCAATAATCGCGGGAAATCGGGAATGATAGGATTCACACTATTCTCGGGATAGGCAGCGTGTGACCCTTGGACAGTGTGAGGATTCGCCGGGCAGGCCGCC
>SLAV01000350.1 GCA_007126655.1 Haloferula sp. | reverse complement strand
CAAGGTTGGCACCGATGTCGTGTGCGTAGGTGCGGACATAGAAACCCTTCGAGCAGCAGACGGTGAAATCGATTTCCGGCGGTTCGACGCGGCCGATCCGGTAGCTGGTGACATAGACCGGGCGCGGTTCGCGCTCGATGGTCTGCCCCTTGCGGGCGAGTTTGTAGAGCGGCACGCCATCCTTCTTGATGGCGGACACCATGGGCGGGATCTGCTCGAAATCGCCGGTGAATGCGGCGAAAGCGGCGTCGATCCGCGCGGCATCGAGTTCGGGCACGGCGTGCTCCTCGATGACTTCGCCCTGGCGGTCCTGCGTGCTGGTGACCTTGCCGAGGGTCAGGGTGCCCTGGTATTCCTTATCCTCGCTCATGAGGAGGTCCTGGATCTTGGTGGCGCGGCCGATGACGAGCATGAGCAGCCCGGTGGCCATGGGATCGAGGGTGCCGCAATGGCCGATTTTCTTCGTGTTGAGGGCGCGGCGGGCGATGGCGACAACATCGTGGGACGTCATGTCGGGTGCCTTGTCGATGAGCAGCACGCCGCTTGGACCGGAGGATTGGGCTGGATTGGGTCGCATGGGTGGTGGTTGGAAAAATTCGGGAAACGGCGGGGCCGGGATCAGAATCCGGCGGACGCGAGCCGGGCGTGAATTTCGGCGAGGAGCAGGGACTTCGCCGCGTCGAGCGGGCCGGGCATGCGGATGCCGGCGGCGAGTGCGTGGCCGCCGCCGCCGAAGATGGTGGCGATCTCGCAAACATCGACGCGTTTGTCCTTCGAGCGCATCGAGACGCGGATCTTGCCGTCCGGGAGTTCCTCGAAAAAGACGGCGAGGCGGACGCCGCGGATGCCCCGGATGATGTCGATAAGGCCCTCGCTGTCGTCCGGTCGCAGGCCGAGCGAGTCGCGGGTGGCTCCGGCAAGCGCCCAATGCGCCAGCGCGCCGTCGCATTCGACAACAAGCGTCTGCAGCAGGGCGCGGAGGAGTTCGAGCCGGCGGAACGGCTGTTCGTCGTAGGTGCGACTGTTGATCGTGCCGACGTCCAGCCCGCGGTCGATGAGGTCGGCCGCGATGCGGTAGGTGCGGGCGGTGGTGGACGGATACTGGAACGAGCCGGTGTCGGTGGAGATGGCGACGTAGAGGGCGTCGCGCGATTCATCGGGCAGTGGCATGCCGAGCCGGGTGATCAGCCGGTGGACGATCTCGCCGGTGGCCGGGCTGGCGCTGTCGATCAGGTTGATGCCGCCGTATCCGGGATTGGAGACGTGGTGGTCGATGTTGATCCAGGTTTCCGCCCTGGAGGCCGCGTGGAGCGCGCGCTCGCCGAGGCGCGGGCGGGTGGCGGTGTCGAGCGCGATGGCGACCTCGACGTCGAGCGGCGCGTCCGGCGGCGTGACGACGCGGTCGGAGCCAAGCAGGAATGCGAGGGACTCGGGCAGGCCGTCCTCGTTGACAAGGTGGACCGTCCGACCCATGGCCATGAGCGAGAAGCCAAGTGCGATCTGGCTGCCGATGGCGTCGCCATCCGGGCGTACGTGGCTGAGCAACGCGAACGACCGGTGGTCGCGGAAAACCCCGGCGATGGCGTCGATGGAAGAGGTCTCGGACATGGGGCGCGGACGGGCCAACCGGCCCGCGGGGGCGCGGATTCTCGACATCGGCAGACGCCGGGCAAGGACAAAGCGGACCTCGAGGAGATGTGTGAAAATTCAAGAACGCAAATGTATTGCATTTGCGGGTGAGGTGTCTTAGTTTCACCCCCATGAAGTGTCGCCATCTGCTCGCCATCCTGTTGTTTCCGTTTTTCGCGATGTCCGCGACCGCCTCGGAATTGCGCGTGTCCGCGCTGCATCCGCTGATGGCGGATCTGGCTCAACAGGTGGGCGGCGAGCGGGTCGAGGTGTTCGACTTGGTGGGCGAAGGCGGGGATCCGCATCACTTCGAGCCGCGGCCTTCGGATTTGCGGAAAATGAGTTCCTCCGCGCTGATTCTCGCGGGCGGCAAGAACCTGGAGTCCTATCTCGACCGGATCCGCGACACGCTGCCGGGCGTGCCGGTGGTGGAAGTGGGGCACACCATTCCCTCGATGAATGTCGGGCGCGACGAGGTTTACACCTGCTGCCCGCAACACGGCGACGGGGGCGGGCTCGATCCGCACTGGTGGCACGGGATCGACAACATGAGGCGCGCCGCGCGGGTGGTGGCCGACGCGCTTGCCGAGGCGGACCCCGACGGAAGCGATGACTATCACGCGCGGGCGCGGGCATACGCCGGCGAGCTGGCGGATTTGAAAACCTGGGCGCGCCGCGAGCTGGCGAAGGTGCCGCGCAATCAGCGCAAGCTGGTGACGGCGCACAACGCGTTCGGATACTTCGCCCATGAGTTCGGCTTCGAGGTGATCGCCGTGGCGGGCCTCAACATG
Organism: Haloferula sp.; assembly: GCA_007126655.1. GTDB lineage: Bacteria > Verrucomicrobiota > Verrucomicrobiia > Verrucomicrobiales > Akkermansiaceae > Luteolibacter. The sequence continues at coordinate 6,734 of SLAV01000350.1, read as the reverse complement.
GAGCAGGAGAACTCGCCGCAGGATCTCGCGCGAACCATCGAATCGGTCCGCGAGTCGGGCGTGCCGGCGATTTTCCCGGAATACGGGTCGAACCCGAAGGCGCTTGAGTCGATCGCCCGCACGACGGGCACGCGGCTTGCCGAGCCGCTGATCGCGGACGGCAACGGCAGCGGAGACGGCGCGGGCTTCAAGCCCATGATCCAGCACAACGTGAATGCCATCACCCGCGCGCTGGTGCCGCAATGATTTGGACTGCCCAGCGCACCCGCCGCTCACGCGCCGGGGTGCCCGGCGAGCAAGGCATCACACAGGCGGTGCGCCGACCACAGGCCGTCCTCGTGAAAGCCGTACCGCTGCCACGCGCCGCAGTAGTAGCGCCGGGTGGCGGCCCCGGCGGCATGGAGTTCCGGCAGGCGCGCCTGGGCGGCGACGGCCTGTTGATCGAACATCGGGTGTTCGTATCCGAGGGTGGCGTGAACGCGTTCGGACGGGATCTCGCGATGGGGGTTGATCGAGACGAAGACGTCCTGTTTGTCGGAGACGCCTTGCAGGCTGTTCATCCAGTAATGGGTCGAGTGGCGGCCGTCCTCGACGCGGTAGTTCCACGACGCCCAATTGCGGCGGACGCGCGGCATGAACGAGGGGTCGGAGTGGAGAACCGCCTGGTTTTCCTGATAGCGGAACGGGGCGAGCAGTTCGCGCTCGAGCGCGGTGGGCGCCTCCAGCATTTCCAGCGATTGGTCGGCATGGGCGGCGGAAACAATGACGTCGAACGCCTCGGATGAGCCGTCGCCGAACACCACGCGGTTGTCGGCGGTGATGGCGCGGGCGCCGGAGCCGGTGCGGATGCTGTCCGCATACGGCGCGGTGATGCGGCGGACGTATTCGATCGACCCGCCATCCACGGTGCGCCACGGGTGCTGGGTGTCCAGGCCGAGGAAGCCATGGTTGTGCCAGAAGCGCATCAGCGTGTGGGCGGGGAAATCCCGGATCCGCTCCGGCGGGCTGGACCACACCGCCGCCGCCATCGGCGATAGATACCAATCGAGAAAATCGCGCCCGTATCCGCGCGCATCGACGTATTCCGCCAACGCCATTCCCTCGAACTTCGGGTTCGCCAGTTCGGCCACGGTTTCCTTGTTGAACCGGTTAATCTGCAAAAGCATCCGCCAGAATCGCGGGCGCAGCAGGTTTTTCCGCTGACCGAACAACAGGTTCACGCTGCCGCCGTTGAACTCCAGGTCGATGCCGTGATGTCGCACGCTGAACGACATCGACGTCGGCTTCGTCGGCACGCCGAGTTCCGCGAACAATTTTGTGAGAAGCGGGTAGGTCACCTCGTTGTAAACCATGAAGCCGGTGTCCACCGGTAGTTCGCGGTCGTCCTCGCGGATCATCACCGTGTTCGAGTGGCCGCCGGTGCGGGTGTCCTTTTCGATGAGCGTGATGTCGTGGTGCGGATGCAACAGGCGGGCGCAGGCCATGCCCGCGATGCCGCTGCCGATGATGGCGATTTTTTTGCGCTCGCTCATCATGCTTCGGTCTGCGGCGTCGCCCGGCCCTCCTCAATCACCCGCTCCGGCACCGGGCGCAGGTCCCAGATCAACCCGGTCCACGACAGCATCTTGAGCCCGAAATACGTCGGATCGATCTCCCACCAGCGGAATCCCTGGCGTGTCGAATGCGGGTAGCGGTGGTGGTTGTTGTGCCACCCTTCGCCGAGCGTGATGAATGCGAGCAGCCAACTGTTGCGGCTGTCGTCATCCGTCTGATAGCGGCGTTTCCCCCACACGTGGGCCAGCGAGTTGATGAAGAGCGTGCCGTGCAGCAACACCGTGGTGCTCACGAAAAACGTCCAGAAAAAGAACTGCCACATCGTCACCCCGCTCGCCGGCCACAGCCATTCGAGCAACGCGCCGATGCCAAGCATCAGCAGCCCGAAGGCAAACGGCACCACCTGATCATAGCGGTTCAAGAAAACCAGCTCGGGGTATTTTTTCAAATCCGGGATCGAGCTGTAGTCCGTCGGGAAATTTTTCATCGAGGTGAGCCAGCCGATGTGCGACCAGAGAAACCCCTTGATCACCGGCGAATGCACGTCTTCCTCGTGATCCGAGTGTTTGTGATGGTGGCGGTGCGTGGCCGCCCACCACAGCGGCCCGCGCTGCATCGAGCTATTGCCAATCACCGCGAAAATGAACTGCATCGCCCGCGAAGTGCGGAACGTGCGGTGGGAAAAATAACGGTGGTAAAACCCAGTGATCGAGAACATCCGGATGAGGTAAAGAAACACCGCCGCGGCCACCGCCACCGGGCTCCAGCCGACCCAGATCACGCCCAGGCAGCCGAGATGGAGAAAAATGAACGGCAACGTGCGCTGCCAATCGACCCGCTCGGGCATCGATTCGGGAGGCGGGAGATCTTCGCGTCTGTAGTCGGAATCCAGCCAATATCCGAGGGTTTCAACAAGGGTGTTGGGCCGGGATTTTTGTGCAGAATCAGAAGACGGTGGATTCATAGAAAATGCGAAATTAAATAAAGCGGATTTCCGGCAGTTGGCAACCCGCTTACTGCAACCTTTTCCGAATGATGCCGATGATGCCGCCGGCCACCGGCGCGCGTCCGAAGAAATTCTCGCCGGAATCCCAGAAATCCTGATGGAACGCCACCCGCCCGTCCTCCGCGAACCTCACCTGGCTGATGCCGGTGGAGTGGATTTTTTCCCCTTTCGACAATGCGGGCGCGGCGAAAATCATCGTCCAGCGGATGTAATGGTCGGGGCCGGAGCGGGCGACATCGTCGATGCTCACCTCGAAGTGGGTCATGGCGCGGGCGGTTTGGATGAAGTAGGTCTCGATTTCCACGTTGCCGCGGTGGGTGACGAGGGTGTCGTTGAGGAACGCGTCTTCGGTGTAGGCCTTTCTGGCGTTTTCGCGGATGTATTCCTCACTGCCGATGCCCTGGAGGAACGAGGTGAAACGGTCGATGGCCTGGCGTTCCTCGGCGGTGCCGGGGGCCGGCCCGCCGGTGCCGGCGCGCGCCATTTCCTTGCGATACGTCTCGACGATGGCTTCCGTGGGGTTGGCCGGCGTGCAGGACACCGCAAACAGGGAAATCACCACCACGGCGAGCAGCGCACCGGCGGAGAATGTGAACGCGGGATGGGTCAGGAGGGGCATCATGGCGCAGGGTGAGTCGCGCCGGAAACCGACCGGCGCAACCGGTAATTGCGCCGGCGGCCGCCAAATTCCGGCTTCGCGCCGCGATGGATTTCCGCTTGGATGATCCCGCTCGCCCTGCAGGGAATCCCGGAACCATGCGAACGCCACCGCAGTCCTTGCGTTGGCGCTCAGGAGGTGCGGGATCAGGATGCCATTCCAACTCTTGCAGATCCCGGACCAAACGCCCTCAGCCCCGGAAAAACGATAAACTCCACCTTGAAAAGGCGCTTTGAACTGATTCAATCCTTGCCTGATATGCCACGACAGGCTCGTGGCCTCAAAAAATAAACCGCCATGCACACCGCCGACTGGCTCGTCCTCGCCGCCTACCTTCTCGCCACCGTCGGGATCGGAATGTTGCTCGGGCGCAAGGTCAAAAACAGCGCAGACCTCTTCGCCGCCGGCGGTGCCTCCCCGTGGTGGGCTAGCGGCCTCAGCGCGTTCATGACGATGTTCTCCGCCAACACCTTCGTCGTCTGGGGCGGCATGGCATACGAGCACGGCATCGTCGCCATCATGGTCAACCTCTGCTACGGCGTCGCCGCCCTGCTCGCAGGCTACACCGTCGCTGGAAAATGGAAACAACTCGGCATCCGCACCCCAGCCGAATTCGTCGAACGCCGCTTCGGCAAAGGCGCGCTGCATTTCTACACCTGGTCGATGATGATCTACCGCCTCGTCGGAGCCGCCGGCGCGCTCTACGCCATCGCAACCCTCACCGTCGCCGTCACCACCGGGGGCGACACCGCCGTCAGCGTCCAGGGCATGCCGTCCGAACTCGTCTCCGCCATCCTCATCTTCGCCGCCGTCGTCATCCTCTACACCATGGTCGGCGGCCTCTGGGCCGTGCTCATGACCGATGTCATCCAGTTCATCGTCCTCAACGTCGCCGTCATCTTCGTCGTCGCCATGATCCTCTTCGACATCGGCGGCCTCGGCGGATTCGTCGCTCAGGCCCCCGAAGGCTTTCTCTCCCTCACCTCCGGCGGCTACACTTGGTTCTTCCTCTTCGGCTGGGTGGCCATCCACTACTTCATGATCGGCGCCGAGTTCGCCTTCGTCCAACGCTACCTCTGCGTGCCCACCCCGCGCGACGCCCGCCGCGGCACCGTCCTCTTCGGCGTGATGTATCTTTTCTCCCCCTTCATATGGCTCCTGCCGCCCCTCCTCTGGCGCGTCCAAAGCCCGATCCCCGAAGGCGCCACCGACGACATGATCCTCGCCCTCAAGGAGGAGGCCTACATCAAATCCTGCAAAAACGTCCTCCCCATCGGCATGGTCGGCCTGATGATGGCCGCGATGTTCTCCGCCACCGCGAGCATGATCAGCTCGCAGCTCAACGTCTTCTCCAGCGTCCTCACCAACGACATCTACCGCCCGCTCCGCAGACACATCACCGATAAAAACCTGCTCTTCGCCGGCCGTGGGTTCACGCTTCTGTTAGGCTCGCTCATCGCCGCCATCGCCCTCTGCATCCCGCGCCTCGGCGGTGCCGAGCGCGTCATCATCTCCATCACCGAAATGATGGTCGTGCCCCTGCTCGCCCCCATCCTCATCGGCCTGCTCAGCAAAAAAGTCAGCGCCAGCGCGCTCTGGCTCACCGGCGGCATCTGCATCCCGCTCGGCCTCGCCCTGCAATTCCAGCTCATCACCCCGCCCGCCGACAGCGCCCTCGGCCAATGGCTTTTCGCCCAGTCCCGCACCTTCGTCGGCGTCGTCCTGCCGATGACCATCGTCCTCATCGCCCACTTCCGCGCCCGCGGCATCGATGCCCGCTGGCAAAACATCGAGTCCCTCCAGGCCCTCGAAACCCAAGCCGCCGCCAAACAACCCGGAAAAGCCGACACCACCCCCGCGAAAATCATCGGCTGGATGATGATCACCCTCGGCGCAAGCATGCTCTGCCTGCTCCCCGTCAACCCTGGCCAACGCACCGTCATCCTCCTATTCTCCCTCCTCATCGCCGCCATCGGCCTCGCCGTCCTCACCGCCGCGAAACTCCAACGCTCCAAAAACGAAACACCATGATCCACCAAGGCCCCGCCGACATCCGCGAACTCAAATCCATCACCCACGACGTGGACCTCGTCGTCGTCGGTGGTGGCCTCTCCGGCACCTGCGCCGCCATCGCCGCCGCCCGCGAAGGCCTGCGCACCGTCCTCGTCCAGGACCGCCCCGTCCTCGGCGGCAACGCCTCCAGCGAAGTACGCCTCTGGATCCTCGGAGCCACCTCCCACATGGGCAACAACAACCGCTGGTCGCGCGAAGGCGGCATCCTCAACGAATTGCTGGAAGAAAACCTCTACCGCAACCGCCAGGGCCACCCCTACATCCTCGACACCATTCTGTTGGAAAAGTGCGTCGAGGAACCCAACCTCACCCTGCTCCTCAACACCGCCGTCCACGAGATCGAAAAATCCAACCCCGACACCGTCTCCGCCGTCATCGCCTTCTGCCCGCAGAACTCCACCCGCTACATCCTCCGCGCCCCACTCTTCTGCGATGCCTCCGGCGACGGCATCGTCGCCTTCCTCGCCGGCGCCGCCTTCCGCATGGGAGCTGAATCCAAAGACGAATTCGACGAAGGCTTCGCGCCCGACGAAAGCTACGGCCACCTCCTCGGCCACTCGCTCTACTTCTACACCAAGGACACCGGCACCCCCGTCAAATTCGTCCCGCCGAGCTGGGCGCTCAAGGACGTCACCGGCATCGCCCGCCACCGCCGCTTCAACACCAACATGCAGGGATGCAACTTCTGGTGGCTCGAATACGGTGGCCGCCTCGACACCATCCACGACACCGAGCAAATCAAATGGGAACTCTGGAAAGTCGTCTATGGCATCTGGGATCACATCAAAAACTCCGGCGAATTCCCCGAATCCGAAAACCTCGCCCTCGAATGGGTCGGCCACATCCCAGGCAAACGCGAAAGCCGCCGCTTCGAAGGCGACTACCTCATGCGCCAGCAGGACGTCGTCCACCAAACCGCCTTCGACGACGTCGTCGCCCACGGCGGCTGGGCGCTCGATCTCCACCCTGCCGATGGCGTCTATTCCGAACGCTCCGGCTGCACCCAATGGCACGCCAAAGGCGTTTATGGCATCCCGTGGCGCAGCTACTACAGCCGCAACCTCACCAACCTGCTGCTCGCAGGCCGCATCATCAGCGCCACCCACGTCGCCTTCGGGTCCACCCGCGTCATGGCCACCTGCGCCATCGGCGGCCAGGCCGTCGGCACCGCCGCCGCCATCTGCATCGAACGCGGCCTCACCCCGCGCGACCTTGCAAAAGGCGCACCCCTGCGCGAACTCCAACTCCGCCTCGAACGCAACGGCCAATACCTCCCCGACCTCGAACTCGAAGATCCCGACGACCTCGCCCCCGCCGCCACAGTCACCGCAACCTCCCAACTCGCCCTCGGCGAAATCCCCGCCTGCGCCGACTGGCTCACCCTCGACAGCGGCTGGGCCATGCTCCTTCCCCTCCCCGCCGGCCCCTGCCCCACCTTCGGCT
>SLAV01000221.1 GCA_007126655.1 Haloferula sp. | reverse complement strand
CTGAAGCGTCCTTCGGCGGGGGATTCCGAGAAGAAGGTTTCACCCGGCGCGACGGGATTTCCCGCGCCGGTGTTGTTCTGGCGTCGATCGGAATCGAGGTATCGGAACGTGTTGCTTTCGCCATCCGGCCAACCCGGACGGACGGCCCAGATCATCGCCTCTTGGCGGACGAACTGGAGTTTGGCGATGAGCGGCGGATGTGACTCCGGGTCGTTCGGGTCCGTGCCTGCGAGGAATTCCTCGAGATTTGAGAACCCGTCGCCATCGGCATCGCGGTCCGGTGAATCCTCATAACCCGGATCAATGCGGTTATCGAGCCACCATGTGTTGGGGATCGGCGGGTGGACGGGGTCGTCACGCAGCAGATCGACCAGGCGGTTTGGATTGTCGGCCGTGACAAAGAGCGGAACGGATACAAAGAGATCGACGGGACGATCGTCGATCTGCTTGCGGGTCCAGCGGCGGTCGAGGTCCAGTGAGGCGATGGAATTGGTGACGGCATTGGCGGATGCGACGCTGGTGTCGTCGCTGCCGCCTCCGCGGATGTTGCTGATGAAATCATCATCCACACCGCTCATGGCGCTCCACCCGAAATAAGAGAGGGCGAGCGCGCAGACAGCAGCACCGCCAAGGACGGCTTTTTCGTAGTTTTGGTCTAACCAGGACATGGGATTCGGGATTTTGAATGGGACTGGGAGTCAGGAATCATCGTCGGCGTCATCGGCTGGTTCCGTCAGAAACTCCTTGATGTCAAAACGGATGAAAACCTCCACATGCTCGCCACCGACCACCTGCGCGAGCATCCGGTTGCCACCCGACTGCACAGGTGGGGGAGCGGGTGTGGGCTCGTCGTCGAAGGCGGGTTCCCCGCCCCCGTCTTCGTCCTCATCGAGAAAATCGTCGAACGCGCCAAAGAAGCCGCCGTCGAACGGGCCATCCTGAGCGGGAGCGACCGCATCCTGCGTCTCAAACCGGGTGTCGGAAGAGGTGGGGGCCTCGCCCCTTTCATTGCGGATGCGGACCGTGCGAATGGCGGTGAAATGATCATCCGTATTCGTGATATTGGTCAGGAACCTTCTGGCTGATGCTTCGCTGCCGCGGAATGTGAGTTCGAAAGAGTGGGGCCGCGTAATGTCGCCTTCATCCGGTTGATACTCGTCGCCGGTCTCCTCGGGCTGTCGGATGCGGCGGAAATTGATGAGCTCCGCCGGCCTTGCCGCGGCCAGATCTGAAAAGATCGAATCCACGAGAGTGAGCTGGCGCCCCAGAACAGGGGTTGCACCACTCTGTGCCAGCCCGGCGGTGTAGCCTTCAAACCCGCTGTAGAACCCATCCGGCAGGTTGACATTCGCATCCCGGAGGCGGCTTGTCACTTCCTCATTGGTCTCGCCGAGGCGAACGCTGAAGTCCTGCGGCGAAATCCGTTCCGCAGCGGGTAGCCGGAATTGTTCGAAGCGGCTTTTGAGACTGGCGATGGACTCCTCGAAATCCGCGAGCGCCTTGGTCTTGCCATCCAGATTGGCCTGGTTCGGGTAGAGCTCGAGCCGTTCGAATGTGGAAACCCGGGACTCGGCCTGTCGGAAATCATCCAGCAAATCCTGGTAGCGGGAAGATCCCTTGGAACCGAGGTAAAGCAGCGCCCCGCATAACACGATGGTAGCGGCGGCGAGGGATGTGATAAACTTGTTCTGTTGAATCCAGCTCATGGTTGGACGGCTTGTGAATGGAGGTGGTGAGATTATTGCATGGCGATCTCCCGGGAGAGCGGAAGAACGATTCGAAACCGGTAGGCAAGGTCGTCGTCTGCCTGTGCGACAGTCTGGATTTCGGTGATGATCTGCCCTTCGTCGAGCGGGGTTTCATTCCCTTGTCCATCCACCGCGGTGAAGCGGAACATTTCGGATCGTTCGCGCAAGTCGCTGAGCAGGTCGGAGACGACGTTTTGACCCCGCGGGTTTTCCCGCCAGTAGCCGGTGACGCGCACCGCATTGATCGTGGGAGCGCCTTGCGAAGCGGCATCCCCGCCGCCCGAACGCCGGATGTCGGCGAACGAACCGGCTCCGTAGTTGGCGGAGGCAAAGTTCGAATCGACGACGGAGGTTCCGGAACTGCCGCGGTCGCCGGACGCCGGATTGAAGCGGTGAAGCGGCTCCATGTCGGCGAACCAGAGGACGTCGGTGGCGAATGCACCGCTGAGTTCGTTGAGCACGTCGATCCATAGTGAGTGCTCGTTTTCGAGGTCAGTGAAGCGTGATGCCGTTTCCCGGAGTTCCTCCTCCCGTTCGAAGAGGTTTTGGATCTGGGAATGGTATGGTTCGAGCGAATCGCGGGTCTCGGTGATGGTGCGGACTTCGTCGGCGGCCCTGCCGGCCGCCAGGTGATTGAAGCCGGCCCATGCCGCGCATCCGGCCACGAGCAGGGCGGCGGCGGCGATGAGGAACGGGCGGCGCTTTTCATCGGCGCGCGATTGTTCGACGGTGGCTGGAACGAGATCGATGTGGATCGAGGTCTTGCCGTGGCCACGCAGGCCCAGGCCTACAAGATCGCCCATCATCAGACCTTCGCTGCTGACGCGGTCCGCATCGACTTTTTTGCTGATGGCGATGTTGCGCAGTGGATTGAAGAACTCGATCGGGAGATTGAGTTTCTCGTGGAAAAATTCGAGGGTGTAGGGAAGATTGGCACCTCCGCCCGCGATCAAGACCTTCTTGGGCGCGGCGCCGCCATGCTGACTGCGATAGTAGTTCGTCGTGCGTGCGATCTCGGCAGGCAGGCGGGTGAGCGAGTTGCGTATGACCATGGCAAGCGCGGCGACCGACTCATCAAGCTGCTCGGTATGGCCACCGCCGAGGGCGACCAAACCGTTGTCGATTTTCTGTGCCTCCGCATCTGCGAACGGGATGCCGTATTCCTTGGCGATGGCCGCGGTGACGGTGGCTCCGCCGATCGCAACGCTGCGGGTGAAAAAACGATCCCCTTGCATGTAGAGCAGGTTGCTCGTCTTTGCGCCAATGTCGATCAGCAGCGTGGTCTCCTCGGGCTTGCCGTATGATGAAACATAAGCATTGTACATCGCCATCGGCGAAACATCGACTTCCTGGGTTCCCAAGCCCGCCTCACCAACGGATTCGTTGATCTCATCGAGGGCGTCGGTCTTGATGGCAACAATGACGCATTCCTTCTCCCCATCACCTTCAAGCAGCTCGTAGTCCCATACCACCTCGTTGAGCGGAAACGGGACGTGTTGCTGAGCCTCGAAGACGACCAACTGTTCGATGTTGTCGTCCTCCAGCGGCGGGAGTTTGACGAATCGGATGAATGCGGCCTGTCCGGAGATCGCATATCGAACCTTGGACTTGGCGACTCCGAGGCGCCCGACGAGGTCACTGATCGCGGCCCTGGTTTGGGCGGCTCTCGCAGACTCCATGCCGGGATCCGCCGTGAGAACCTCCGAATCGTATTTCTTCAGGACGATGCCGCCGTTTTTCGCGGTTTCGAAGACGGCCATGCCGACGTGTTGGGAACCGATGCTGAGTGCGACCGAAGTCGAGGGATCTGCCATGGTGTGTGTGTGGGACTGGGACTTGGAAAGCTTAAACGCTAATCGCCGGTGGACGGCAAGAACGAATCATGTGAGTGCGCACGAACCGATGCCTGGCTCATCCATCAAGCGTCTCATCACTCCGGGGCGACCTCCGCGTAGCGATCCCACCACATGGCGGCGAAGGGAGTTTCGGGCTTGGTGAGAAGCGGCACGCTGTCGCTGGCCGCGATGCGGTCGGAGGGCATCGTCCACCACTGGTCGCGCGCGCCACGGTTGGCGGCATGGGCGATGACCTCGCCATCGAAATAGACTTCGTAGCCTACGAATTCGATTGAACGCCGCGCGTTGCGGTAGTTCCCGGTAATGCGCCGGATCGATGACGGCGAAAGGTAAACCGACGAATAAAACTCTTCCCCGATGGGAACATTGACGTGATTGACCTCGCGGGTGAGTAGGAAGAACTGGCCACGTTCATCCGGGTTTTGCACGGCGACATACCATTTGACGAGCAGGCGGTCGAGCATGCCGGAGGGTGGTTCGGGGCGGGCGTCGATGGTGATGGCGGCCTCGATTTCCAGCCAGTCGCGCGGGGTGAACCTTTTCTGACGGGTCTGCGTCTGGATCTGCGGCGACTGGAGTTCCTCGAAATCGGGGCGGTCGGCGTTGGCGCGGGCGGCCGTCTGCGCATCGACCGGAGTGGGAACGAGGAAAAGCGCCGCGCAGGCGAATCCGAGTGTGCGTATAGGTGAATTCATATTGGGCTTGGGATTTCCTTGAGGCTAAAAATCGACCCACCACTTGACCAGAGAAAAGAACGCCGGTTTCAAAAAAAATCCCGCATGCGGAATCGCTTGATACCGATGGGGTTGACGTATCGGGAATGGACGGGGCATCACTAGACATGGCCATTCACTCATGGAATCAAGGGGTCGGGCGCGGCACGGTGGTCGGAAGTGTCGGAGATCTCGGGACACTCGATTCACTCGACACAACGGCAGCCCGCGCGGCCTGCGACCTCGTCGAGCTGAGACTGGACCTGCTGGGCGCGGACTGTGACCGCGTGCGATGGGGACATTTGCTTGAGCAGCCCCTCTTGATGACGGCCCGGCGCGGGGACGAGGGGGGCGCGGTGGATCCGGACGATCCGGCCCGGCTCGCGATGCTGGAGCGGGCGCTGCCGGATGCGGCCGCCGTGGACCTCGAGGTGGCGAGCATCGGAATGGCGGTGGAATTTTTACACGGGGTGCGGGAGGCCGGCGTGCCGTGGGTCGCTTCTTTCCATGACTTCGAGCGGACGCCGGAACTTGCCGAACTGCGTGACAAGGCGGCGGCGGCGCGCGAGGCGGGTGCGGCGGTGTTCAAGGTGGCGGCAATGATCCGGACGCCGGCGGATCTGGCGCGGCTGGCGGATTTCCAGCGGGAGGACCAGGGTGTTGCGGTGGCGACGATGGGCATGGGGCCGTTGGCGGTGGTTTCGCGGCTGCTTTGCGCGCAGTGCGGCAGCGTGTTGAATTACGGTTTCCTCGGCGATGCGCCGACGGCACCGGGACAGTGGAGCGCGGGAGAATTACAGCAGGCGATTCGCAGGCTGGAGCCGCTTGTCAATGGATGACCTCGACCGGGGCTTCGGGCAGGGCGCGGAGGAAAACGTTGCCGTAGCGTTTGGTGAGGATGCGGTTGTCGAGGATGCAGACCAGCCCCTTGTCGGAGCCGGTGCGGATGAGGCGGCCGACGCCCTGGCGCAGCTTGAGGATGGCCTCGGGCACGGAGTATTCCATGAACGCGTTGCCGCCAGCCTGCTGGATCGCCTCGATTCGCGAGGCGGTGAGCGGGTGATCCGGCACGGCAAAGGGCAGGCGGGTGACGACGACATTGGACAAGGCCTCGCCGGGCACGTCCACGCCGGCCCAGAAGCTGTCGGTGCCGAAGAGCACGCTCTGGATGTCGGTGCGGAATTCCTCGACCATGCGGTGGCGCGGCAGCCCGTCGCCCTGGAGCAGCAACCGCCAGCCCTGTTCCCGGAAAAAAGGGCGGAGGCGCTCGGCAGCGTCGCGCAGCGTGCGATAGCTGGTGAAGAGGACGAAGGCACGACCCTCGCTCTCGATGAGTGAACGGCGGATGCCGTCGGCGAGCGCCTCGTCGTATCCCGGCGCGCCGGGATCCGGGATGTTGCGGTGGATGCGGACGCGCATCTGCCGCTGGAAGTCGAACGGGCTGCCGATGCACATCGCGCGGGCGGATTCGGAGCCGACGCGGCGCTTGAAGTAAGCGAGCGACGGGTCCCCCACCCCGAGCGTGGCACTGGTGAGGACGATGCTTTTCCTGCCATCGAACAACAGCGGGCGCAAACGCGAGGCCACATCGACCGGTGCGCCGAGTAGGTTGAAAAGCTCCTCCCCGCGTCCGGCGCGCTCGACCCACCAGACGTTGCCGGGATCCTCCTGGTCGAGAAAAACCGAGACGGCTCCGTGCGTTTCGCGCAGCCGGCGCGAGGCGTCCTGGAGTTCGGAGCGGGTGGCTTCGTTTTCGACGTCCGCGGCGAGCGCGTCGATCTGCTGCCAGACGCGGCGGAACGGCGCGGCAAGCGAATTCTCGACCAGGCCTGGCTCGCGGACGCGGAATTCCTTCGAATAATTTCCGAATTTCGCGACCTGCCCGATGTCGTGGAAAAACGCCTCGACGGCGCTGAGCGCTTCCTCGACCGCGACCAGCGGCTCCGCCTTGCGGAATGCCTTGAGCAGGCCTTTGCGGGTGCGCGGGTTGTAGAGACGGCCCAGATCGAACCGCAGCCCGGCCTGGGAAACCCGCAGCCCGAGCTGGGTGGCGGCCACCTGCTCGATGGTGTGCGCCTCGTCGAGCACGGCGAAGTCGTTCGGAAAGAGGAACCCGCCGGGGCGTTCGTCGTCTTCCTCTTCGTGCTCGGTGGTGTCGAGAAGCGCGAAGAATAGCGTGTGGTTCACGACGATGAGCCGGGCGTCGGCTGCGGCCTTGCGGGATTCCTGATAAAAGCAGCCGCCGCGCGGGCCGCAGGTGCGCGAGGTGCAGATGTGCGCCTCGCTGCACACCTGGAGCCACACTTTCATCCGCGGTTGGAAGTCGAGGTCGCTGAGCGTGCCGTCGCGCGTGCCTTCGGCCCAGTGGCGGATCGCCTCGAGTTCCTCGGATTCGCCACTGGTGAAGAGGTCGGCCTGTTGCTCCAGGGCGCGGCGCAGGCGCAGTGGGCAGAGGTAGTTCTGGCGGCCCTTCAGCAGCACCGCCGGAAGCTCCTCGCCGAGCAGGCGGCGGACGATGGGGATGTCCTTGCGCACGAGCTGTTCCTGGAGGTTGATCGTGTGGGTCGAGATGACGCCCCGGCGACCCGTCGCAAGCGCGAAGCGCGCGGCGGGCACCAGATAGGCGAGCGATTTGCCCACCCCGGTGCCGGCCTCGGCCACCAGCGGCTCGGCGTGGCAGAACGCCCCGGCGGCGGCGACGGCCAGTTCCTGCTGCTGCGGCCGGTATTCGAAGTCGCGCGATTTCGACATCAGGCCGCCGGCCGAAAACGCCTCGCGCATCTCGTCCCCGAGTCCCGGTACCGGGTGGCCTTCCTGAACAGCAATCATCCTCGCCCGCTAATGGAAACCCGCTCCGCACCCCTGCCAAGCCGCAAGTGCGCGCAAACGACGTTCCAGGAAATTTATTGTTGCGGGTGATCGCACCCGATTCGGGGCCGGAGCGCGTTGCGCGCCGGGGGTCAGAAGGCGAAGAAGATGTAGATCGCGAGGACGACGACCACGAGTCCGAGGCTGGCCCATTTGGCGTTTTTCCACGGGGTCATGTCGATCGGCGTGTCGGCCTCGAGTTTCCAGTCGGTGGCCCTGGGGGAGACCTTCCCGATCAGGAGCATGATGCCGACGAGCAGGGCGAATACGATACCGAGGAAATGAAACTCATGGATACCGAGCCAGACGACCGGGTTGATGATCGCGGGAAGGAAGTAACCGAATGCGATCAGCAAAACCCCCGCGATGAGTCCGACCGTGCCGGCTACGGCGGGCACGCGGCGGGCGAGCAGGCCGACGACGACGACCGCGAAAATCGGGATGAAGTAGATCCCGTTCATCTTCTGCAGGTATGCGAAGATGCTCTCCTGGCCGGCGAGCAAGGGTGCGATGATCATCGCGCCGATGGCCGTGACGACGACGAAAACCTTCGCGGCCCGGACCATCGACCTCTCGCTGCCGGCGGGATTGATGACATTCCGGTAGAGGCCGATGCTGAAGAGCGCGGACGTGCTGTTGAGCGCGGCGTTGAACGAACTGAGGATCGCCCCGACCATCACCGCGGCGAAGAACCCGGTGAGCGGCGCCGGCAGCAGGTCGAAAACGAGCCTGCCGTATGCCTGGTCCGCCCGCACGCCCTGATCGAAGTATAGCTGGTAGGCGATGATGCCGGGGATGACGAGGTAGATCGGGCCGAGCAGCTTGAGCGCGCCGGTGAGGAGCACGCCCTTCTGCCCTTCGGCGAGGCTGCTGGCACCGAGCGTGCGCTGGATGATCTGCTGGTTGGTGCACCAGTAGAAGAGATTGAGCAGGGCGACGCCGGTGAAAATCGTGGAGAACGGCACGCTCTGGTCGCGTTCGCCGATTGATGTGAGGCGCTCGGGATGCGTCTCCTTGAGCGACTGCCAGCCGGCGAGCGCGCCGTTGCCGTCGCCCACGGCATTGAGCGCGAACCACGCGATCATGAATCCGCCGACGAGCAGGCCGATGCCATTGATGGTGTCGAGCACCGCCAGCGTGCGGAGGCCGCCGAAGCGCGAGTAGAGCGAACCCATGATGCCGATGAGCCAGACGGTGCCCCAGAGGATCACCGTGTCGGGTTCCAGCGTCAGTCCGAACAGGTTCACCGGCTCGTGAATGCCGGTGAGGCCGCGCAGGTCGAGCATTTGCGAGAGGCCCATCGCGCCGCTGTAGAGGATGATCGGGATCAGCAGCAGCGCGTAGGCGGACAGGAAGATCAGGTTCGCGATCATCTGGGTCTGTGCGTCGTAACGCTTCTCCAGCAACTGCGGCACGGTGGTGATGCCGGCCTTGAGAAAACGCGGCAGGAAGAACAGTGCCATCATCACCAGCGCGAGCACCGCGATGACCTCCCACGCCATCACGCTGAGGCCGTCGTTGAAGGCCGCGCCGTTGAGGCCGACCATCTGCTCGGTGGACAGGTTGGTGAGCAGGAGCGAGCCGGCGATGATCGGGAACGTCAGCTTGCGGCCGCCGAGGAAGAATCCGTCCGAACTGACGCGCTCGTCCTTGCGGGTGATCGACCAGGTCAGGAGCGCGGCGAGCGCGGTGAACGCGAAGAACGACAGGAGGGTCAAGGTATGCATGGGGTCGGGTTTGGGTTGCACCGTTCGCGGCGTGCCGGAACACCTGTGGTTTCGCGAAATCGCCGGGCCTTGCCAAGTGCGAACTTGTACGCGGCAGACGACGGCGGGGTCGGAAAATCTATCCGGTTGGCAGACGCGGGCGGCTGTGGTTTCCTCGCCGCATGCAGACCTCTCTCGTGATGACCGTGCTGGGGCCCGACCGGCCCGGACTCGTGCGCGCGCTGGCCGACGCCGTGAAGGAACACGACGGCAGTTGGCTCGAAAGCCGGATGACG
>SLAV01000135.1 GCA_007126655.1 Haloferula sp. | reverse complement strand
GTTTTTCACAATTTTCGCCGGTGGTTTTCAGGAGCTGGTTGATGATGGGGACCAGGGGGCTGGACGCGGCCTTCAGGGCTTCGATGTAGCGGGCTTCATCGTAGATCCGGGAATCCTGCCAGCAGCGGAAGAGGATGCGCTGCCACTTGTAGGCGAGGCTCCGCAGGATCGAATGGTGGCGGTGTCCCTTGGCTTTCTGATGCGGGTGGAAGGCCTTCGGCCATCCCGATGAAGAGGTGGTGATGTGTTTTTCACGAGAAGGGTTTGCGATACCAGTCGAACGCGCGTCGCAGCAGGGCGCGGACGTCCTCGGCGGCGAGGTAGGTGGTGGGGATGAGGAAGAGAGTGATGACGGTGGCGAAGAGGATGCCGAAGGCGAGGGAGGTGGCCATCGGGATGAGGAACTGCGCCTGGAGCGAGGGGTCGAACATCAGTGGCAGCAGGCCCACGAAGGTGGTGAGCGAGGTGAGGAGGATGGGGCGGAAGCGGCGGGTTCCGGAGTGAATGACGGCTTCGAGGAGGTTCTCGCCGGCGCGGGTGCGGCGGTTGATGAAATCGACCATGACGAGCGAGTCGTTCACGACGACGCCGGCCAGGGCAAGGATGCCGAAGATGGAAAGGTAAGAGGGCGTGATGCCCATGATGAGGTGTCCGATGAGCGCGCCGATGGCTCCGAAGGGGACGGCGATCATCACGAAAAACGGCTGGTAGAGGGATTTGAACGGAATAGCGAGCAGCGCGTAAAGGGTGAGGAAAAGTGCGAACCCGCCGATGATGACGCGCCGGCGGGTTTCCTCGTGCTCGGCGACGTAGCCGGCATAGCGCCAGGAGAGATCGTCCTCGCGGTTGACGATGGAGGAGACCTGTGGAGCGACCGTTCGCGCGATGGCGACAATATCGACCATTTCATCCGCAGGCTGGGCGTAAACCGTGTTGATCTGCGCGCCATCGAGGCGGTCGATGCGGGCCGGGGCGCGGACGAATTCCGCGGAGGCCACGGCGTGGAACGGGGCGTTGCCTCCGGCGGGGGTGCGGATGCGGAGGTGTTCGAGGGTGTCGAGCGACTGGCGGCGTTCGCGTGGGAGGCGGATCATGACGCGCAGGTCGTCGCGTTCGCGCTGGATGCGCTGGGCCTGTTCGCCGAAGAACGCCGCGCGCACCTGGCGGCCGAGATCCTGTTTGGTGAGTCCGAGGGCGGTGCCTTCGGGGCGCATGGAAATGAGGAGTTCGTCGCGATTGCCGCCGATGTCGTTCCATGCGGCGGAGATCCCTTCGTATGATTCGAGGATCTCCTCGATTTCCCTTGCGATGGCTAGCTTCTCGGGGCTGTTGGGGCCCCGCAGTTCGATCTGGAGTGAGTCGGTATCGTCGTAGCGGCCCCAGCTTCCGCGTTCGCCGGAGATGGCGAAGTGGGTCGAGCCGGGGAGTTCGCCGACGAGTTCCTGCCAACGGGCGGCGATTTCGCTGTTTTTCGGTCCCGGTTCGGAGCGCTGGCCGGGATCGGTGACGGCGATCATCACCGTGCCGCGGCGCGAATCGAAGTCGCTGCGGCGGTGGGCGCGCCCACCGGTCCAGGCGACCGAGTCGCCAATCAGCGATTCACCGGTGCCCGGGTCGATGAATTCGGAGCGCAGGCGGTCAACGGCGGCTTCGATGCGGCGGACATTCTCGTCGGTGACCTCCACGGGGGTGTCGCGCGGCATGTTCATCCATGCGCTGATGCGGTTGCGGTCCACGGAGGGCATGCTGACGAATCCGAGCACGCCGCTGGAGAAGTAGCCGAGTGCGGCGAGGCCGGTGGCGAAGAAAAGGGCGAGGGTGGTGTAGCGGTGGTGGCAGGCGAGGCGCAGGGCGGGTTCGTAGGCACTTTTGACGAATGCTTCGAGGCCGTCCGCAATTTTCTTCTGGAAGCGTTCGAAGCGGTTGAGCCGGGTGCGGTGGACGCGGACGGATTTGAGGTGGCTGGGGAGGACGAGCTTGGTTTCGATCAGTGAGAAGAGGAGCACCGCGCCGACGATGGGCGGGATCTGGCGGGTGAGGGAGCCGTAATACCCGTCGAAATACATCAGCGGTATGAAGGCGACGATCGTGGTGAGCACGCCGAAGGTGACGGGGACGGTGACCTCCTTGGCACCGACTGTGACTGCCTCGATGGGTTCGAGCCGTTCGCGGAGTTTCGAGTAGATGTTTTCCGAGGTGACGATGGCGTCGTCCACGATGATGCCGACGACGATGATGAATCCGAAGATGCTCATCACGTTGGAGGTGAGGCCAAAATACGGCATGACGATGAATCCGCCGGCGAAGGCGACCGGGATGCCGATGATCACCCAGAGCGCGATCATCGGGCGCAGGAACACACCGAGCACGAGAAGGACGAGCAGGCTGCCCAGGAGCAGGCTGGTGACCAGTGTGCCGAGGCGGCCGCGAAGTTCCTCCGAGGAGTCGTCCCAGACGTGGAGCGAGATGCCCTGAGGAAAGCGCTCGTGGCCGGTGGCGGCGTATGCGGCGACGCTGTCGGCGATTTCCAGCGCGTTTTCGTCGCCGGCGCGCAGGGCCTCGACGAGCAACGCGGGCACGCCGTTGTGGCGGATGCGGATTTCGCGCTCCTCGAAGCCGTCGCTGACCGCGGCGACATCGCCGAGCCGCACTTCGGAGCCGTTCTGGCTGCGAATGGGGATGGATTCATATTCCTCTTGGGTGAAGGCCTGGCCGCGGGTGCGGATCATCAGGACGCCCTCGTCGGCGCTGATCTGGCCGGCGGGCACGTCGAGCGATGAGCGGCGGATCGCGTCGCCCAGATCGGAAAAGGTGAGGCCGAAATCGCGCAGTCGCTCCGGATCGGCCTCGATGGCGATTTCCGGCGGTGTGGATCCCAAAATGTTGGCCTGCGAGACGCCTCGCATGTCGGTGATGTCGTCGCGGACGCGCTGGGCGGCGCGCAGCAGTTCCGTTGCTTCCAGGTCACCGACGACGGCGAGCTTGATGACGTCGAACCACCGCGAGCTGTCGGGAATCCGGAAAGTCGGCGGTTCCAGTTCCTGCGGGAACGTGCTGATGCGGCTGACGAGCGTTCGCGCCTCCTCCATGACCTCGCGCGGGTCGGCGCGGCGGGTGAGGTTCAGGGTGACGCGGCCGCCGCCGCTGTATGCGCGGGAGGAGATGCTTTCGACCCCGCCGAGGTTTTCCAGGGCGTTTTCGATCGGGACGACGACAGCGCGTTCGACGTCCTCGGGTGTGCCGCCGCGGTAGTTGATGATCACATCGACGCGATTGAAGATGAGCGGCGGCTGTACTTCCATCGGCACCCGCTCGACCGCCGACCATGCGCCGAAAAGCAGGATGGCGAGGAGCAGGAAGTTGGCGGCGATCGAGTTGCGTGCGAACCACTGAATCATGAAGTGCTGAGGATACGCCTGATTCGCGGCGCGTCTTCCCGGAAATGCCGACGGGTGCTTTTGGCAGGATTCGGCGGGTGCGGTTCAGATGTGGAACATCGGGGCGGACGGGGATTCGAGCATGTTGGCGAGGGTGACGGATTCGAGCGAGTTGGCAACTTTCCCGCCGACGGTTGACCAGGCCCGGGCCACGGCGGCTCCGGACTCGCCGCTGCTGGAAACGGAGGCTTCGAGCAGCGTTGGGTCCACCACCTCGACGATTTGGCGGAGGGTGATCGACTCGGCGGGGCGGGCGAGGAGATACCCTCCGCCGATGCCGCGGCGGCTTTCAACGAGGCCGGCGCGGCGGAGGTCGTTGAGGATTTGGACGAGGAAGTTGGCGGAGACTGCTTCGCGTTGCGCGAGGTCGTCCAGACGTGTAAGCTGCCGACCATCGGCACATTTCGCGAGTTGCGCCAAGGCCCGGCACGCGTATTCCAATTTTTGGGAGATCCTCATGGACAAAACGAATCAAAATGCTGACGTGGTGACGAATGGTAAAATGGTCGCCCGGCTTTGCAAGGGCCGCAAGGCCGATGTGGAAACCGCCTGGCGCGCGCTGAGGAACGAGGCGATGTGGGTGCTTGAGGACGAACCCTCGCTCGCGCATTTGCTCGAGGATGTGATTTTCTCGCGTGCGACGCCGGCGGAGGCGCTGGCCGCGCGACTGGCCCGCAGACTTGCCCGCGAGGACATGCCGCGGGCCACCCTCGAGCCGCTGATACGGGACGTGTTCACGGAACATCCGTTGATTCTGCATGGCGCGATTCGCGACATGCTGGCAATTTACGACCGCGACCCGGCTTGTTTCTCACCGCTTGAGCCGGTTTTGTTTTTCAAGGGTTTTCTGGCGCTGACGACCTACCGGGTGTCGCACCAGTTCTGGAACGACCGGCGGCGCTGGTTGGCATTGTATCTCCAGAGCCTGTCGAGCGAGGTGTTCGCTGTGGACATCCATCCGGCGGCGCGGATCGGTTGTGGCATCATGATCGACCATGCGACGTCGTTCGTCGTCGGTGAGACGGCGATCATCGAGGACGACGTGTCGATCCTCCACGAGGTGACGCTCGGCGGCACCGGCAAGGAAACGGGCGACCGTCATCCGGTCATCCGCTCCGGCGTGCTGATCGGCGCGGGGGCGAAGATCCTCGGACGGGTTGAGATCGGCACCGGCTCGAAGGTGGGTGCGGGCAGCGTGGTGCTTGAGGACGTGCCGGCGCACAGCACGGTGGCCGGAGTGCCCGCCGTGCTGGTGGGCCGCGCAGGCGAGACGAATCCGGCGATCGCGATGAACCAGCTGCTGGATCCCGGGGGGTAGTGGCGGCCGGGACTTTGTTTCATTTCGCACCTTGACCACGCCGGTGGCAGCCCGCATAACGACTCCACATGGGATTTGAAACACTTGGGCTTTCTGAAGCCGTGATCCAGGCGATTCGGGAAACCGGTTACACCACTCCGACGCCGATCCAGGCGCAGGCCATTCCGTTGGTGCTTTCGGGGCGCGACGTGATTGGCGCGTCGCAGACGGGAACCGGCAAGACGGCCGCATTCGCACTGCCGACGCTTTCGAAAATCGAAAAACTCGGCAAGCCGCAGATCCTTGTGCTGGAGCCGACGCGCGAGCTGGCGCACCAGGTGGCCGGCCAATTCGAGAAATACGGGGCTCACACGGGGCTGAATGTGGCGCTGCTTTTCGGCGGCGTCGGCCTCGGGCCGCAGGCCGAGGCGCTTGAGGCCGGTGCCGACATCGTGGTCGCCACCCCGGGCCGGTTGATCGACCATTTTTATCGTGGCAGCATGCGCTTCGGGAAGCTGAAGACGCTGGTTCTCGACGAGGTGGACCGGATGCTCGACATGGGCTTTCTCCCACAGGTGCGGAAAATCGTGAACCTGTGCCCGTGGGAGGGGCGCCAGACGTTGTTTTTCTCGGCGACGATGCCGCCCGCGATCCAGACCTTCGCGCAGTGGTGTCTCACCGACCCGGAGAGCATCGAGATCGCGCGGGCTTCGATCCCGTCCACGGTGACGCACGCGTTCTACCCGGTGGCGATGGACCAGCGAGACGAGCTGCTGCTCGAGTTGCTGAAGCAGACGAATTACCACTCGGTGATGATTTTCACGCGCACCCGCAAGGAGGCGGACCAGGTGACCTCACTGATCAAGACGACCGGCCAGGTGAAAGTGGCGGCGATGCACTCGGACATCAGCCAGGCAGACCGGATGAAGGCGCTGGCCGGCTTCAAGGAGGGCGAATACGAGATCCTGGTGGCCACCGACGTGGCCGCGCGCGGGATCGACATCTCGGGCGTTTCGCACGTGATCAACTACCGGGTGCCGGAGAACGCGGAGGACTATGTGCACCGGATCGGCCGCACCGGCCGTGCGGAGGCGGAGGGCGACGCGTTCACGATCCTCACGGCCGACGAGCTGGATTTCGCGAAATCGGTCGAGATTTTCATCGAGCGGGAGATTCCTCGCAGGAAGCTGGAACATTTCAATTACACCTACACCGCGCTGCTGGACGACTCGCCCGCGCAGCCGGTCCGGCGCAAGAAAACGGGTGGGAAAAAGCGGCGGAGGTGAGGTTTCCACAGGAACCGTGCAACAGCCCCGCTGCAATCGCGTTGTTGCCCCCGTGCGCCTCGAACCATCCATCAGGAACAAAAAACCAGCCCTGTCCTTTTCCCGACAAGTCGGCTTACCGGGCCGTTGCATCAGTTCAACTGGTTTCGGTCCGCTTGGGGGCATGCACGGGTGGGGCGAAGCGTTATGAAATCTGTGAATTCAATAACGTCCGATGAAAACTTTCCTGTCTTTCCTGAAGTCCGCCATGTGCGGTTTGGTCCTTGCCACTTCCGGATCCGCCATGGCGGGGGACTTCATGGCTGATTTGCAGCCGGTGTCGCCGGAAAGCGAGTGGCGGTTCCGGATCACGCCATATCTCCGGGAGTCGGGCATTTCCGGGGATTTCCCGCAGTCCGGGCTGCCGGTGTTGGAGGTGAACGAGAGCCTCTGTGATGAAATTCCAAGCCGCTACTCCCTGGCGCGGCTGTCGATCACCAGGGTGACCGGCCCGTCGTTGACGAGCGAGACCTTCATGTCGGCTCCAAACACGCCGCCACCCGCAGGGCGACCGGTTTCGCCTCCGATCAGTTGGCGAAACTCCTCGTAGAGCGGCTCCGCGATCTCCGGGCGGGCGGCGCGGATGAAGGAGGGCCGGTTGCCCTTGCGGGTGGCGGCATGCAGCGTGAACTGGCTGATCACCAGCACCTCCCCGCCGGTGTCGCGGAGCGAGAGATTCATTTTTCCTTCTTCGTCGCCAAAAATCCGCATCGCGGCGATTTTGCCTGCAAGCCACGCGGCGTCCGATGGCGCGTCCCCATCCGCAACGCCCAGCAGCACCAGCAATCCTCCACCGATACGGGAAATCTCCCGCCCGTCCACGGCCACCGCCGCCTCGCTCACCCGTTGGATCACCGCACGCATGGGGGCGGTTATGCACGGATATTCACAAATTGCCAACATTGACCCGCTACGCGCGCGTTCCGCATGTTGTCCCTCGCCCATGCCCACCGATACCGAAAAGACCCCCGCCAGGAACAAGGCCGCCTCGCTGCAGAAGCCGGATGAGAACCGCGACGCCGACGACGTGACCCGCGCGCTTCCACACGCCCTCGGCCCGGAGAAAAGCATCCTTTCCTCGATCCTGCAGGATCCGCAGGAATACCTTGCCCGTGCCATTGAGGAGAAGCTCACGAAGGAGCATTTCTACCTGCCCCAGCACAGCGCCCTTTTCGGGCACCTGCTGGAGATGTTCGAGCGGGGCGAGGAGATCGAGCTCGTCTCGCTGGTGCAGAAGTTGCTCGACCGCGGGCTGCTCGATCGCTGCGGCGGCCCGGCGACACTCACCGACCTCTACACCTACGCGCCGACGCCCGGCCACTTCCTCCACCACCAGCAGTTGGTGAAGGACAAGTTCGTGTTGCGTTCGATCATCCACACGGCGAATGAATCGGTGTCGCGGGCATACGACTCGCCGGACGAGGTGGCCGAGCTGCTCGATTCGGTGGAAGCCTCGGTGCTTGCGATCCGCGAGAATACCGAGGGCAACCGCGTCCCGACCCTGCGCCAGACGGTGAAGGAGGTGATGGAGCAGTTCCAGGCGCTCTGCGCCGGGGAAAAGGGCGCGCAGGGCATCCCGACCGGCTACCCGGTGCTCGACCGCATGACCAACGGCATGAAACCCGGCGAGATGTTCGTGGTGGCGGCGCGGCCTTCGATGGGCAAGACGTCGCTGATGATGAACATCGTCGAGCACGTCTGCCTCGACGGAGGGCTGCCCTCGCTGGTGTTTTCCTGCGAGATGAGCGCCACCCAGCTGGTGCAGCGCCTGTTGTTCGCCCGCGCGAAATTCGCCTCCAGCAAGATCAGCAAGGGCTACACGCCGAGCAAGCAGGACCTTGGCAAGATCAACCGCGCGGCCACCGAGCTGAAGGGGTGCCGGTTGTTCATCGACGACACCGCCGGCATCTCGATCAACGAGCTGCGTGCGAAGGCGCGGCGCAAGAAGCGCGACGAGGACATCCGCTTCATCGCGATCGACTACCTGCAGTTGATGAAATCGCGGACGCGCCAGGCGGAGAACTCGCGTGAGCGCGAGATCGCGGAGATTTCCGCCGGCATCAAGGGGCTGGCAAAGGAGCTGGACATCCCGGTATTGATCCTCGCCCAGCTCAACCGCGGGCCCGAGTCGCGCACCGGCAAGAACATCGGCGTGCCGCGGATGTCCGACCTGCGGGAATCCGGCTCGATCGAGCAGGATGCCGACCTTGTCGGCCTGCTCTACCGCTCGGCCTACTACGCCGACAGCGAGGAGGAAAAGGAGGAGCTGGCGGGCAAGGCCGAGCTGGTGCTCGCGAAAAACCGCAACGGCGAGACCGGGCACATCCCGCTGACCTTCATCGCGGAGCTGATGCGCTTCGAGACGGGTGAGCCGATGCGCGAGGAGGAGCGGTGATTCCCCATCGCTCGCCGCAAGCCGGTCCGGGGTGTGCGGTTGGGCGCATGGATTACGTAATCACGAATAACTTCCGAAGTGGGCCCGGTGAGTTTCCGGGTGATGGTTCGGATTCATGGGCGAGTGCCGACACAACGGCATTCGACTCAATGTTTGCCTGTGCAGATATGGTGATGATTGCCCCGGACCGCCGCGCGCCCCGGATCATCGACGTCCATGACGACGATGTGCCGCCGGTGGATTGATCCCGAAATCCGCGGATGGAAGGAGGAGGAAACGCGCGAGCCGGGTGTTCGCGATGGGGAGCGCACCCACCGCATGCATCCTCCGGCGTCCCAGCCGTAGGAACATGTCGGTTATCGGTGACGCGAGAGATCGGGACGGACGACACCGGCCGGAATGCCAACCTTCGCGCGAGGGCGCGCGAAGGAACACGCGGGGGCGCGTGTGGTCCCCTGCCTTCACCCTGCGGGTGAATGGTTTTGACAAGCCAATGAGTTGGGATCGCGTTCATTCAACCGACGACAGAACGCGGTGCAGGATCAGCCGGTCTGCGGCTCCCATCCCTGGCGGTATTCACGAGTGACGTATTGTTCGGCTTCGGGGAGGTTCGGCGAACGCATGTTCGGGCCGTCCCACTCCATTGGCTTGCCTTCGCCGATCTGCTGGGCAATGCAGCCGAGCAGGATGATTTCGTTGAGGTATGCGGCGGTCTCGAAGTTTGCGAACGCGGGCTCCC
Source organism: Haloferula sp. (assembly GCA_007126655.1). Classification (GTDB taxonomy): domain Bacteria; phylum Verrucomicrobiota; class Verrucomicrobiia; order Verrucomicrobiales; family Akkermansiaceae; genus Luteolibacter. The sequence continues at coordinate 17,606 of SLAV01000135.1, read as the reverse complement.
CGCCCTTGATCATATCGATCCACTCCTGTTCGTGGCCGGGTGAGCGCGGCAGCGACTCGGGTACCTCACGCGCGAACGGATGGCGGTGGCCCGGGGTGAACTCGTCCTCGTCCTCCAGCCTGACGTGGAAGCGGCCGCCGTAGTCGTCCGGCGAGAAAAGCTGGCCCTTGTCGCCGATGATGAGCGCGCCGCTGCGTGGAAGCTCGTCGCGGCCTTCCATCAGTTCGAGGACGGTGTCTGGATGCGGGCGTAGCGGCGTGATGCGGTCGTTCGGATTGCCTTCATACCACCAGAATTTCATTGGCGGCAGGTCGCCGCGCTGTGGGAAATCAAATCGCACGCGCGAGGTGAGCGGATAGGTTTCCTTGTGGGTGCGGGAAGAGATTTCGCACTCGACCATGGTCGGGTAGCCGAGGTCGAGGGCGTGGAAGGGCATGTTCACGGTGTGGCAGGCCATGTCGCCGAGGGCGCCGGTGCCGAAGTCGCTCCAACCGCGCCAGTTGAAGCGGTGGTAAACGTCCTCCTTGAACGGGCGGTGTTCCGCCGGGCCGAGCCAGAGATCCCAGTCGAGTTCGTCGGGCACCGGGTCGGCCCCATCGGGGCGGTCGATTCCCTGCGGCCACACCGGGCGGTTTGTCCAGACGTGGAGTTCCAGCGGATTGCCGATGATGCCGGCGCGCACGCATTCCACGGCGCGGCGCAGGCCGGTGCCGGCGCTGCCCTGGTTGCCCATCTGGGTGGCCACCTTGGTTTCGACGGCGAGGTTGCGCAGCATGCGGGACTCCCAAACGGTCTGGGTGAGCGGCTTCTGGCAGAAGATGTGCTTGCCCATGCGCATGGCCATGACGGCGGCGACGGCGTGCATGTGATCGGGGCCGGAGATGATGACGGCGTCGATCTTGTCGCCCATGGTGGTGAGCATATTGCGGAAATCCTTGAACCGCTCGGCCTTGGGGTATTCCGCGGCCTTGGTTTCGAGTGGTCTGGAATCGACGTCGCAAAGGGCGGCGATCTCCGCGCCGCATCGCGCGACGTTGTCGATGTCGCTGCTTCCCTTGCCTCCGCAACCAATGGCGGCGACTCGGATTTTGCTGTTGAGATTCTGTTCAGCCAGAATGGCGGGTGCGCCGAAAAGCAGGGCACCGGCACCGAGGCCGGTTTGGCGAAGGAAATTGCGTCGGGTTGTTTGGATCATGGTCTTGATTGGGTTACGTGGGATATCTTGGAACTTTGCTTGGCGGGCCGCAAGAATTGGTAGGCTCAATGTGGATTGTGACTGGCGGAGACTGAAGCCGGCCACGGCGTGGGCCGTGCCATCAGTCCTCGAGGTTCTGCCTGAGGCTGTCGAATCCCTGCATCATTTGTTGCATGCCGGATGTCATTGATCGCGCCGATGTGATCGTTTCGTCGAGCCTCTCGATCTCCATGACCGGAACGCCGTTCTGGAATGGCAGGTCTCCGCGGCCACGTGCGGATCCGGCTGTATCTGTTTCGGACCTGATCATGGCTTCGAGTTCGGCCTGTTGGTCGGGTGTGAGGACATCGGCGAATTCGCTGGCGAAGCCATCGCCACTGCCCTCCAGTGGAATGGCGGATTGTGGTCGCCTGCCCATGATATTCGCGCCGGCTTCCTCGAGCATGGTCCTGGTCCCGGCGGTGGCACTTTGATATTCATCTTCGGTGATGGTGTCGCGCGCCAGGGCGTCGCCATAAAGGAAAAGCTCCATGATCGGCGTGGGGTCGGATCTCATGCTGGATGCCATATCGCGGACCGCATCGAACCGGCGGGCGACTTCAGCCGCAATAATGGGTGTGGCGAGTTCCCGTTGTTCGTCGTCCATACCCAATTCTCGTGCGAGCATGGCAACGGTTTGCGATGTGGCGGCTTCCTCCATGTTCGCGGCGCCGGCCATGGTGGCGGCCATGTTTCCGATTTCGAGCGCTTCATCGAACACCGCGGCGAGGTCGTTGGTAATTTTTTTTGACAATCCCGTGCGGGCCTCACCGAACCGCTCGACGAGGTGTGAATCACCTCGTGCCTCGCGCGGAGTGGATCGCGTCGCACGTGTGGTGGCGCCCTCGGGCACTCCTTCCGTGGCTCCGGCATCCGCGTTCCTTGGGCTTGTCTGGCTTTCGGTTTGAGCGGACGCTTCTTCGACGGGCTCGCTGCCCGACTGCATGATAAGATAACCCAGGACGATACAGGTCAGCAGGGCGACGCAGCCGAGGATGAGGGTGGTTTGCGATTTCATGGTTTTGGAATTTGGAATTTGGACGCGCTGGAATCAGTTGCTTGAACGGATTCCGAAGGACATCATCCTCCATTCCTGCGAAAAGTCGATCCGAAAGAGCGCTTTTCATCCGCACCCTGAGGCCTCGGCGTGATCTTTGGCATGGCTTGTAACAGCAATACCCACGGGCGATTTGACACGCGGAGCGCCGAGACCATTGATGACTCCATTTCAGGCCGGGCTTTCACACGCCCACAGCGCGATCCATACCCATCGTGAATGGGTGGAAACGACCCTCTTGAAAACGTGCACGAGCACACCCGAAGCTCGCCATCGACCTCGTCCTCAACGCCCGCCCGTTTCCATGCCTTTCAAGCCAAACGCCCTCATTTCTCATCGACGCCTTACCCCGATGGGGCAATATGACTCATGTGAAACCAATCACCGTGCTTTCCGCTGTTGAACAGGTGGCGGAATATTTGCGGGGCGAGTTGCGGCGGGGCATCTGGACCGGGACGCTGCCCGGGGTCAATCATTTGGCGGCAGGTTTGGAAGTGAACCACAAGACGGTGGAGGCGGCACTGCGCATGCTCGAGAGCGAGGGACTGCTGGAGAATCAAGGGCGTGGGGTCCCGCGGCGGATCGTCCCGCCGGATGGCCAATCCACCCCATCCATGAGGGTGTGCATGTTGATCTTCGACGCGCCGGCCCGACATGAGGAATTCATGATCGAGCTGCGTTACCAGCTGGAGGCGGCGGGGCACGTTCCGTTTTTTGCCGAGAAAACCCTCGAGGACCTGCGCATGGATGAGCGGCGGGTAGCCCGTTTCGTGGAGAAGACCGGGGCGGACGCCTGGGTGCTGGCCTCCGCGTCGCTGGGCATCCTGAAATGGTTTGTCGGATACGAAAAGCCGGCGTTCGCCCTGTTCGGGCGGAGGCGCAGCCTGCCGATCGCCGGGGTCGGGCCGGACCACGTCCAAGCCGGGCGATTGTTGGTCCGCCGCCTGGCCGCCCTGGGCCACCGGCGCATCGTCAATTTGGTCCGCGAGCACCGGCGGCTTCCGGAGCCGGGGATGCCGGAGCGCGCCCTCCTCGACGAAATGCGCGCGCACGGCCTGCCGACAGGGGCCTACAATCTTCCGGATTGGGATGACACGGCCGACGGATTCCACCGGATGCTGGACGAACTCTTCCGCGTCACTCCGCCCACCGCACTGATCATCGGCGAACCCCCGGTTTTTCACGCGGCGAAGGATCACCTCGCACAGCGCGGCATCCTCGCACCGGCCGACATTTCGCTGATCTGCGAGGATCCGGATCCCACATTCGCCTGGTGCCGTCCCACGATCGCCCATCTCGAATGGGACAGCCGCCCGGTGGTCCGGCGCGTCGTGAACTGGGCGAAAAACGTGGCCCGCGGCAAGGACGACCGGCGGCAGACGCTAACCGGAATTAAACTTGTGGAGGGCGGAACGATGGGGCCCGCGCCCGCATCAGTGCCCGGTGCACCCGGGCGGCGGGTTGCCGACCGTGGTGCGGGCCTGCGGATTTGAAAATACGATTGACTCACCAATGCCCGCTCATGACATAACCACATGTCGCGATCCAAGGGCGGGCAACATCCGGGTGACACCCTCCAGCCTGCATCTCGCGGCCCCTTTGTCCCACCTCTCCGCTCCATTCGGCACGGACCGGTCCTCCGGGCGGTCCGAGCACATGCCCGGACAATGAAAAAGCGAAAAAGCTCATCCTCAACGGAGCGCCGAATTCATTCGGCCCTGCCAATGGAACGATCCCGAACAGACTCGACCAGCAGATGCATGTGGCCGCACATCAGGCAATATTTTGCGTAAAAAGCCCGGCCTTTCACTTTTGAGGAGGCTGTTCCAACAGAAACTTCGCATGCCGGAATCGAATTCTGGCCATACCAGCCGGATAGCGAGAGCTGATGAACAGGATTGCAGAGGGTCTTTCAATTGATGGGTTGTTCACGAAAGTAAAGTGTGGGGGATGGGGGTGACGCAAAAGATCGGCACGAAGGACACCCGGCCGGAATGCCGACCTTCGCGCGAGGGCGCGCGAAGGGACACGCGGGGGCGCGTGTGGCCCTCTGGCTCCGGGGCGTCCGGGTGCGTGCGGTGGGGATGGGTTGGAGCTGGAGGCACCTCCTACGGGTGAGGGATCTTCTCGTCACGGTGTGGCGGCGACGACGTTCAGGCGGACGAAGAGTTTGCCATCGGCGGCGAGGGTGCGGCGGATTTTCACTTCGACGAGGTCGATGCCGGGTTCGACAGCGTCGGGTTCGACGCCGATTTGGACGTCCGGTCCCGCAACGGCTTCGGTCCAGCCCGCGAGGTTGCTGCCGTATTCGACCCTGATGGTGGTGTTGGCGTCGCCGGCGGCCTCCGCGGTCCTGCGGTGGGTGAAGATGACGAAGTCGGGATCGCTGTGGTTGTCGAGTGTGGGGATGATCGAGGCGTCGTCCGACGCGTCGGTGGGGTCGCCGCCAAGGACCCATTCGAGCGCGTTGGCGAGGCCGCCGCCGTCGAAGTCGATGGCGGGGTCGGGATTGGCGAGAGCGGGAAAGCCGGCGACCCATTCGGCGTAAGGTTCGTTGCCGCCAGCCAATACGGTGATGAGCGAATCGTCGGCGATCACCGAGCCGGTATCGAGGGGAACGCCCGCGACATCGGCGAGGAACGCGCCCTGCCTGATCTGCAACCGCACGGATCCCGCCTCGAGCGGCGTGACAGTGAGGGTGACTTCATCGCCGTCGCTGTTGACGGCGATGCCACCAATGTCCACCCCGGTGCCGGTGGCGTTTTCGAAATCGTCCGCTCCGATGGTGGCAGGGTCCATCGGCCTGTCGAAGACGAGCGTGTAGCCGATGGCGTCTGGCAGCATCACCGGGCCACCGGAGACGTCGTCGGTGATCGAGAGCAGTTCCGGCGGGGTCGGGGCGATGAGCTGCTCGACGGCGAGCGGCTCGGAGAGGGCGTAGTAGGGGAGATCGGAGGTGCTGCTGGTATTCGTGCGCCAGACCCAGTGCGCGTTGTTGGTGAGCGTGCCCTGGCCGATGCCGCCGCCGGCTCCGAAAGGACTCCGATCCGATCCGGCGCCCGACCTTCGTGTGCCGTCCGTCCGGGTGCCGGTGTAGGGCCATGGGGTGCGGTCGAATGTTTCGCCGGTGTCCATGATGTCGATCAGATGGCGGATTGTTCCGCTCCACAGTTCGTTGTTGTCCGCCGCGATGACGGTGGAGCCGTCGAGCAGGAAAATTGGATGGCCGGGGCCGTTTGTATTTGGATTGGTGCCGGTGTTGTCCCTCGCGTCCACCGTGGCGGTGGAGCCGATCACATTCCAAGTGGCATCGCCGAGGTTGAGTGGCGATGCGTCGGCGAGCGCCTGCATTTCGGCGTTGTAGGTTTCGATGTCGTCGGAAGAGGGATAGGAATCGGTGCTGGTGATGAAGGCGAGGCGGTATGTGTCGCCCGGCTGCCACGGGGCGTCGGTGGCGGGGTTGATGCCGCCGTTGGCCGCCAGGTTGAGGATGCCGAGCGGGCAGGCAAGGTTGGAGGTCGAGAAATCCCATGCACTGTCATCGGTGAAACCCTCGAAGGGGACGTTGTCGAGACTCATGACCGCGCCGGACGAAATGTGGACGGCGTGGATTTTCCCGAACTCGAGCTCTGCCGGCAGATGGACCGTCAGTATGTTGCCGGAAAACGAGACCTGCGAGGCGTCGTTGATGTCGATTGGTGTTTCGGTGTCGTCGGTGAGATTCCGGATCGTGACGAATCCGCTGCCGGCCTCGACGGGGAGGTCGAACGTGACCGCGAGGTGGGTGTCGAGTTCCAGCACGGTCGCTCCCTTGGCGGGGTGGAGGCTGGCGACGGTCGGCGGGGGAAACACGTCGAGTGTCGTGGCCTCGACCGGGTCGGACCAGCCGGTTTCGTTGCCGAGGGCGTCGCGGACTTTGACGCGGTAGTTGTATGTCTGGTTGGGTGTCAGCCCGGCCTCGGTCCATGTCCGGGCGGCGCTCCAGTCGCGCGTTGCGCCGGTGGTGGTGTTTTCGAAGAAGTATTCGACCGGCTGGTGGATGGCGGAGGCGCTGAGGGCCGTCATGCGGATTTCCGCCGGGGCGGATGGATGCGGATCCTCGAAGAAGCCCATCGGATCCGGGTAGGGTGCCGGGACGAATTCCGGATCGGGGCTGCCGCCGGGGAAGTAGAGGTCAATGAGGGCCTGGACGCGGCCGCGGACCTGGTCGGCACACGCCTCGACATACATTTCGCCGACGGTGATGTCGGTGCGGATGTGGCCGTCCCCGGAGCGGCGGATGCGCTCGTCCCACTGGCGGGCGTGTTCGGTTTCGGTCCAAAAGCCGTTGATGTTCGGCTCGGGCTTGTTCCACCATCCCTGGCCGAACTCGCGGAAGGCGGCATTGTCCGCCGGGACGATCCCCTTGTAGTGGTGGAGCAGGGCGAATATCTCGGGGGAGGGCGGGATGTTTTCGGCGGCGATGGCATTGCCGAGAGAGGCCGGGTTCTGCGGGTGGATGCCCCAGAAGTGGAACAGCGGGCGGATGTCGCGACCGACGTTGCGCGACAGGCGCAGCAGCAGGTCGTCGGTGCCGGCGCCGTAGGACACGCCGTCGGCGTCGTCCTGCATGAACGAGCGCCAGTAGTCGCCGAACCCGTCCCAGCCGAACAGCCGGGCGATGTCCACGAACTTGGCGTGGCCCTTGAGCTGGTAGGATTTTTCCGCCACATGCATTGGCATTTCGCGCGGCGAGAAGTTGAAGCTGGTCATCCACGTGATGGCGGTGTTGTCCAGGGTGCGGTCCGCATTGGTGAAGCCGAGCGAGCCGCGGAACGCCTCGTCCAGCGTGTAGCCGAACATCCGGTGCATCGCCGGGACGTGCGGCAGGTTGACGGTGGACTCGACCTCGCCGCCGAATTTCGGGAAGAAATAGGCGTGGCCCTGCTCGTGCAGTTCGATGTTCGCGCCGTGGTAATTGTTGCCGGGGCCGCGGACCAGGTAGTTGTTATGGTATCCGCCGCGCTCGTTGTTCGGATTATCGACGACGTTGACCGCCGGATAGCCCGGCGCGTGCACCGAGGCGCGCATGATCACATCCACCTGGCAATACATCGTTTCCTTGCCGCGCACCCGGGGGAAGCCCATCAGGTCATTCATCGCGCCGATGGCAGCGTCCCAGTCGGCCATCAGTGTGACCGGATCCGGGTGGGCGTAAATCCACTCGGTGGGGACCTGCATCATGAATTTGTCGGACTGGAAGTCGGCCCACGGGGCGGGGTGATGGCGCTCGGTATCGAGCCATTCTTCAAGCGTGGTCTCATGAAAACTTTTCGCCGAGAAATAGGGTGCTCGGACCGCGCCGGTGACGGTGACGTCGATCAGGCCGGCGTCTGCCCGGAAGGGCACCTCGATGTAGATGCCGCCGCCGTAGGGGCTGGCCACCTTGACGATGGTGTCGTCGATCGGGTAGAGCCGGGTCGCGCGGTCGAGGCGGCGGACGGGCGGGCGGTTGGCGAGGTTCCACGAGTGCGCGCCGACGCGCACCTGATAGCCCCTATCGACGATTTCCGGCGGCACGGTGACCGTGGCGATGGTGCCAGGCGCGAGGTAGGTGCCGGTGGGCTTGCGCGCCGGTACGGTCCACCCCTGGGTATTGCGGCCGAAGGTCTCCTCGAAGCTGCCCTGGATGGTGACGGTGTGGCTGGCATCGGGATCCTCGGGCGGCGGGCAGGGGCCGGGGAAGTTGGCATGACTGCCGAATACGAACCCTTCCAGCAGGTCTTCATGTTCGGCGAGAACCGGCGCGGTGTAGATCTCGTCCATGATGTACTGCATGACGTGGTAGAGCGTCCAATCGAGGTCCACCGGCTGGTTGTTGCGGTTCGGGAACTGGCCGCGCGCGACCCACAGCGGGCCGACGACCGCGTCGTAGGTTTCGACGAGGTCGAAGACGGCGGAGATGGTGTCGGCGCTTTCGGGAAAGCGGTTGCGCAGGACGTCGATGGTCTGCTTGTGCGCCTCGATCTGCGCGGCGCTCAGCGTGATCGCGCCGTTGATGTGATCCTTGAGGTCGGCGATGACGACGAGCAGGGGGTCGCCGTCGCCGGTGGTGAAGGTCCAGGTGGTGTCGTCGTCGATGCCGTCGAATGGCGCGTCCTCGTGGCCGAGGACCGCGCCGGAGTCGATCCGGACGGCGTAATTTGTGTTCCATTCGAGCAGGCCGGTCGCGGTGATGGTCAGCACGTTCTCCTCGTATGCGAGGCGCGGATCGCCGGCGGGGATGGCGGATTCGGTGCCGTCACCGAGGTTGCGGATGACGATGTCGCCGGTACCGGGCGCGACGTCCTGGCTGAAGGTGAGCACCAGATTGCGGCTGGCCAGCACCCCGGTCTCACCGTTGGCCGGGCTGGTGGCGGCCAGCTCGAAGGTTTCGCCCAGCGGCCGTTCCAAGGCGAGATGGAAAACGCGGTCGTCACCCGTTTGGCTGATGGAGTCGTCGCCGATGCCGTTGCCTTCGCTGCCGGAACGGAACCTCGTGCCGCCGCTGTAAGTGTCCGTGGTGGTGTGATAGACGTAGGGAATCCCGGTCTGCCAGGCGCTGCTGCTCGAGTTGAGCCCGACGTCCACCCCGTAAAGCGTGTTGGGCGAGAGCAGGACCGGGGTGTCGAACGTCCAGGTCCAGTAATCGCCGTCAGCGGTGGCGAACCCCTGTGTCGCGGTTTCGGTGGCGACGGTGGTGAACGTGTCGCCGGAAACCGTGCCGATGCGGATGGTGTAGGTCTTCGACGGCTCGGTGGCGTTCCGGATCCGGAACGTGACCGCTTTGAGCAGGAACGCGCCGTTTCCCGTGGTGAAGGTCTGGCCCACGGTCATGCCCGGATTGCCGAATGAGGACGCCGAGCTGACCCACCATTTGTCGGAACCGAGGGTGGCGCCCGGTGGCAGGTCGGGGATATTCGAGATGTCGTCTCCAACGCGCGGCGGCGGCTCCGGGCTGGACGACATGGTGGCGGCCAATGCAGGGGAAGAGGCCAGGACGATGGCTGCCGCCGCGGAGGAAACCCATGCCCATGGGCGGTTTGGAAAATTCTTCATAACGCGTTTCGGTGCGCGTGATAATCGTTCGTATCGCAATTGGCAATCTTCGAAACGGGAAAAGCTGGATGGCGACAGGGTGGTGATCCGGAGATCCCGGATCCGCGCCTTGGCGCATTTTGAGGCATCGCAGTCATCCGCCGCCTTGCGATTCCCGACACAGATAGGAATTTGGGCCTGCAAAGCTTCTGCCCGGATTGTGATTGAACCTGATGCGGAACGGTATATCCCGATTTCATGAATTTCGAAAACGCAATTCTTTCGTTATCCGGGCTCATCCTCGTTGCCATTGGCATCGCCTCCTCACCCGCCCAACAAACCACGGATCTCAATGCTGAGGTCGATGCCATGCTCGAAATTGGCGTGCCCGAGGACGCCAATGCGCCCGCGGAGAAAAAAGCCCCATCAGATCGCTTGCCCAATGTCCTGCTGATCGGCGATTCGATTGCCGGAGGCTATCTCGGCGGGGTCCAATCCCGGCTCAAAGGGGTGGCTCACGTCGAGCGTGGCAACAGCGGCGGCACCACCCAAAACGGCCTTGAATCCATCGAGCGAATCCTCGGCGAGCGCGAATGGGAGGTCATTCACTTCAACTGGGGCCTTCACGACATGACCTGGCAGCGCCGCATGAAACCGGAGGAACGTGGCATCCAAGGTTATGCCGCACGACTGGAACAACTCGTCACCCGCCTGCGCGAGACGAACGCCAGCCTGGTCTGGGCGACGACTACGCCATGGCCGGAAAACAACTACGCGTATTATGAGCAACGCTTTGGTGAGAAGCTGCGATATTCACCTGCCGAAGAGCGACAGTGGCGCGATGCCGCCCTTGCCGTGATTCAAAAACACCAGATTCCGGTCAACGACCTGCACGCGCTGCTCAAATCGGATTTGGAAACCTACCAGAAAACCGACGACGTCCACTTCACACGCGAAGGCAACCGTGCCATGGCGGAGCAGATCACAAAGGTTGTCCGTGCGATGCTGCCGCAAGCTCAGGAGGAGGACAAAGAACCATCATCCACTGATTAGCTCATGGTCATCACCCGGTGTGAGGCGGCACCTGAAGGACGCCCTCACCGAGTCGTGTTCCAATACAATATCCACATCCGCAGTCAGATCCCGGACATTCAGGCCGGTAGCCTCCCATATCCCGCATTGTTTGATATGATGCGGCTTTTGGCGGTGCCGTCGATCCAGCTACAGGTGTATTCCGGACCCTTGGGTCACCATCAGGCCACATCGGGTCGGCCCGACTGGTCGCATGGGTGGATTCATCGTGGCATTTGCGCAAAAATCCTGTGGTTTCGCGCAACCGGGGTTGATTCGAGCCGCGTGGCTCGCCATGGACAGGCGGAGTTGACGGAAGCGGCCGTGGCATGGAGCATTCGCGGCGATGAATGTGCGCGAGGCGGGAGTGGAGGTGGCCGGGCGGCTGGCGGCCGCCGGGCACCTGGCGTTGTTCGCGGGCGGCTGCGTGCGCGACCGCCTGCTCGGCCGCGAGCCGGACGACTACGACATCGCCACCTCGGCCACCCCCGCGGAGGTGACGGGCTTTTTCCCTCGCGCCAATCTGGTGGGTGCGCATTTCGGCGTGGTGATCGTGAAGCACGGCGGGCATCAGGTGGAGGTGGCCACCTTCCGTACCGACGGCTGCTACCGCGACGCGCGGCGACCGGACCGGGTCGAGTTTTCCACGCCGGAGGAGGACGCGAAACGCCGCGATTTCACCATCAACGGGCTTTTCGAGGATCCGATTGAAGGCCGGGTGATCGATCATGTGGGGGGGCTGGCGGACCTCCGCGCGCGTCGGCTCCGCGCCATCGGCAGGCCGGAGGCCCGCTTCCACGAGGACGCCCTGCGTCTGATGCGGGCGGTGCGTTTCGCGACCCGGCTCGGCTTCGAAATCGAGCCGGAAACCCGCGCGGCACTCGCGTCGTGTGCGGACCTGCTGGCCAGGATCTCGGTCGAGCGCGTTCGCGACGAGTTCACGCGCATCCTCACGGGGCCGGACCGCCGCCGCGGCGTGGAACTGCTCGTGGACACCGGGCTGATGCGCCACATCATCCCCGAGATCCACGACCTGATCGGCTGCGGGCAACCGCCGGAATACCATCCGGAGGGGGACGTTTACACCCACACGATGATCATGCTCGAACTGCTGGATCCCGACGCGCCGCCGGACCTCTGCCTCGCGACGCTGCTGCACGACATCGCCAAGCCCGCGACCCGCACGGTGGACGTGGAAACCGGGCGCATCCGCTTCAATGGCCACGACAAGCTGGGCGCGGAGATGACCACCGCCATCCTCCGCCGGCTGCGCTACCCGAACGAGGTGATCGACCGTGCCTCCTTCATGGTGGCGCGCCACATGCAGTTCATGCACGTGCGGGACATGCGCGTGGCGAAGGTGCGGAGGTTCATGGGCGCGCCGACTTTCGCCGGGGAAATGGAACTTCACCGCGTCGATTGCGCGTCCTCGAACGGATTCACCGACAACTACGATTTCCTCCGCGAAAAGGAGCGCGAGTTCGCCAGCGAGCCGGTGCTGCCGCCACCGCTGGTCACCGGGCGTGACCTGATCGACCGCGGCCTCGAACCCGGGCCGCGCTTCCGTGAAATCCTCGATCAGATCCAGACCGAACAGCTCGAAGGACGGATCGCCGGCCGCCAGGCGGCTTTGGACATGCTGGACGGGATCATCCGCTCTACCGGCGCGTGAACCCGTCCAGGCATTCCCGCAGAAGATGCGCTCGGAGGCGTTGTGCCTGCTGCCTGGGGAGGACCGCGCGGCGGCGGTGTCGAGGTTGGTGACTTAGGAGCTTTTCCGTGCGATGGCGGTGGCGCGGATGCGGGTTTCGTCGGCGCGGGCCTCGTGGGTGGAGGGGGGTGATGATGAAGTGGATCTCGCGGTTCTTGAGTTTGTCGATGACGTTGGGGCGGGCGCCTTCGTGGACTTTTGTTTGAATGAGAGGAGGGCTCCAGCAATTGCCCGAAGCGTGGTCTTGCCGATGCATGATCTACAAATCCATCGATGCTCCATTTTTTCGCAGCCAGTCTTTGCGTTCGCGGAAATCGGGCACGATCTTGTCCACTTCGTTCCAGAACGCGTCGCTGTGATCGAGGTGGTGGAAATGGCAGAGTTCGTGGACGACGATGTAGTCGATGATCCTGGCGGGAGCCATCATGCACTTCCAGTGGAAGGCGAGGTTGCCGTTCGGTGAGCAGGACGCCCAGCGGTTGCCGAGGTCGCGGACGTCGGTTTTTGCGGGAATCACGCCGACTTTCGGGGCGAAATACCGAACACGGCGGGTGATGCGCTCGCGCCCGCGCTCAATGAAGTAATCGCGGAATGCTTTGCGGGCGGCGGGGATTTCGCCGCTGTCCACGAGGTCGCGCCGCAGGCGGAAGCGTCCGTCTTTGAGCGTGAGCGGGGCTTCCTGATCGGCGACGAGCAGAAGGCGGTAGGAGCGGCCGAGGTAGAGAAATCCCTCGCCATTACGAAATTCGCGAACCACACGGGTGGCATTCAGATCGCGCCATTCGGCGAGGTTCTTGTATATCCAGAGCCGCTTGATTTCGATGAGGTCTTCAATGCGCTCGTCGGGGATATGCCCCGGGGCGCGGACGATGACCCGCCCGTCCGGCTCGATGACGATGTCGGCGGTTCTGCGGTCGCTGCGGACGACCTCGTAGGCGATGGATTCCTGGGGGTTCACTGGGTGAGGTCCTGGTGACGTTTTTCGGCGAGTTTCACGATTTCCACGGCGATCCGCTCGTGATGATCGGCCAGTTGGGGAATGCCGGAGAGCAGCAGATCGGTGCTGATGTTGCCTTTGAGGCGTTTCACTTCGATGGGCTTTTTCCAGAAGTCGAGGATGTCGATGGTGGATTGGAGTGATTCGACCAACGCGGCGATCAGTTTCGAGAATGATGCCTGATGGGCCTCGGGCACTTGTCCGCCGAACGCGAGATTCGAGACATGGTCGTAGAACGCCGCGGTCTTGCGGTCGGGGCCGGTTGCATCCGCTGCGCGGCCTTCGCGGGCCTCTCGGATGAGCGGCTCCATTTCCCTGGCGATGAGGTCCCATTGGTTGCGGTGCTCTTCGATCAGCTTGTCCAACTTCTCGCTCAGCTTTTTGTAGAATGCGGGATCCTCATCGAAGTGCACGGTGCAGTGTTTGCGGATGGCGTGTTCCATCTCGCTGGCTTTTGCTTCGGGGTTGCCACCGGAGTGATGGCCGACGTGTTTGAGGAAATCCGGCGACATGAGTTCCACCGGCGGGATCTTGGGATTGATGCCAAGGTCGATCAGATGCTCGTTGATGAGCGCCTTCACCTTTTCGCCGGCGTCCGAGATGTCGAGGGATTCATCCTTGTATCGTTCTTTGACCATGCGGAGCAGGTAGCCGAGCCGGCGGGCCGGGCCGCGATACGGATTGGCAGAGGGATGGGGAAGGATGAGGTTGAGGCTTTGCAGGAATTTCTTGAGATACACCTCGAAGTCCGCGCGGCGTTTGATGTCCTTCATGGCGGCAACCGCCGCGTGGATCACGGCGACTTCCGCCTGCGGGCTGGTTTTGTCGCCGCGTAGGAATGCCTCGATGCCGGACACGCCGGATGAGGTGAAATGTTGGAGCAGCCGTTGGTAGCGTTCCTCCAGAATCGGCAACTCGGTGGCGCGGTTCTTGAGCCCAAGCTCCAGGTCCTCGGCGTCTTCGCCGGTGTAGATCGAGAGCGCTTCGGTGAGGTTGTTGGCGAGGCCGATGTAATCGACGATGAACCCGCGCTGCTTGCCCTTGGCCACTCGATTCACGCGGGCGATGGCTTGGAGCAGGTTGTGCTCCTTGAGGCGCTTGTCGATATACATTACCTGCTCGATGGGTGCGTCGAAACCGGTGAGCAGCATGTCGCACACCACGAGGAACGCGATGCCGGTCAATTCGCCCTCGGGGTTGTCGAAATCGAATGGCTTGCAGAAATTCTCGACCGCGTTCCAGCGCTTCGCCTCCTTGCGTGCTTCGGTGATGACGGCCAATTCGTTGTTGGCATCGCCGGAGACCACGACGGCCACTTTGAGATATTCGAGTTTGCGGATGAGGGCATCATCCGGCTTGGCGCGGAGTTTTTCCTTGGCGATGCGCTTGACCAAGGCCTCGCGGATGGCTTTTTGGTAGCGGATCGCGGCGAGCTTCGAGTGGCAGACGACCTGGGCCTTGAATCCATCGGGCAGGATGTTGCCGATGTAGTGGTTCACCAGATCTTCGGCGATCGACTTGATCCGCTTTTCCGCTTCGAGGATGTCTCCGCTTGCGCCGTATTTTTTTTGAATGGCCACCACCTCGGCGTAGCTGCGGGTTTTGAAAAGATCCTCGAATTTCGTGTCGAAGCCGTGGCGATCCTTGATCGCGGTGTCGGCGGTGCGGCCTTCGTAGAGGATGCGTAGTGTCGCGCCATCGTTCACGGCATCCATCAGCTTGTAGGTGTCGATGTATTCGCCGAAGCGTTTCACCGTGCGCTTGTTGCCGTGTTTTTGGGTGATCAATGGCGTGCCGGTGAAGGCGATGCGGGTGGCATGGGGAAATGCCTCGAATACATTGTCGCCGAGGTCCGAACCTTGGGTGCGGTGCGCCTCGTCGATCATCAGGAGGATGCGCTCGGAGGTGTTCACGATGCCGAAGTTCGCGGCGGATGGCGGTTTGGCGTAAGCGATGGCATCCGCGACCATCGCGGGCAGCGGTTCCTCGCGCTCAATGAATTTGTGGACCATCACCATGTTGAGGTCCGAGGCATCGCTGCCGAGTTGTTCGCGCAAGGCGGTGGAGCTTTCGATGACGTGGATTCTGCCGCCGATGAGCTTCGCGGTTTCGGTCAACTGCTCTTCCAGATCGACGCGGTCGTTGACCATGATGATCTTGAAATCCGCGAGGTCCGGCGCGGCGCGGATCATGCGGGCGACGAAAACCATGGTCAGCGATTTGCCGGACCCCTGGGTGTGCCAGACGACACCGGAGCGTTCCTCGGCCGTTTTGCCAGCGCGCAGGCGGGCGACCATTTTCTTTGCGGCCCGGTATTGCTGGTAGCGGCAGACGATTTTCACCCGCTTGCCGGAATCCGTGTCCATGAAGACGGAGCAACTGCGCAGCACATCGAGCAGCGTCTCGGGAGGGAGCAGCCCTTGGATCAAGGTTTCTTGTTCGCGTTCGATGCCGAGAGGCGGGGTGTAGTTGCGGAATTTCTCCGGCCAGATGTCTTTCCACGGGTAGAAGTGTTCGTAGCCCGAGCTGATCGACCCGTAGCTTGCCTTTTCCCCGCAGGTGGCGATGACCAGGAGGTTGGTGTGAAACAGTCGTGGCTCACCTTCCTTGAGGCCGGCCAGCCGGGTTTCCTCCCGACCGTCGCGGTAGCGGAGCAGTTGCTCGAATGCGGCGTGCATCGGGTTGGCGGTGTTGGCGTCCCCGATTTTCGCCTCCACGATCACCAGCGGAATGCCGTTCACGAACAGCACGATGTCCGGAATGATGAAGGCCTTGACGCAGCCCGGGGTATCGACGCGGAACTGGTTGATGGCGTGGAAGACGTTGCGCTCCGGGTGCTCGAAGTTGATGAGCTTCACCACCGGATCGACCTCGCCGGTCTGCTCGTTCACATCGACCTGGGTTTTGAAGAGCAGCTTTTGAATTTCCTCGTTGGCTTCCAGCAAGGTGCGGCTGGGCTGGCGGAGGATCTGGCTCTGCAAATCCTCAAGCTGGCGGTCGGTGAGCCATGGGTTGATGGCGCGCACGGCCTCGCGGAAGACTTCCGGCAGCAGCCATTCACGGAAATGCTCCCGCAAGCTGGCGGCGGGATCGGATGGAATCATGCCCTGGCCTTGGTCGATGACCTTCCAACCCAGCGCGGCGAGCTGTTCGAGGAAGGGTTTCTCGACGTGGAGGTATTCGGACATGGTTTTGTGGCAATGATCAGGCTGGGGATGTCGATTCAAGCCAGGCTCCTTGCGTCAACCGCCGGAGTGCCGCATTCACCTGCGGGCGGGTCATGATCGCCAGCTTGCGCTGGTTCCAAGCGGGTTGAGTGGGTTCCCTGGGCACCGTCGGGTGCGTAGGCGAGGACATCCACTTCGCCGATGAGAGGTAGAAAGGCCTGCTCGATCAGGGGCTTTACAACCGACCAATCGAGGCCTCCATTGCCGCAGCCAAGAGGAGGAATCGCAATCGAGCGAATCCCATGTTCCCGAACCATCCGCACGAGGTCTTTGAGGCCGTCTTCAATGAATGAAAGCTCGGATTTGCCTCGCCAGTGGTCCTTCGTGGGAAAATTGATGATGAAGTATGGCTTGCCCGCGAGACGGCCGAGTTCATGGACAAACATGCTCCCCGGGCGGATGCTTCCAGCCTTGCACGCTTTTTCGTAGGCTTTGAAGTTCTCCGGCCACTTCTTCTTGAATTGCAGGGCGATGCCCTTGCCCATCACGCCGACGCAATTCACTGTGTTGACGATGGCGTCCGCCTCCACCTTCAACAAATCGCCGGATGTAATGACCATGCTCATTTCGTGAAATACCAATCGGCTCGGGTTTCGACGTTGCAATGGATACCATGGATCCTGAGAAAATCCTCCACCCGCGTTTTGGTGGCCTGATTGTAGGTCCCGATCAGTTTCACACAAGAAAAAGGGAGCTATTGATGGACAAGGAACTCCGCCTGCCGGACTTCTTTGCGTGTGACCCAGTGGGGAAAGCGGTCGTCATTCCGGTTGAGCCAATACTGGGCGTAATCCCCAATGAGCGGCGGCTCGAAGAAGATCCGCCAATCGATTTCCCCCAAGTCCTCTAATCGGTTGTAGGCTTGAGCGTAGCCGACCACCGCGTGGCGGTCGTAGAAGACGAATGGCCGCGCGGATGCCGCAAGATTCTGGGCGGTCGTGACCAAGTGGATGATCTCGCCCTGGGGTTTGGCGTTCGGAATGGTGCCACGGTGATTGCAGAAGAGCATGGGCGACCGGGGGGGCGAAGTAGAACGGCACGTAATCGTGCAACGCTCCACCCGGCGGCACCGGAATCACCACCCGAGTTCGCCGGTCCTGAACCTCTTCATTCGCGATGGACAGGCATGATTCCGCAGATTGAAGGTTTCTCGCGATCAAACGACCCGATCCCAGCATGGACGCGAGATTCTCCACATGGGTGATGTGGAAAACGGCGGTCTTCGCAAGGTGTTGGTCGGGGATCACTTTAAT